>NZ_JBHYWI010000048.1:0-68025 GCF_042751525.1 Kitasatospora sp. NPDC059408
CCGCGCCCGGGTGGTCCCGCCCCGGGCCCCCCGGCCACCGACCCGCGGCGTCGGGGGGCCGCGGCCCCGGCCCCGCCCCGCGGGCGGGGCGTGGGGGCGGGCGCCCGGGCCCGGGGTCGGCGCGGGGCGTCCGGCGGCGGGAGCGGTGGCCGCACCGGCTCCGGGCGCGGGCGCGGCACCGCCGCGGCGCGAGGAGCGGGGGTTCACCTTGGTCCCGAAGAGGTCGCTGCGGATCACCTGGATCGCGACGATGACGAACAGCCACAGCACGGCGAGGAAGCCCAGCCGCATCACCGTCAGGGTCAGTTCGGACATGGCCGCCCCGCGTGTGGGTGAGCGAAGCGCGCGAACAAATCGGACACTACCCTTCGACCTGTCGGTAGACGATGGTGGTGGAGCCCACGACGATTCGCGAGCCGTCGCGGAGCGTAGCGCGCTGGGTGTGCTGTCCGTCCACCACGATGCCGTTGGTGGAGCCCAGGTCGAGGACCATCGAAGGGTTGCCGGGGCGGATCTCGGCGTGCTTGCGGGAGACGCCCGGGTCGTCGATCCGGACGTCCGCCTCGGTCGAGCGGCCGAGCACGCACGTGCCGCCGGAGATCTGGTGGCGGGTGCCGTTCACCTCGATCCAGGTGCGGACCGAGGCGCCGTGGCCGGAGCCGGGGAACGCGCGGACGTTGCCGCCCGCGGTCGGCGGGGCCGGGGGCATGGCGGGGGGCGCGGCCGGCGGCGGGGGCGCGCCGTACTGGTCGGCGCCCGGCTGCTGCCACGGCGCGCCGGGGGCCGGGGCGGCCGGCGGGCGGTCGTAGCCGGGCTGCGACGGGGCGTACTGCTGGGGCTCCTCGGCCGCCAGGGTGCGGCTGCGCACCCGGTACAGGCCGGTGTCGAGGTCGTCGGCCTTCTCCAGGTTCACCTGGAGGGGGCCCATGAAGCTGTACCGCTGGGCCTCGGCGTACTCGCGGACCATGCCGGCGAGCTCGCTGCCGAGCTGCCCGGAGTAGGGGCTCAGGCGTTCGTGGTCGTGCGGGCTCAGCTCGACGATGAAGTCGTTCGGCACGACGGTGCGGTCGCGGTTCCAGATGCTCGCGTTGTTGTCGCACTCGCGCTGCAGCGCACCGGCGATCTCCACGGGCTGGACCTCGGACTTGAACACCTTCGCGAAGGTGCCGTTGACGAGACCCTCAAGTCGCTGCTCGAACTTCTTCAGCACTCCCATGGGGCACCCCCTTCCAGGGTTCGTTCGCCTGCCTGCCGACCGGGCCCCGGAGAGCCGGTCGTGCCTACTTGCGGTACTTCCGTACTGATCGTATCCACGCCGGGCCCATCCGTACGGTTCCCGGAACGCGTCGTGCCCGGGGGTGGGCTCGGACACACAGGGTGACGCATATCGGGTACGGCACGCCAGGTGTGCCCGTCGGAAGGGGGTTCCACGCTTCGCCCGGACGTTCGGGGCGCATCCGTTCGGACGCGCTCGGGTGGCGGACCGGGGGTGGAACCGTCCCGCCGGAACGGATTCGGAGGACTCCCCCAGGTCGTGCTACTGTTTTCCACGTCGGAAGGGCCGCCCGAGAGGGAGGCCGGAACGAAGAACCACGAGGGCCGCGAGGCGCTGGTGGGTCGGGGATCCGGTCGGCACGGAAGACGCACCCATGCGCGGGTGGCGGAATAGGCAGACGCGCTGGATTCAGGTTCCAGTGCCCGAAAGGGCGTGGGGGTTCAACTCCCCCCTCGCGCACAGCGAAGCCCCGCAGATCTTCGGATCTGCGGGGCTTTCTCGTTCTCCGGCGGGACCGCCCCCGGGCGGCGTCCCGGCGGTTGGCAGCCGGCTCAGGCGCGGGAGGCGGGGAGTTCGGCGCGGACCTCGAAACCGCCCTCCTGGGTGGGGCCCGCGGTCAGCGTGCCGCCGAGGAGCTGGGCGCGCTCGCGCAGGCCCACCAGCCCGTGACCGCCGCCCGGCAGGGTCAGGGCGTCCGCCCGGGCCGGCCGCACCGGCGGGGGGTCGTTGCGCACCTCGACCCGCAGCCGCCGGCCCTTCGCCCGCACCTTCACGTGCACGGCCGCGTCCGGGGCGTACTTGGTGATGTTGGTGAGCGCCTCCTGGACCGTCCGGTAGGCGGCCCGCTCGACCGCCTCCGGCCACGGGCGGTCGCCGGGCGCCAGCTCGGCGTCGGCGGCCAGGCCGCTCTGCTCGATCAGCCGGGGCAGGTCGGCCAGCCGCGGCTGCGGGGCGAGCGGGGTGTTGTGGCGCGGGTCGCCGGTGCGCAGCACGCCGACCATCTGGCGCAGCTCGTCGAGGGTGCGCACGGAGAGCTCGCGGATGGTGCGGGCGGTGGCCACCGCGGCCGGGTCGGGGGTGCTCACCTGGAGCGCGCCGGCCTGGATGCTGATCAGGCTGACCTGGTGCGAGACGACGTCGTGCATCTCGCGGGCGAGCCGGCCGCGCTCGCTGATCAGCACCCGCTCGGCGAGCAGCCTGGTCTCCCGCTCCTGGCCCCGGATCAGCTCCTCGACCCGGGCCGCCAGCTCCCGTCGGGTGCGGGCGAGCAGGCCGGTGGCGGCGGGGCCGGCGGCGAGCATGATCGACTGGATGGCGTAGAGCGCGGTGTCGCGGCTCAGCCAGACGGTCTGGTCGGAGATCGGCCAGTGGAAGAACTCGACGAGGGTGAAGAGGGTGCCGAGGGGGATGACCAGACGGGGGTTGGGGCGTTCGGCCGCCAGCGTGTAGACGGCCGTGATCGGGGCCAGCCAGATGTCGGCGACGTAGCTGCCGGGCATGGTGAGCAGCAGCACCAGGACCGGGAAGCGGCGGCGCCAGAGCAGCGTCACGGCGGCCAGCACCGACAGCGCCACCTGCCACCACGGGGCGTCCCGGGCGACCAGGGCCGCGTCCATCAGGGAGTACAGCGCGGGCAGCAGCAGCATCAGCCAGGGCGCGGTGCACCAGGCCGGCAGCCGTCTCGACGGCAACTGGTCGGCGGCGGTCATGCCCCGTCGCCGGGTTTCGGCCGGACCAGTCCGGCCCGGTGGGCGACCACGGCGGCCTGGACGCGGTTCGCGGCGCCGAGCTTGCCGAGGATCGCGCTGATGTGGTCCTTGACGGTGCCGGTGCCGAGGAACAGCCGGTCGGCGATCTCCGCGTTGGACAGGCCCTCGCCGAGCAGCGCCAGGACGTCCAGCTCCCGGCCGGTGAGGGTGCGGGTGAGCGCGGAGGCCTCGGCGTCCGGGCCGCCGCCGTCCACGTAGCCGCCGATCACGGTGCGGGTGACGGTCGGGGAGAGGATGTTGCCGCCGGCCGCGAGCACCCGGACGGCGTGCACCAGCTGCTCGGGGGCGGTGTCCTTGAGGAGGAAGCCGGAGGCGCCGGCCCGCAGCGCGGTGCCGATGTACTCGTCGGTGTCGAAGGTGGTCAGCATCGCGACGGCCGGCGGGTCGGGCAGGGCGCGGACCCTCCGCAGCACCGAGATGCCGTCGAGGTCGGGCATCCGGATGTCGAGCAGCACGACGTGCGGGCGCAGCCGCTGGACGTGGTCCTCGGCCTGGCCGCCGGAGCAGTCGCCGACCACCTCCAGGTCGTGGGCGGAACCGACGATGAGGCCGAGGCCGGAGCGGACCAGGATCTCGTCGTCCACGATCAGCACGCGGGTGGTGGTGATGGTGCCTCCTCGGTTGGGGCGGCCGGGTGGGGGCGGTCCGCGCGGGTCGATGTCGAGGGTAGGGGTAGCCGGGTCGGGCCGCCGAACGCATGGCGGGTCCGCACCCCCGCCGTTCGGCGGGGGCTGGAATCCGCTACCCGGTTCACGCGATTCTCACGTGAGGTGGGGAACCATGTTGGTGGCTGCCCTTTCGTCGGCCCGCTCCCCGGTGCGGGGGCCGGTGGGCCCGGGGCCGCCGGTCAGTCCGTCGGGCCCGTGCGGGCGCCCGGCGCCGGGCCGTGTGCGGATGCGCCCCACCATCTGATCGTTTGGAATTGAGCTGTGTCGTCCACTGTGAAGTCGGAGCCGTCCGCCACGTCCACCGGGCCCCGGCCCGTCGGCCCGCTCGACCGCTGGCGCCCGCGGGCCGCCGCGGCCTCCGTCTGGTACCTGCGGCTGATCGCGCTGCTGAACGTGGCGACGGTACTCCTGGTGCCGTTCCGTGACCAGGTCAGCGAGCACAACGAGGGCGAGTACTTCACGCCGTACCTGATGACCTCGGGCCTGGCCAGCGCGGTGCTGTCGGTGTTCCTGGCGGTCGCGATGCGGCGGCGCAAGCGGGCCGCGTGGATCTTCAACGCGGCGCTGGCCGGGATGTTCGCCCTGCTCTACCTGGCTGCCATGGTGCTGCCCGACGAGCGCTTCAACCGGCACCCGCTGAACTACATCTCCACGGTGCTGACCTGCCTGTTCGTGCTGGCGCTGCTGATCGGGCGCAAGGAGTTCACCTCCAAGGGCGACCAGTCCAACCCGAAGACCGCCGCCGCGACCTTCGTCGGCGGGCTGCTGTTCGGCGGCGGGGTGGGCGCGCTGCTGGTGTGGCTGACCAACGACCTGGGCGGCGCCGGCTTCTGGGACCTCTTCCGCTACTCCGTCGGCCGGATGATCACCATCACCCCGTCCGAGCACCTGCGCTCCGTGATCAACGCACCGACCTGGGTGAACGCGGTGATCAACGCGATGGGCGCGGTGCTGTTCCTGCTCGTGCTGTACGTCGCCTTCCGCAGCCCGCGCGGCAAGGAGCTGCTGAACCCCGAGGACGAGGCCAAGCTCCGGACCCTGCTCGACAAGCAGGGCGAGCGGGACTCCCTCGGCTACTTCGCGCTGCGCCGGGACAAGGCCGTGATCTTCTCCCCCAGCGGCAAGGCGGCCGTCACCTACCGGGTGATCGGCGGGGTGTCGCTCGCCTCGGGCGACCCGATCGGCGACCCGGAGGCCTGGCCGGGGGCGATCGACGCCTGGCTCGCCGAGGCCCGCGAGCACGCCTGGGCGCCGGCCGTCATGGGTGCCTCCGAGGAGGCCGGCGTGATCTACGCCCGGCACGGGCTGGACGCGCTGGAGCTGGGTGACGAGGCGATCGTCGAGCTGGACGAGTTCTCGTTGGAGGGCCGGGCCATGCGGGTCGTCCGGCAGGCGTACAACCGGGTCAAGCGGGCCGGGTACACCGTGCGGATCCGCCGCCACGAGGACATCTCCGAGGCGGAGATGGAGCGGCTGGTGGCCAAGGCCGACGAGTGGCGCGACGGCGCGACCGAGCGCGGCTTCTCGATGGCGCTCGGCCGCCTCGGCGACCCGGCCGACGGCCGCTGCGTGATGCTGGAGTGCCACGACGGCGACGGCGAGCTCAAGGCGCTGCTGAGCTTCGTGCCGTGGGGCCCGGACGGGCTCTCGCTGGACCTGATGCGCCGGGCCCGGGACACCGAGAACGGCCTGGTCGAGTTCATGGTGATCGAACTCCTCCAGCGCGCCGACGAGGTGGGGCTCAAGCGGGTTTCGTTGAACTTCGCGATGTTCCGTTCCGTTTTCGAGCGCGGTTCGCGGCTCGGGGCCGGCCCGGTGCTGCGGCTGTGGCGCTCGGTGCTCGGTTTCTTCTCGCGCTGGTGGCAGATCGAGTCGCTGTACCGCGCCAACGCCAAGTACCGGCCGATCTGGGAACCGCGTTACCTGCTCTTCGAGAAGAGCAGCGAGATTCCGCGGATCGGCATCGCGAGCGCCCGTGCCGAGGGCTTCATCGTCGCGCCGAGCATGCCGGCCCTGTTCCGGCGCCGGCACTCCGGGTCCGCCGTGGTGGCGCCCCGGGTGCCCGTGGGCGCGCAGCAGGGCGAGGAGTAGTCCTCCGCCCGCTTCTCCGCCGGGGGGCGGGGGGCGGCGGACGGCCGGATGGGGGTGCCATAGGGGGGATCCCCTCCCCCCTGAGGATGACCCTTATCCCCATCCATGCCGATGTGGATTTGTTAAGAGGCTTCTAATGTTGAGGTAGCTGAGAAAAGACTCAACGGTTCGGGGATTCGGGAGAGGACGGCTGTGATTCACAGGACCCACGCGGGGGGCGTGCGAAAGGGGCCGCTGGCGACAGCCAGAGCGGCCGCTGTCGCCGAGTGGGGGACGTTGTTCGTGACGGTCCGCGACCAGGTGGTGCGCAAGAAGTTCGCCGCCGTTCCGCTGGCCACCACGGCGACGTTTCTGATCCTGCTGTTCAGCATCGTGCAGCACCTGCCCGGCGGCGAGCGCTTCGTCAACCACATCGGTGTGGTGAAGGCCGCGCTGCCGCTGGACGTCTCCCTGCTGCGCACCCCGCTGTCGCTGTACGTCCCGGCGCTGGACCTGCCGGTCTGGGGGGCGCTGGCCCAGGTCTTCCTGGTCTTCGGCATCGCCGAGATCGTGCTCGGCCGCCGGATGACGCTGGTGGTGGCCTACGCCTGCACCCTGGCGGGCACGCTGTTCGCCCGGTTCGGCGTGGCGATCGGGCCGGACCACCTGTTCGGCTTCCCGAAGTGGGTCGCCTACGTGCGGGACACCGGGCCTTCGGCCGCGGTGGTGGCGCTGGCGATCTGCATCGCGTTCCGCTGCCGGGCCTGGTTCACCGCCGGGCTGGTGGTGGTCCTGATGGTCGGCGAGGCGGTCGTCCTGCCGAACCTGGCCGGTCTGGAGCACGTCGTCGCGGTGATCACCGCGCTGCTGATCGCCGTCTCGGTCGAGGTGTTCGGCGACTTCTGGCCGCGGGTGCTGGCCGGGGTCGGGGCCGCCACCTCGGTGGCGACGGCGGCCTCCCGCGAGGTCGCGGTGGAGGCCCGGCGGCGGACCTCGGCGGGCGCCGTCATCCCGTAGGGAGCATCGTTGCGGCCTTGAGCGGCCGGGTACCGGGCAGCACGCCCGGTGCCCGGCCGCTCAGGCTTTCCGGGGGCCGTGGGGCAGCGGGAGCTCGAACCAGACGACCTTGCCGACCGCCTTGCGGGCGGTGCCCCAGCGCTCGGCGAGCTTGGTCACCAGGGTGAGGCCGCGGCCGGTCTCGCCGAGCTGCTCGGCGGGCTCCAGCGAGGGCAGGTTGTGGTTGTCGTCGCTGACCTCGACCAGGAGCTTGTCCACCCGGATCAGCTGCAGCCGGACCCGGTCCCTGGCCACCCGGACGGCGTTCGTCACCAGCTCGCTGACCAGCAGCTCGGTGGTGTCGCTGAGCGCCTCCAGGTGCCAGGCGGCCAGCTGCTCGCGGACCAGGGCGCGGGCCCGGCGGACCTCGCGGTGGTCGACGGTGAGGTCCCAGGTGGCCACCTCGGACGGGGCGACCCCGTCGAAGCGGGCCACCAGGAGGGCGACGTCGTCCTTGCGGTCGTCCGAGTGCAGGCGTTCCAGCACGACGTCGCAGGCCTGCTCGGGGCTCTGCCGCGGGTCGATCAGGTTGCCGCAGAGCGCGGCCAGGCCCGCTCCTATGTCGCCGCCCCTGACCTCGACCAGCCCGTCGGTGCAGAGCACCAGCATCGAGCCGTCCGACACGTCGATGGTCTTGGCGACGAACGGCACCCCGCCGACCCCGATCGGCGCGCCGGCCGGGATCTCCAGCAGCTCGCCGGTGCCGTCCGGGTGCACCAGGACCGGCGGGACGTGGCCGGCGCTGGCCAGCTCGCAGGTCCGGTTGATCGGGTCGTAGACCGCGTACAGGCAGGTGGCGAGGTGGTCGTCGCCGAGCTTGTGGGCCAGGTTGTCGAGGTGGCGCAGCAGCTGGCCGGGCGGCAGGTCGAGGGCGGCGAGGGTCTGCATGGCGGTGCGGAAGCGGCCCATCGCGGCGGCCGAGTGCAGGCCGTGGCCCATCACGTCGCCGACCACCAGGGCGACCCGGCTGCCGGGAAGCTGGATGGCGTCGAACCAGTCGCCGCCGACCTCGGCCTTCGGGTCGCCGGGCAGGTAGCGGTGGGCGATCTGCACGCCGGGGATCTGCGGCGGGCGGGTCGGGATCATCGAGCGCTGCAGCGTGGTGGCGACCCGGGACTCGGCGCGGTGCAGCCTGGCGTTGTCGAGCGACAGGGCGGCGCGGACGGCCAGCTCCTTGAGGGTCGCGGCGTCGCTCTCGTCGAAGGGGGTGCGGTCGGGCAGCCGGAGCAGCTTGAGGATGCCGAGCACGGTGCCCCGGGCGGAGAGCGGGACGACGAGCATCGAGCGGCCGGAGACCACCGGGGCCAGCCGGGCGCCGCCGAGCGCGATGGCGTAGTCGACCGCGACGTCGTCGCTGACCACCGGGACGAGGACCGGCTGGTTCAGCTGGAGGGCCATCCCGGGCGGGGTGCGGCGGGGCATGCTGACCAGCGCGCCCTCGGACAGGACGTGGTCCCAGGCGCCGCCGGTCTCGTTGTAGACCAGGGCGACCCGGCGGAGCATCGTGTCGTCGTCCGGCCGGGCGGCGGGCAGCTCCGAGTCGGAGATCAGCCCGTCCACGAGGTCCACGCAGGCGAAGTCGGCGACCCGGGGGACCAGCACCTGGCAGAGCTCGTGGGCGGTGAAGCCGAGGTCCAGGGTGGTGCCGACCTTGCCGCCGACCTCGTTCAGCAGGGCCAGCTGCTCGCCGGCGTGGCCGTTGGTCAGGAACGGGCCGAGGCGGCCGCCGTGGGGCGGGCCGTCGGCGCCGGCGGGGGCCGGGACGGCGGACGCGGTGGTGTCCGGGGCGGTGCCCGGGGACTGGTCGCCGCGGGCGCTCCGCCCGACCGGGGCCGGGGCGAGGGCCTGGTGCCCGTTGGCGGACGATTCGACGGCGGCCGGCTCGATGGCGGCGCCTCCTCCGGTGGGGGACGGGACGGACAGGGCGGCCGGCCTGGCGGCGGGCCGTTCGGCGCAGTCGCGCTGGCCGGGCAGCGGGCCGGCCGGGCGGCCGCGGACGGTCCGGGACGCGCCGGCCTGCTCGGGCTGCGGTGGCGGGCCCACCCGGGCGGCGCGCTGCTGGGCGGTGGGGTAGCGGCGGCCGATCCCGGCGGCGGCGTGCGCGGCGCCGCACTGCGGGTCGGAGGGCAGCACCGGGAGCACGGTGGCCGCGTCCAGCCGCAGGGCGGGCAGCCCGGCGAGCTCCAGCGCCGCCACCAGCGGTGCCCGGTGGGCGGCGGGCAGGAGCCGGGCCAGCGCCGACGCCGCGGCGGAACCGGCGGGTGCTCCGCCGGGCGGGGTGAGCGCGGCGACCAGCCCGTGGAAGCCGCCCCGGGCGGCGGGGGCGGGCGCGAACGGCAGCAGCCGCTCGCCCAGCGCGAGGCGCGGTCCCGAGGTGCGCAGCGGGCGGGCGTCCGCGGCCAGGGCGAGCAGGCCGCCGGACGGGCCGGGCAGCGGGTAGGCCCACCACAGCACGTCGCGCAGGTGGTCCTCGCGGTCGGTGACGGGCATCTGGCCGGCCCAGGGCGGGCCGTCGGCGGTCAGCGCGGCCAGGGTGTCGAGGGCGTCGCAGCGGCGGCGGGCGCAGGTGGCGCCGGCGGATCCGCGGGGCTCCATGGCGGGCAGCAGGCCCGAGGCGGGGCGGTCGCGGGCGACCTCGGCCCGGTGCCCGAAGAGCTCCTCGGCGGCCCGGCTCCACTGGGCGATCCGTCCGGCCCGGTCGACCAGGACGAGGGCGAGCCGGACCAGGGCGGCGACACCCGCCGGGTGGCCTCCCGGAACGGCCTCGGCGCCCGCCGGACGCGGTGTGGAGTTGGGCTCGTCCACCATGGATTCGGTCTGCTCCCGCCTGGCCGCCACGCCTGGAGGCGGCCGTCTCTCCGGAGGAAGGCACGCTGTGCGGATACCAGCGAAGCACGGACCGGGCCGGGCTCGATAGCGAAACGGGGAGATTCATCAGGATCGGTTGCACGCCGCTTGCCTCGCGCCGGTTCGTACCCCCCTTCCGCCCGGTTGACGCTTCCCGCGCGGGGGTAGGGTGGCAGGCCGGGCCGCCCGGCGGCCGAACGCAGTAGGGACGAGACAGAGGCGAGAAGTGACCGCGCAGATCCCCGTCCGCTGGACGGACCCGGAGCAGCAGGAGCTGGAGGAGCGGGTCGCCGCCGCCGAACTCGCCTGGCTGAGCATGGACGTCGACGTGCAGACGCTGCGGGTCGAGATCGACAACTTCGCGCTGATCCACCATCAGCTGCTCGGCCCGCTCTACGCCCGGCTCGACGAGCTGGACGCCCTGGTCGCCGAGGCCGTCGCGGCCACGACCGGGCGCCCCGAGGACGTCCGGCGGGCCGCCGAGGCCAGGCAGCAGGTCGAGGAACTCCCCGACTTGGACGCGCTGTTCGACTCCGTCCAGGCGGTCCGCGAGGAGCGCGGCGGCGAGGAGGAGGCCGTCCCGCCGCCGCCCGCCGCCCCGGCCAAGGTCCGCTCCGGACGGGAGGCCCAGCGGATCTACCGCGACCTCGTGCGCCGCGCCCACCCCGACCTCACCACCGACCCGGCCGAGCAGGAGCGCCGGGCCGCGTTCCTCGTCCGGGTCAACGAGGCCTACGCGTTCGGCGACGCCGGCGCGCTGGCCGGCCTGGCCGCCGAGTGGTCCACCGCGCCCGAGGCGGCCCCCGCGCCGGACGCGCCGGACCGGCTGGAGTGGCTGCGCCGCCGACTGGAATGGCTCACCGCGAAGATCGCCGAGACCGCCGCCGAGCAGGTCCGGCTGGAGCGCACCCCGATGGGGGAGCTCCTCGCGCTCGCGCCGCAGGACCCGGACGGGCTGCTGGAGCAGCTCGCCGAGGAGCTGCTGGCCAAGGCCGCGGACCGGCAGGCCGAGCTGGCCCGGCTGCTCGGCGATCCCCGGCCCCCGGTGGGCGACAATGGCACGGACCCGATCGAGCCCCAGGAGACCCACACGATGTTCCCGCAGATCCCCTCCGCCGACGCCGCCTCCGTGCCCGCCGATGCCGTCCTCCTGGACGTCCGCGAGCAGGACGAGTGGGACGCGGGCCACGTGGACGGCGCCCTGCACATCCCGCTCGGGCAGGTCATCGCCCGGCTCGGCGAGCTGCCGGACGACAAGCTGTACGTGCTGTGCCGCGTCGGCGGCCGCTCGGCGCAGGTCGTCCAGTACCTGGTGCAGCAGGGCCGGGACGCGGTGAACGTGGACGGCGGCATGTACGCCTGGGAGGGCGCCGGCCGGCCCATGGTCAGCAGCACCGGCCAGGACGCGTTCGTCCTCTGAACCCCGCTCCGACCGGTACGCACCCTTTGGCCCGGTAGGGCAGGATGGGCGCGCGACCGACCCGGGACGGGCCCGGCGGCGCCCGTCCGGCAGGGGGAGCGCGCATGGCGGACAGCACGGACACACCGGCCGGCGCGCGGGTCCGGTCGCGGCCCGCGCAGCTCGTTCTGGGCCTGGCCGCCGTGGTGCTGCTCACCGGGACGGGACTGTTCCTCGGCGCGGTGTTCCTGCACGTCGCGCCCGCCAACACGGTGTCCCGGCAGTACCGGGAGCAGATCGACGGGGTGGTCTACCCCGAGTTCGAACAGAACTGGAAGCTCTTCGCGCCCAACCCGCTCCAGCAGAACGTCAGCCTGGACGCCCGGGTGCGGACCGTCGCCGGCGGCGGCGCCACCGAGACCCGCGACTGGCTCGGGCTGACCGCCCGGGACATCGCCGCGATAAGGGGCAACCCGGCGCCCAGCCACGTCGACCAGAACCTGCTGCGGCGGGCCTGGGACTTCTACGACGGCTCGCACAACCCGCAGGACGAGACGCTGACCAACAGCCGGGGCAAGCTCGCCGAGGAGTACCTGAAGCGCATAGCGCTCCAGCGGATCGGCCGGAGCGTGGACGGCGAGCGGATCCTGGAGATCCAGTTCCGGGTGACCTCGGCGACCGTCCCGCCGCCGTCCTGGAGCGGGGAGGCCCCGCCGCCCGAGCCGAAGACGCGGGAGCTGCCCTGGTGGCCGGTGGACGACGCGGACTTCCGGGGGCTCGGGTGAACGAGGTGTCGCAGCCGGAGGTCTCGCCGTCGGGGGTTTCGCCGTCGGGGGTCTCGCCGTCCGGTGTCGAACAGCCGCGGGAGGTCTCGTCGTCCGGGGGCGAACAGCCGCGGTTGGACGGGATCCCGTGCCAGGGCGGGCAGCAGGTCGTTGCCGTGTCCGCACCCGAGTCCGTGCCCACACCGGCCCCGGGTCCGCTCGCACGCGTCGGCCGGGCGCTGGAGGCGTTCACCGGGCGGGTGCTCGGCCGCCACCAGGCGGCCGTGGTGCGGATCGGCTTCGGGCTGGTCTGGCTCGCCTACCTGCTGCGCGAGTGGCCGAACCGGCGGGTGCTGTACGGCGACCGGTCGCCCTGGTCCCTGGACCTCGCCCGGCAGCTCCTCGCCGACAACGGGGCCTTCACCGTGCTGCCCTGGTTCGACGGGCGGCTCTGGTTCGAGGCGGTCTACCACCTGGCGGTGCTCGCCGCCCTCGCCGTGGTGCTCGGCTGGCGGACCCGGGCGAGCACCGTGCTCTTCCTGGTCACCGTGCTGTCGCTGCAGAACCGGGACGTCTTCCTCGGCGACGGCGGCGACAACGTCGTCCACCTGATGGCCGTCTACCTGGTCTTCACCCGCTGCGCCGAGGTGTGGTCGCTCGACGCCCGGCGGGGCCGTCCCGGGTGGGGCGGCGTCGTGCTCTGGGCCGTCCTCGGGGCCGTGCTGGCGGTCTGTCAGCTCGGGGACTTCTCCGGGGACAGCCTGACCTGGACCTCCGCCGCGTTCCCGTACCTCGGGTGGGCACCGCTGTTCTGGGGGCTCTGGGCGGTGGCGGGGCTCTGGTGGGCGCTCGGCCGGCTGCGGCCGGACGGCGAGGTGCGGGCGGTGCTCGACGGGCTCGCGAACACGGTGCACAACTGCGCGATGCTGGTGATCGCCGCCGAGGTGGTGCTGATCTACGCGACGGCCGGCTGGTACAAGGTGCAGGGCACGCGCTGGCAGGACGGCACCGCGCTGTACTACCCGCTCCACCTGGACTACTTCGCGCCCTGGCCGGCGCTGTCCGCGCTGGTCGGCTCGGCGCTGGTGCCGGTGTTCCTGATCTCCTACGGCACGGTGATCGTGCAGGTCGCGTTCCCGTTCACGCTGCTCGACCGGCGGGTCAAGAACGTCCTGCTGGCGATCATGATGGCCGAGCACCTCGGGATCGCGGTGGTGCTCGGGCTTCCGGTGTTCTCGCTCGCGATGGTCGCGGCGGACGCGGTGTTCCTGCCGACCGGGGCGCTGCTCTGGGCGGAGCGGCAGGTGCGGCGGGTGCGGCGGGTGCGGCCGGTCCGGCGGGGCGGTGCGGTCCCGCGGGAGCGGGAGCGAGAGCCGGTGGGAGCGGACGAGCCGCTCTAGGATGGCGCTATGTCCTGGTTCGCCGCGCTACGTGACACCGCGCGGACCGGACTCACCCTCGACCGGGCGCTGACCGACCCCAAACGGGCGGCGCGCGGGGCCGTCGCCGTGGGGCTCGTGCTGTTCCCGACCCTCGCGCTCGGCGGGCCCTCGCTCGCGACCTCGGCCGCGATGGGCGCGTTCATCGCCGGGACGGCCACCTTCCAGCGCAGCTTCCGGCCCCGGGCCAGCCTCGCCGTCGCCGCCGGGATCGGGCTCGGCACCAGCACCTTCCTCGGGTACCTGGCCGTCGGCGTCTTCGGGCTGTTCCCGGCGCTGCTCGCGGTGTGGGCCTTCGCCGCCGGACTCGCCTGGGCGATCGGGCCGACCGCCGGGGTGGTCGCGGCCAACACCGTCTCGGTGATGCTGATCGTCGTCCAGCTCCCGGTCGGCGTGCTCGCCGCGCTCGGCCACGGACTCGTCGCGGCCCTCGGCGGCGTCGTCCAGGCCGCCGTCATCACCCTGTGGCCGATCGGCAGTTGGACCGCCCAGCGGGTGGCACTCGCCGACACCTACGCCGAACTGGGCGACTACGCACGGCGGTTGCGGCAGGACCCGACCGCGCACGTCGACCCCGCGCCGTTCATGACCGCCCGGCACGCCGCCGCCCTCACCCCTTGGCAGGACCGCCACCGGCCGCCCGAACTGCGCGGCCTGCGCGGCATCGCCGAACGCATCCGCCCCACCCTCGCCGCGCTCGCCGACCCCAAGGTCGGCGCGCCGGCGGAAGGGCCGCAGCGCGACCGCGCCCGGGAGGTCCTCGCCGCGTCCGCCGAGGCCATGGACGCCCTCGCCCGGGCCATCAGGACCGGTGATCCCGTCCGCCTCCCCCGCACCGCGCCCGTCTACGCGCTCGCCGCACCCGTCCCGCTGGCCGCACCCGAGGCGGACGGGCGGCTGCGGGGTGCGGCCAAGCGCTCGGCCCGGCGGCTCGGCGGGCTGCTGCGCAAGGCCGCCGACACGCTGGACCGCGGCGACGTGGACACCGTCACGGTGCCCGTCGTCGGGGCCGGCGGCGCCCTGCACAAGCCGCCGCTGTTCCGGATGCTGCCCGCCGCGCTGCGGGCGGTGCGGCGGCAGGTCCGGCCGCGCTCGGCGGTGTTCCAGCACGCCGTCCGGCTCACCGGGGTCGTCACGGCCGCGTACCTGCTGGCGCGGGCCGCCGGGTTCGAGCACGGCCACTGGGCGCCGATGACCGCCGCGATGGTCATGCGGCCCGACTTCGCCCAGACCTACAGCCGGGGCGTCGCCCGGCTCGCCGGGACGGTCGTCGGGGTCGCCGTCCCGACCCTCGTGGTCCAGCTGGCGCACCCCGGCGCGTGGGTGCTCGCGGCGCTGGCGGTGCTCTGCATCGGCGGGGCCTACCTGACGCTGCGGACCGGGTACGCGCTGATGACCGTGGGCATCTCGTCGTACGTCGTCTTCCTGCTCGGACTGCAGCCGGGCGACCCGCTGACGACCGCCTTCGAACGGGTCGGGCTGACCCTGCTCGGCGGATCCGTCGCGCTCGTCACGTACGCGCTCTTCCCGACCTGGCAGACCGCCCGGCTCGGTGAGCGGCTCGCCGAGTGGCTGGCCGCCGCCGGGCGGTACGCGGCGGCGGTGATCGACGGCTACGAGGACCCGGCGGCGCCGCGCGGACGGGACGTGCGGACGGCGCTGCTGGACTCCCGGGAGGCACGCTCCGAACTGCTCCAGGCGATGGAACGGGCCGACGCCGAACCGGGACGGCACGCGTCCGGACTGCCCGGGGTGAGCCGGCGCCGGATCGACCGGGCCAGGGCCGCGGTCGGACGCCTCGGGCGGGCGGCCGTCCTGCTGGAGGCCCACCTGCCGGCCGGCGACGCCGAGCCGGTGCCGGGGGCGGCCGGGTTCGCCGAGGAGCTGCGGCTCGGGACGGCGCTCGCGGCGGGGGCGCTGTTGACCGGGCGGCCGGTGGACTTCGGGGCGGTGCGGGGGGCGCAGGCGCAGTTGGAGAAGCGGCTGGCGGAGGTGCCGGAGGGGGTGCAGCGGGATGTGCTGTGGGCGGGGGTGCGGTTGCTGATGCAGGCGTTGAAGGAGCTGGAGCGGGCTTTGCGGGGGCGGGAGGACGTTCGGGGGGCGGACGCGGGTGGCGGACGCGGGTGGCGGTGAGCCCGCGGACGGCGGGGTGGAAGCATGAACGCCATGAACGGCATGAGCGGTGTGGACGACGTGGTGCGCGGCTGGCGGGCGGTGGAGCGGGAGCCGGGGACGGTCCTGCTGGACGGGTTCCACCCGCTGAAGCACGCGCTGCGCTTCGGCGGGGAGGTCCGGCAGGTGCTGACCGCGGACCGGGCCGCGCTGCTGGCGCTCGCCGCCGAGCTGGCCGAGGACGTCGGGCCGGCGCTGGCCGGCCTCGCGGTGGAGGTGCCGGAGACCGCGCTGCGGACGCTGGCGCCCCGGCTGCACCCGACCGGGGTGATCGCGCTGGCGGTGCGGCCGTCCGCCGGGGCGAACCGGGCCGCGCTCGGGCACCGGCCCCGCCGCGCGCCGGTCGTGCTGCTGGAGAACCCGCGCAACCTGGGCAACGTCGGCGCGGTGATCCGGCTCGCGGCGGGCTTCGGCGCCACCGGGGTCGTCACCACCGGCGACCTCGACCCCTGGCACCCGACCGTCGTGCGCGGCAGCGCGGGCCTGCACTTCGCGACCGCGGTCGAGCGGCTGGCCCTGCCGGAGCTGCCCGCCGGGCCGCTCTACGTGCTGGACCCCGAGGGCGCGGACATCCGCACGCTGGCGTTCCCGGACGACGCGCTGCTGGCGTTCGGCACCGAGCGGCACGGCGTCTCGGCGGAGCTCAAGGCTCGTGCGGACCACCTGGTCGCGGTGCCGATGCAGCCGGGGGTGTCCAGCTTCAACCTCGCGACGAGCGTCGCGATGGGGCTCTTCCACTGGATGTCGGGGCGCCCGCCCGGCCGCGGCTGAGCGGGCGGGCGCCGGGGCGTCAGGAGAACAGCCGCCGCCACGTCTCCGGGCCCGGGTAGCCGTCGGCGTCGATGCCGCTCCAGCCCTGGGCCTGCTGGAAGGACTGGACGTTGGCGCGGTCGCCCTCGCCCCACTGCGGGCCGGGGCCGACGGCGTAGGCGCCGCCGAAGCCCTTGCGGACGAGCTGCTCGCCGAGCTGACGGACGGAGTCGTTGTTCGCGCCGGGCCCGAACCGGTCGGCGCCCGGGTACGCGGGTGCGCCGCTCGCGGGCGGGGGCGGGGGTGGCAGTGGGGCGCCGGCGTCGATGCTCCGGCCCTTGCCGTTGACCAGGTAGTCCCAGGTGTCCTTGCCCGGGATGCCGTCGGCCTCGCCGCCGCGCCAGCCCTGGGCGAGCTGGAAGGCCTCGGTGGCCTTGCGGTCGGCCTCGCCCCACTGCGGGCCCGGGCCCTCGGAGTAGAACCGGGCGCCGCCGCGCTGCACGAGCATCCGGCCGAGCTCGGTGACGTACGCGTTGTTCGCGCCGGGGCCGAACTTGTCGGCGCCGGGGAAGGCCGTCGAGGGGGTGCCGTCGTTGCCGGCGCCGGAGAGGCCGGTGTAGCGGTACGGGACGTACGAGCCGGGGTTGTTCCAGTACGCGTACGGCGTGCTGCGCTTCGTCGTGCCGGGGGCGGTCTGCTCGTAGGCGACGTAGCGGGTGCGGGTGGAGTCGGTCCAGCCGCCGAAGATCGTCGCGTGCGAACCGGCCTGCGGGTTGGCCGGGTTGTTGTAGATCAGGACGTCGCCGGGCTGGAGGTCGGCCTTGCCGATCCGCTCGGCGAAGTTCGGCAGGGTCCAGGTGGTCTGGCTGCCGTCCAGGCCCCAGGCCATCGAGACGAAGCCGGAGCAGTCCTGCCGGTAGCCGTCCGACCAGTAGCGGCCCATGCCGTACGGCACCCGCTGGTCGACCCAGCTCTGCGCGCGCTGGATGATCCGGGCCCTCGTCACCGGCTGGGCGGAGGTGCGCGGGGTGGTGTCGGTGCCGCCGTCGTCCTCGCCGTAGAGGCTGCTGACCTCGCCCTGCGGGTTCTGCGGGGTGGCGCTGCTGCCGCCGCCCGGGTTGGGCGCGGGGGCGGCGACCGCCGCCGTCGCCGCGGCCGCGCCGCCGCCCATCGCGGTGCCGACGGCGGCCACCAGGACCGCCGCCCGGCGGCGGACGCTGCGGGCCGCGGCGTGCCCGCCCTCGTGCACCGGGGCGGCGTGCAGCCGGGCGCGGCGGCGGGCGTTGCAGCCCCCGCATATGCAGTCGTCGCCGGGTTCGACCTCGACGAACTCCAGCAGCGGGGACGGGTCGGCGCCGGTCATGGTCCACCTCTTCATGGTCGGTCTGACGGTGTGGCAGGACTGACCTTCCCGGGCCGGTTCCGCGTGGTACCGGGACCAAGGTCCCAAAGCGGGCGGGCCGCGGCGCGGCGGGCTGGGCCGCGCGGGTGACGGCCGTTCGGCGGCCCGGGCGTGGCGGGGGTGGAGGGGAGACGGTAGTGCCGGCACCGGAGCTGACGGCGGCTCGGCCGGTCGGCGGGGTCAGTCGGCGGTTCGGTCGGCAGGGTGCGGGTTGGCCGGGGAGTACTCGGGGTCGGTCCAGGCCAGCGGGGTGGCGTCGGCGAGTTCGACGACGCCGGTGACGGCCAGTTCGACCATCCGCTGGGCGCCGGGCACGCCCGCGCGGGCCCCGGGGGACCATTCGGTGCGGGCCTCGCCGGTGACGAGCAGGGCGCCGCCGGTCTCCCAGTCGGGCAGGAGGAGGCCGGCCCGCGGGTCGAGCTCCAGGTTCCCGAGCGTCATGAACATGCTGTTGCCCTGGTACTCCGGCCAGACCAGCCGGTCGGGGGCCGCGGCCCGCAGGAAGCCGGGGAAGCCGCCCCGGTGGGACGCGTCCACGCCGCCGTCCGGGCCGACGGTGGCGACGAAGAACGTGTCGGCGGTGGCGGCGGTCAGCCGCTGCGCGGTGGAGAGCGCCGGCCCGGCGGACACGGCGCGCGGGGCGCCGGCGGACGGGCGGTCGAGCGGGGTGCGGCGCTGGATGTACTTCGGGCAGTTGGAGACGACCTGGTCGGCGGTGATCACCAGACCGCCCCGGCGGTCCGGCACCGAGCGGCCGTTGAGCCGCATCCGGCGCCGCCCGGCCGGGTCGAGGGCGATGGTGCCGACCCGGGCCGGGCCGGCCAGGGCGGCGGCCAGCGGGTCGTCCCCGGCGGGGCGGGCGGCGACCGTCATGGTCCGCTCGTCGCCGGCCTGGAGGAAGCCGGGGGCACCGGCGAGCTGGGTGGCCCAGACCCGGCCGTCCGGGTCGGCGGCGCCGACCACGAGCGTCCGGCGCTCGGTGAGGAAGCGGGCGGCGACCGGCGGGATGGTGCCGCGGATCGCCCGGCCGGCGTGGTCGGCGCGCTCCCGCACGCCGGCCAGCGCCTGGGCGGCGAGCTCGCCGGGGTGGTAGGGCGTGACGGAGGTGGTCACGGCGGCCTCCGGCCTAGAAGAAGCCACAGGTCGGGGCGTCCGCCGTGGGCGCTGCGGCGCCCGTCGCGGCGACTCCGGCGCGGGCGTAGATCTCCAGCCGGATGCCGTCGGGGTCGGTGAAGAAGATGCCGCCGGAGTCCGAGCCCTCGCCGTGCGGCACGACCCCGTCGTACGCGAACTCGGCGCCGAGCTCGCGCAGTCGGTGCTCGGTGGCGCGGACCTCGTCGAGGCTCTCGACCTCGAAGGACAGGTGGTGCAGGCCGGGGGAGGCGGTGGCGAAGGTGCCGGTGCTCTGCTGCCAGAGGGTGACCACCAGACGGCCGTCGCGGCCCATCAGGGCGTAGCGGCGCTCGGCGTCGGTGCCCTCGTGCGTCACCTGGACGCCGAGGACGGCGCGGTAGAACGCGATCGAGCGCTCCAGGTCGGTGACGTTGAGGCCGACGTGGCCGGTCTTCAGGGTGTGGATCAGGGCGGGGCTGGACATGCCTGGACGCTCCCGTGGCTGGGTGGTCCGGAGGGGCTCGTGCCTAACCGGTACTCATGAAGTTAGTGGTTAGGTGATGGAGCGTCAACCGGTATCAGGGCATGCAGGGGTTAGGTGGTGGCGGCATGAGGGCGCGGCGGTGTGAGGGCGCGAGGGCGCGAGGGCGCGACTGAGCGGGAAGGGGGGAACGGGAGTGGGAGTGGGGAGCCGCGCGGCGGCTACTCCCACTCCCACCGGATGCCGATGTGGCCCGGCTGCTGGTCCGGGGAGAGCACGTGGGCGCTCGCGGAGGCGCCGATCCACAGCTGCTCGCGGCGGCTGTCGACGTCCTCGCCCGGGTCGCGGTCGTACCGCTCGCAGTGCACCGGGACGGCCGCGGGGTCGAAGTGGACCTGGAGCACGTACTCGCGCACCTGGGTCGCGAAGCGGCGGCTGTACTCCAGCGTCGGGCCGCCGGGCGGGATCTCCACCTCGTACTCGAAGACCGTGCTGTCGCCCAGGCCGAGCGGGCGGTCCAGCATGATCTCGCCGACGGTCAGCCCGGCCTCCGGGCGGCGGCGGACGCGGCCGAGCCGGCCGTGCCGGACCGAGGTGATCTCGGGGCAGCCGGTGGCCTCCTCGTCGGCCTTGTGCACGACCAGGCAGCGGCCGACGCCGGCGACGGTGGCGCGGACCACCTGGCGCATCCGCAGCAGGTTGCCACGGCGCTGGGCGTCGACGTAGTACGAGTCGTGGATGCTCAGCCGCTCCAGCTCGCCGGCCGGCGGGGCGTCCAGCTCGGCGAAGATGTCGGCGATCTCCTGCTCGCCGGGCCAGACGTCCTCCAGCCCGAGGTGGCAGGTGTTGGCGGCGGCGGCCCAGCGGCCGCGCGGGCGCGGCGGGCCGAGCAGCGAGGACAGCGAGCTGTGCGGCAGGCCGAGCAGTTCCTCCAGCAGGTGGACGGCGCGCAGCGAGCTGGCCCGCTCGGGCTGGCTGCGGCCGCGCCGCCAGTAACTCAGCGTCGTGACGCTGACCCTGACGCCGCGTTGGGTGAGCGCCGCCCGGATCCGGTCCAGGCTGAGGCCGCTGGCCTCGATCGCCAGGTGCAGGGTGTCCGCGAAGCCGCCCGCGGTGGCGGGCCGGCCGGCGGCCGGCGATCCGGCGGGCGGCAGGGCCGCCGGTACCGGCGCGGGCGCGAGTACGGGCGGGCCGGTGCGCTCCGGGCGCTCTTCGACCAGCCGGAGTCGCGCGGCGTCCTGGGGCTGCTGTGCGGCCATGCGGTAACCCTCCCCACCAGGTGAGTTCGGCGGGACCGGGTCGGCGCCGGGGCGCGCCGCCAGCGGCTTCACCGAGCTTTGGGGAACCCTATGCACGGTCGAGAGGCTACGTCATCCGTCGTGCGTATGACAGTGGTCACGGGAGGTGAACCGCAGGGTTAGCGATCTTGAAACATTGCGGAAACACGCATCGTCCCAGGTGGTGACGTATAACACACCGCCGGGGCGGGCCCTGACGGCGCCGCCCCGGCGGGGTCTCGGTTACCAGAAGGTGATCAGCCGACGTTCAGGGCGACGTCGTCGATCACGAAGCTGGTCTGGTTCGAGCCGTCCTCGGTGCCGGTGAACTTGAGGGTCACGGTCTGGCCGGCGAAGGAGGTCAGGTCGACGGTGCGCTGCACGTAGCCGGCGGCCGCGTCCACGTTGGACCAGGTCTTCAGCGTGGTCGAGTTCGCCTGCAGGGTCAGCGTGTCGTACGCGGTGCTGCCGCTCTCGGCGGTGTCGATGTGCAGCCAGAACGTCAGCGACGCGGACGTGCAGCCGGCCGGGATCGAGACGGTCTGCGACAGGGTGTCGGTGTGCGAGCTGCCGTAGCCGTCCAGCCAGGCCTTCCAGCTGCCGCCGTGGGCCGGCTGCGAGCTGCTGTTGTCGACCACGCCGCTCGACGTCGTCCACGGGGCCGCGGTGCCGGACTCGAAGCCGCCGTTGCCGATCAGCTGGGCCGCGGTGCAGCCGCCGGTCGGGGGCGGGGTCGGGGTGCCGCCGCCGCCGAGCAGGGCGGTGGTCAGGGCGTCCGCGACCGGGGAGCCCCAGCCGGTGACCTGGTCGTAGCCGGTCTTGGCCGGGAAGTCCTGGTTCGAGCCGGTCTTCACGTCGTGGAACGTGCTGCCGTAGCTGCTGCTGTTGGCGACGGCGTACAGGCGCGGGCTGGCCTCGCCGAGGGCGGACTGCCCGGCCGCCTTGGCCTTCTGGTTGAACTGGGCGGCGTAGCCGGACCACAGCGGGGCGGCCGCGCTGGTGCCGCCGTAGACCTGCCAGGCGCCGGCGGTGTAGATCGCGAAGCCGCTCGCCGGGTCGGCGTTGGAGGCGACGTCCGGGACGGTGCGCATGGTGCCGTTGACGCCGGTGCCGGTCTGCCAGGTCGGCTTGCTGAAGACGGTGGACACGCCGCCGCCGGCGGTGCTCCAGGCGCTCTCCGAGGAGTAGGCGTTGCCGGAGACCTTGAGGTTGGTGCCGCCGACACCGGTCTGGTGCGGGCTGGAGGCCGGGAAGTCGACGGCCTTGACGGTCGAGCCGCTGGTTGAGCGGGTGCAGTCGCGCGAGCCGTCGTCGCCGGAGGCGGAGAAGATCGAGATGCCCTGCGCGGCGGCCTGCTTGAAGGCGTTGTCGACGGCGGTCATCGACGCGGCCGTGGTGTCCGGCTCGCAGGAGCCCCAGGAGATCGAGATGACCGAGGCCTTGTTGTCGGCCACGATCTTGTTGGCCATGTCGATCTCGCCCTGGTCCGAGTTCGGGGCCTCGTAGATCAGCTGGGTCGCCTTGGGGGCGGCACCGCGGACGATCTCGCTGTCCAGCTCGACCTCGCCCTGGCCCTGGCCGGGGGCGGAGTCGTAGTTGGCGCCGTCGACCGAGACCGTGGAGACGGCCGGGCCGGAGAGGCCGTACTGGCTGTCGTAGGTGGTCAGGTCCGAGGACGTGTAGCCGTCGAACTCCCAGAGGGCGACGGTGACGCCGGTGCCGTCGGCGCCGGTCTTGTCCAGGTTGTAGGCGCCGTCGTACTGGGCCGGGCCCACGCCGTTCGGGGTGGCCGAGGCCGCGTTCGGGGTGACCGCGTGCGGGGTCGCCAGGCGGTTCTTGCGGACCGCGTGGTTGTCCAGGCCGTGCACGCCCTGGACGACGTCGGCGAGGTCGGCCGGGACGGAGGCGGCCGCGTCGTTCGCGTAGAACGCGCGCTGCAGCTGCGGGTCGACGTAGGAGCTCTCGTGGGTGCCGAAGGCCTGCGAGACCTGGTCGTTGGTACCGCGGGCGCTGACGACCTGGCGGTTGGCGCTCACCTCGGTGACCGTCAGGCCCTGGCCGGCGAGGTAGGCCTTGACCTGGTCGACGGCGGCCTGGGTCGGGCCGAACCGCTGGTTGAACTGCTCCGGCGTCAGGTAGTGGCCGTACTCCGGAGTGCCCGGGGTGGTGACCGCCGCGAGGAAGCGCTCCAGCTCGTCGGCGTTGCGGAGCTTCAGGCTGACGGCGACCGAGATCTGCTGCTCGGCGGGCACGTCGCCCTTCTTCTCGGAGTGGGCCACCGCGGGGTTCACGGTGTTCGGCAGCTCGATGCGGGGAGCGGCGTGGGGGGTGGACGCGGCCTGCGCGGTCGTGACGCCGAGCGAGACGGCGGTCAGCGGCAGCACGGCTATGGCGGCCGCGAGGGCGAGGGTGCGGGGGCGCAACGGATCCTCCTCTGGCCGGATGTGGGGTCCGGCAAGGGGCACTTGACGCTCTGGGGTAGAACGCTGGCTAGAACATGACAGAACAACTCCGGGGATTGGCTCATGGTCAGGCAATTCGTTGCTAAAAAACAGTCAAGTGTGGAACGGCGGAACGGCAGGTGTTTCATACAGTGAATGATCGGAAATTCGGCGGTGGTCCACACCAGTTGGGGCTTCCGGGACGGCCGTAGAATCGCGTGGAGCCGAGGGAGAACGATGACTGACGTGAAGGCGGACCCGAGGGACCCCCGCCCGCTGATCGGCGAGCCGCTGGCGCTCGACCTGCTCAACACGCGCTGGGCCGGCACCCCCCTCAACGACCTGCTCGGCGAGCCCGACGGGTACGGGATCTGGCTCTCCTCCGCCGGGCTGGGCGAGCGCTGCGAGGCCGACGCCGCCGGGCTGGCCGCGGTGCTCGGGGCCCGTGAGGCGCTCGGGGCCGCGGTGCGGTCGCTCGGTGAGAACGGGGAGTTGGGCGGGGCCGCGCGGGCCGGGCTGGACGAGGTGCTCGCCCACGGACGGATCCGGCGGACGGCCGGCGCGGGCGGCGCGGAGGACCGGATCGAGGTCGACGAGCCGCAGTGGCTGGCCGCCTGGCTCGCGGTGGACGACTTCCTCGGGCTGGTCGCGCAGGGGGCGCACCGGGTGCGGCAGTGTGCGCACGACGCCTGCATCCTGCACTTCTTCGACGCGTCGCAGAACGGGCGGCGGCGGTGGTGCCGGATGGCCGTGTGCGGGAACCGGGCGAAGGCGGCCCGGCACTACGTGAAGGCGAAGGGCTAGCGCGGCGTTCTCCCGCGCCCCGCACGGGGCGCGGGAGAACGAAGGGGTCCTCAGGCCGTCGTCGGGGCGCCGAGGTGGGCGGTGAGGGCCTCGGTGACGTCGCGGTGGCCCGGGTCGACGGCGGCCCAGGCGGCGTAGCCGTCGGGGCGGATCAGCAGGACGGTGTCGCGCAGCTTGCCGTGCGGGTCGGCGGGGGCGGTGGTGACGAGCCGGCCGGCCCAGGGGGCGGCGGCGCTCTGGACGTCGTTGCTGACCAGGACGAACTTCCCGGCGCGCAGCGCCTCGTAGAGCCGCTCGGGTGCGGCGGGCTCGTCGTCGCGGGGCTTCTCGATCGCGGTCAGCCGCAGGTCGGGGACGCGCTTGCCGACCAGCGGGTGGGCGTCCTTCGGGGCGGGGTAGGCGATGTCGATCCCGGAGACCAGCCGGGCGCCGCGCTCGGTGACCGGGTCGAGGTGGCCGCCGAGCGCGGTGAGCGCGCCGCGCAGGGCGCGGGTGGGCGCGGACTCGGCGAGGGCGAGCCGGATCAGGGCGCCGGAGGTGCGCAGGACCATCTTCCCGACCGGGTGGCGCTCGGTCTGGTAGCTGTCGAGCAGCGCGTCGGTGGCGTGGCCGCGCAGCACGGCGGCGAGCTTCCAGGAGAGGTTGGCGGCGTCCTGGAGGCCGGTGTTCATGCCCTGGCCGCCGGCCGGCGAGTGGCAGTGCGCGGCGTCGCCGGCCAGGAAGACCCGGCCGGAGCGGTAGTTGGGCACCTGGCGCTCGTCGCTGTGGAAGGTGGAGGCCCAGCGGGCCTCGTGCATGCCGAAGTCCTCGCCGATGGCGGCCTCGGTGATGGCGGCGATCCGCTCCAGCGAGGGGGTGGTGCCGTCCGGGACGCGCTCGGTGCGGTCCCAGGCGATGACGCGGTGGTAGCCGTCGCCGAAGGGGGCGAGGAAGGCGAAGCCCGCGCTGCCGGCGCCGACGGTGATGGTGTTCTCGGGCTCCCGCTCCAGCCGGACGTCGGCGAGCAGGACGGAGTCGACCACGGACTCGCCGGGGTACGGGACGCCGAGCAGCTCGCGGACGGTGGAGCGGACGCCGTCGGTGCCGACCGCGTAGCGGGCGCGGTGGGTGGTGCCGTCGGCGGTCTCCAGCGTGACGCCCTCGGCGTCCTGCCGCAGGCCGGTGACCTCGCTGCCGCGCACGATCGTCGCGCCGGCCCCGACCGCGCGCTCGTGCAGCAGCCGTTCGACGTTGTACTGCGGGGTGATCAGGACGAACGGGAAGCGGGTCGGCAGGTTGCCGAGCTCGACGCCGAAGCGGTTGAACATCTTCAGCGAGGTGAGCGGCCGGCCGGTGGCGATGAGGTCGTCGGCGAGGCCGCGGGCGTCGAGCATTTCGAGCGTGCGGGCGTGCACGGCGAAGGCCCGGGTGAGGTTGGACTCGGCGCCGCGCTTCTCCAGGAGGGTGACGGCGAGGCCGGCGGCGGCGAGGTCGCCGGCCAGCAGCAGGCCGGTCGGTCCGGCGCCGACGATCAGGACGTCGGTGACGGTCTGCTTCGCGGTCATGTGTCAGCTCCCGGTGGTCGGAGGGCGGTTGGACGCGTCGTTCGGCGTCCCTCCAGCCTCCATCATCCCCCGGCCCGGGCGCGGGGTGTGAACCGCCGGGCCCCGGCGGTCGGTGACCGCCGGGGCCCGGTGACGTGCCGGAAGGCTCAGCCCTGCCGGCGGATCTCCACCGTGCGGAACCGGTTGGCGACGAACGCGCCGTCGCAGTAGGCGGCGTTGGCGGCCGGGTTGGCGCCGGTGCCGTGCAGGTCGGAGAAGGCGGCGGTCTGGTTGGGGAAGACGCCGCCGGTCAGGTTGAGCGAGAGCGAGACGCCGGCGTCCAGCACGGCCTCCACCAGCAGGGCCTCGACCTCGGGGGAGGTGGTGTAGCCGGTGGCCGTCATCGCGCCCTTCTCGCGGACGGTGGTGCGCAGCAGCTCGACCGCGGCGGCGGTGGACTCGACGGCGACGGCGAAGGAGACCGGGCCGAAGCACTCGCTGCGGAAGACCGCGCGGTCGTCCGGCTTGTCGGCGTCGAGCTTGACCAGGGCGGGGGTGCGCACGGTCGCGCCGGGGAATTCGGCGCAGACGACCGCGCGCGGGGCGAGGACGAGTTCGCCGTACTCGCCGCCGGCCGCGGCGGCCGAGCGCTGGAGCACGCCGGGGTTGACGACGGCGCCGAGGACGGCGGCGGCGCGGGCGTCGTCGGACAGCAGGCCCTCGATCGCGCCGGCGAGGTCGGCGACGACCTGGTCGAAGGACTTGTCGCCCTGGTCGGTGCCGATGCCGCCGCGCGGGATCAGCAGGTTCTGCGGGGTGGTGCACATCTGGCCGCTGTAGAGCGAGAGCGCGAAGGCCAGGTTGCCGAGCATGCCCTTGTAGTCGTCGGTGGAGTCGATGACGACGGCGTTGACGCCGGCCTTCTCGGTGTAGACCAGGGCCTGCCCGGCGTGCTCCTCCAGCCAGTCGCCGAAGGCGGTGGAGCCGGTGTAGTCGATCATCCGGATCTCGGGGCGGACGGCGAGGTCCTTGGCGACGGTGCCGCCCTCGTGCTCGGCGGCCAGGCAGACCAGGTTCGCGTCGTAGCCGGCCTCGGCGAGCACCTCGCGGGCGATCGCGACGGTCAGCGCGAGCGGCAGGACGGCCCGCGGGTGCGGCTTGACGAGCACCGGGTTGCCGGTGGCCAGCGAGGCGAACAGGCCGGGGTAGCCGTTCCAGGTGGGGAAGGTGTTGCAGCCGATCAGCAGCGCGAGGCCGCGCGGGACGACGGTGAACTCCTTGCTCATCACCAGCGGGTCGCGCTTGCCCTGGGGCTTCGTCCAGCCGGCCTGCCGGGGCAGCCGGGTCTGCTCGGCGTACGCGTAGGCGACGGCCTCCAGGCCGCGGTCCTGGGCGTGCGGGCCGCCGGCCTGGAAGGCCATGCCGTAGGCCTGGCCGGTGGTGTGCATGACGGCCTGGGCGAACTCGTGCGAGCGGGCGTTGATCCGCTGCAGGATCTCCATGCAGACGGCGGCGCGCTCCAGCGGGCTCGCGGCGGCCCAGGCGGGGCGGGCGGCGCTCAGCGCGGCGATCAGCGCGTCCGGCCCGGCGTGCGGGTAGGTGATGCCCAGCTCCACGCCGTACGGGGAGGTCTCGCCGCCCACCAGGTCGCCGTCGGTGGGGTGGCCGTCGAGGGCGAACGGGGCGCCGAGCAGCGCGTCGAACGCCGCCTTGCCGTCCGCGGGGCCGCTCTCGCCGTACGCCTTCGGGAACTCGGGGTAGGGCGACCAGTAGTCGCGCTTGGCGGCGGCGTCGAGCGCGGCGTCCAGGGTGGCCTGGTGGCGCGCGACCAGCTCGCTGACGAGGGGGTGGGTGACCGCGGACATCTGTTCGCTCCTCAGAGAGCCTCGGGGAGGAAGACGGGACACGTCACAGAGTAACCGAACGATCGGTCGGCTCAAGAGGGGGAAGGGATTTGGTTCCGGAGAAGAGAACGGGGGCGCGTCCGTGGCGGACGCGCCCCCGGAAGCGGGGAGGACGGGCGGTCTACGGCACGCCGAGCTCGAAGATGACGTACCCGGCGTACCAGCCGGACGCCGCCGCCGCGGTGCCCAGCACCGTCGCCAGCACCGGCCAGCTCAGCTTGCGCATGCCGATGGCGAGCGCGATGAACAGCGGGAACGCGGGCAGCAGGTAGCGCGAGACGTTCCCGAAGATGCCCAGGCTGCCGAGTACCGAGACGATCGTGGCGAGGGTGTAGGCGGTGAGCACCAGCGGCGGGCGCAGCCGGACCAGCAGCACGATCAGGGCCGGCAGGGTCAGCACGATCAGGGTCGCGAAGAGGTCCGGCAGGGCGAAGGCGAACGGGTAGTCGTTGCGGCCGAGCATCACGCCGCGGATCGCGTGGAAGGTGCCCTGGCCCCAGTCGAAGTAGTGCAGCCAGGCGTCGTGCTGGAGGCGGAAGTAACCGCCCCACTCGCCGGTCCGCCACCCCACCCAGCCGACGTAGCCGAGCAGGCCGAGCGGGGCGAGCAGCATCGCGGCCAGCGGGCGCAGGACGCCGCTCTCCCGCCGCCACAGCTCGACCAGCGCGGCCAGGCCGACGGCGCCGATCAGGGCGGCCGCGGTCGGGCGGTTGAGGCCGGCGAACAGGGTGATCACGCCGGCCGCGACCCACTGCCTGGTCATCACGCAGTAGCAGGCCCAGGCGGCCAGGGCGACGAACGTCGAGTCCGAGTAGAGCGCCCACTCGGCGCCGGAGCCGGGGGCGACGGCCCAGATGCCCGCCGCGATCACGCCCGCGCGGGGGCCGGCCAGCCGGTCCACCACGGCGTAGATGCCGGCGGCGGCGAACAGCGAGGCGAGCACCGACACCAGCATCCCGGCGCCGTACAGGCCGAGGCCGGTGACGTCCGAGGTCAGCCGCATCAGGCCCGGGTAGAGCGGGAAGAACGCGGCCGAGTTCTGCTCGATGCTGAAGCCGACCTGGCCGCCGGGGACCGGCACCAGCGCCGGGTGGTAGCCGAACTGCGCCACCTGCTGGTACCACCAGCCGTCCCAGCTGGCGAGGACGTCCCAGGGGTTGGCACCGCCGCCGAAGCGGGGGTGCTTCTTGGCGTACTCCCCGGAGAACGACAGCAGCTTCATGAAGACGGTGAAGCCGATCAGCTTGAGCACCGCGTAGCACCACACGGCGGGCCCGAAGCGGACGGCCAGGGCGCGGGCGCGTCCCTGCCAGCCGGCGGCGGGTGCGGCCGGTTCGTCGTTGCGCTGTTCTGGCACGTCGGACTCGACTGCCGGTATTGCGGTCATCGGACTGGACCCACCCTGCTGGCCGTGGACGATCGTCCGGAGATTCTAGGGCCTGTGCCCATCCTCCTGGTGCGGACCAACGAGGCGGCTGCGGCCGGGCGGAGACCCGATCGCGTGGGGCCGGGTGGGGCCGGGGATACTCGGGGGATGGCCGATCACACCACGCGTCCCGCCTACACCGTCGAGTCGCTGCTCGCCGTGACCGTCGACGTGTTCAACGAGCGCGGGTACGACGGCACCTCGATGGAGGACCTCTCGCGGGCCGCGGGGATCTCCAAGTCCTCGATCTACCACCACGTCCGCGGCAAGGAGGAGCTGCTGCGGCTCGCGGTCGGCCGGGCGCTGGACGGGCTGTTCGGGATCCTGGCCGAGCCGGCCGCGGTCACGGGTCCGGCCGTGGTGCGGCTGGAGCACGTGGTGCGGCGCACGGCCGAGGTGCTGCTGGCGGAGCTGCCGTACGTCACCCTGCTGCTGCGGGTGCGCGGCAACACGGCCACCGAGCAGTGGGCGCTGGAGCGCCGCCGGGAGTTCGACCACCAGGTCGCCGAGCTGCTGCGGGCGGCCGTCGCGGACGGCTCGCTGCGCGCGGACGTCGAGCCGCGGCTGGCCACCCGGCTGCTGTTCGGCATGATCAACTCGATCGTCGAGTGGTACCGCCCCGGCCTCAAGGCCGCGGACGGCGTGGCCGACGCCGTCGTCCACCTGGCCTTCGACGGGCTCCGCGCGCGGTAGCCCACTGGGGCGTGTCTGTCGGGTCGGGCCGGGTGCCGCGACGCCACGGCACGCCCTAGTCCGGCGGAACCTGGTCGGTCTCCTCGAACACCAGCATCGTTCGTGTACCGAGCACTTGCGGGATGGACTGGATGCGGTTGAGCACGAGCTCCCGCAGGGCGTGGTTGTCGGCGGTGTGCACCAGCAGGAGGACGTCGAAGTCGCCGCCGACGAGGGCGATGTGCGCGACGCCCGGCAGCTCCAGCAGCTGCTCCCGCACCGTGCGCCAGGAGTTCTGGACGATCTTCAGCGTGATGTACGCGGACGCGCCCTGACCGGCCCGTTCGTGGTCGACCCTGGCCGTGAAGCCGCGGATGACGCCGTCCTCGACCATCCTGGAGATCCGGGCGTAGGCGTTCGCCCGGGACACGTGCACCCGCTCGGCGACCGAGCGGATCGAGGCGCGACCGTCCTGCTGCAGCAGCCGCAGGATCGACCGGTCGACACGGTCGAGTCTGGACATCTGTTCAGCCGACATGACCCCCCACCCTCACCGATTGGACGCACTGCCACCAGTCGACCTCCGCTCAGGCCGAATGTCCACCACCTTGTCACGCTTCTGGTCAAGATGAACAGACGACCGAACAATCGGTAGGGAGCCCCCACCACCCCCGGAGGTGCCCGAGATGACCGTTCTCGACCACAGACACTCCACGGCGGTGCCCGGCTGGATGCCCGGGGCCACCGCCCCCCGCACCGACCCGGCCCCGTTGCTGCCGGACGCCTCCCCCGTCCGCGTGCTCGGCACGCCGGCGCTGGAGAAGCAGGACCCCGCCCTGCTGCGCGAGCTCTACCGCCGGCTCGTGATCGGCCGCCGCTACAACCAGCAGGCCACCACCCTGACCAAGCAGGGCCGGCTCGCGGTCTACCCGGCGTCGGCCGGCCAGGAGGCCTGCCAGATCGCCGCCGCGCTGGCGCTCGGCGAGCAGGACTGGCTGTTCCCCAGCTACCGCGACACCCTCGCCGTGGTCTCCCGCGGCGTCGACCCGCTGGAGGCGCTGACCCTCCTGCGCGGCAACGCCCACACCGGGTACGACCCGCGCGCCACCCGCACCGCCCCGCTCTGCACCCCGCTCGCCACCCAGGCCCCGCACGCCGTCGGCCTGGCGCACGCCGCCCGGCTGCGCGGCGAGCCGGTGGTCGCGCTCGCCATGCTCGGCGACGGCGGCACCAGCGAGGGCGACTTCCACGAGGCGCTGAACTTCGCCGCCGTGCTGCGCGCCCCCGTGGTCTTCCTGGTGCAGAACAACGGCTACGCGATCTCCGTCCCGCTCACCGCGCAGTCCGCCGCGCCCAGCCTGGCGCACAAGGCCGTCGGCTACGGCATGCCGGGCCGCCTGGTGGACGGCAACGACGCGCCCGCCGTGCACGGCGTGCTGGCCGAGGCCGTCGAGCGGGCCCGCACCGGCGGCGGCCCGACCCTCGTCGAGGCGCTGACCTACCGGATCGACGCGCACACCAACGCGGACGACGCCACCCGCTACCGCACCGACGACGAGGTGGCGGCCTGGCGCGAGCACGACCCGATCCTGCTGTTGGACCGCGCCATGCGCGAGCTCGGGATCCTGGACGACGAGCTGGTCCGGCGGGCGGCCGACGAGGCGGAGGAGCTGGCGGCCCGGATGCGGGCCGAGTTCCACGCCGACGCCGAGCTGGACCCGATGGCGCTGTTCGCCCACGTCTACGCCGAGCCGACCCCGCAACTGCGCGAGCAGGCCGCCCAGTTGTCCGCCGAGCTGGCCGCCGAGGCCGAGGTGCAGCACTGATGAACTCCGCCCACCCGTCGCCCGCCCCCACCCTTGGCCGAGCTGCTGCGCAGCGCACCTCTGGCCCGCGCACCGCCTCCATGGCGCAGGCGCTCAACACCGCGCTGCGGGACGCCATGCGCGACGACCCGGCGGTGCACGTGCTCGGCGAGGACGTCGGCGCGCTCGGCGGCGTCTTCCGGATCACCGACGGGCTGACCGCCGAGTTCGGCCCGGACCGCTGCCTGGACACCCCGCTGGCCGAGGCCGGCATCCTCGGCACCGCCATCGGCATGGCGATGTACGGGCTGCGCCCGGTCGTCGAGATGCAGTTCGACGCCTTCGCCTACCCGGCGCTGGAGCAGCTGTTCTCGCACGTCGCGAAGATGCGCAACCGCACGGCGGGCAGGCTCCCGCTGCCGATCACCGTCCGCATCCCGTACGGCGGCGGCATCGGCGGGGTCGAGCACCACAGCGACGCCTCCGAGGCGTACTACACCAGCACGCCCGGCCTGCACGTCGTCACGCCCGGGACGGTGGCCGACGCCTACGGGCTGCTGCGCGCCTCGATCGCCTCGGACGACCCGGTCGTGTTCCTGGAGCCCAAGCGGCTCTACTGGGGCAAGGACGGGTTCGACCCGACCGCGCCGGTGGAGCCGATCGGCCGGGCCGTGCTGCGGCGCACCGGCACCTCGGCCGTCCTGATCACGTACGGGCCCTCGCTGCCGGTCTGCCTGGAGGCGGCCGAGGCGGCGAAGGCCGAGGGCTGGGACCTCGCGGTGCTGGACCTGCGCACCCTGGTGCCGTTCGACGACGAGACGGTCGCCCGCGTGGTGCGCTCGGTCGGCCGGGCCGTCGTGGTGCACGAGGCGAGCGGCTTCGGCGGCACCGGCGCGGAGATCGCCGCCCGGGTCACCGAGCGCTGCTTCCACCACCTGGCCGCGCCGGTGCTCCGGGTGACCGGCTTCGACATCCCGTACCCGCCGCCGATGCTGGAGCACCACCACCTCCCCGGGGTGGACCGGATCCTGGACGCGGTCGCCCGGCTGCAGTGGGAGGACTGAGGATGATGCCCGTCGTGCGCGAGTTCACCCTGCCCGATCTCGGTGAGGGACTGACCGGGGCGGAGGTGGTGCGCTGGATGGTCGAGGTCGGCGAGGTGATCGCCGTCGACCAGCCGGTGGTGGAGGTGGAGACCGCCAAGGCCGTGGTGGAGGTGCCCTGCCCGTACGGCGGGGTGGTCACCGCGCGGTACGGCGAGCCGGGCGAGGAGATCGCCGTGGGCGCGCCGCTGGTCACCGTCGCGGTGGCCGCCGCGGGCGGGCCGGCGGACGCTCCCGTCGCCGCGCCGTCCGCAGAGGTGGAGCGCCCGCTGGTCGGGTACGGGGTGGCGGAGTCCCGGGGCGCACGGCGTCGCCGGGTGGGGGCTTCCTCGGCTCCGGCTCCCGTTCCCGTTCCCGTTCCCGTCCCCGTCCCCGTTGCCCCTGTGGTGGTCGCCGCGGCGCCCGCCGTGGTGCCGGTGATCTCGCCGCTGGTGCGGCGGCTGGCCCGGGAGCAGGGGGTCGACCTCGCGGCGGTCGCGGGCAGCGGGCCGGACGGGCTGATCATGCGGGCGGACGTCGAGCGGGCGGTCGCGGCCAAGGTCGCCGCTCCGGTCGCCGCTCCCGCCGCGGTCGTCTCCGCCGCGGCCGAGGGCGTCGTCCCGCTGCGCGGGCTGCGCAAGGCGGTGGCGGAGAAGCTCAGCCGCAGCCACCGGGAGATCCCCGCCGCGACCTGCTGGGTGGACGCTGACGCCACCGAACTGATGGCGCTGCGACGGCAGTTGAACGCCACGCCCGGTCCTAAGGTGAGCGTCCTGGCGCTGCTCGCCCGGATCTGCACGGTCGCGCTGGCGCGCTTCCCCGAGCTCAACTCCAGTGTGACGGAGGATGGTTCGGGCATCATCCGGCACTCGGTGGTGCATCTGGGCTTCGCCGCGCAGGGCGAGCGCGGGCTCGTCGTCCCGGTGGTGCGGGACGCGCACGCGCGGAGCACCGAGCAACTCGGCGAGGAGCTCGCCCGGTTGACCGAGTCGGCCCGGAACGGCTCGCTGACCCCGGCCGAACTGACCGGTGGCACCTTCACGCTGAACAACTACGGCGTGTTCGGCGTGGACGGCTCCACCCCGATCCTCAACCACCCCGAGGCGGCGATGCTCGGCGTCGGCCGGATCGTCGCCAAACCGTGGGTGCACGAGGGGCAGTTGGCGGTGCGCGAGGTGACGCAGCTGTCCTTCACCTTCGACCACCGGGTCTGCGACGGCGGCACGGCGGGCGGGCTCCTGCGGTTCGTCGCGGACTGCGTGGAGCGGCCCGGGATGCTGCTGCGGCAGCTCTGACCGGGCCCTTCTCGAACCGCGGTCGCCCTGAATAGACGGGGGAGCCACTCAGGGCGACCGTGGAATGAGTGACACTAGCGCGTTCCCGGGCCGGGCGTCCGGGCTTCGCGTGATTTGTCGGATGAGCACTTCGGGCGTGCCACGCTGCCTAGGCGTCAACAGGGACAAGCCAGGTGGTGGCGTAGGCCGGCCGGAGGCGAAACGATTCTCTTGGGTACTCGAAACGTTGCGGTGAAGCCCCGCAGAACACTTCTGGTCCGCACCGGGCACGGCTCGGCGGGGGTCTCCTCCGTCCCGGGCCTGCCGGAACTGCCCCCGGACCACCCGGCCGCCGAACGGGCGCAGGCCCCCGTGCCGCCCCCGATGCCGCTCGACCCGCCGGACCTCCCGCCCGTGGAGGCGCCGACGGCCGTCCTGCCGGTGCTGCCGGACCTGGTCACCGGGCCCGTGCGGCCGGCGAGCCCCGAGCCTGCGGTCCCGCTCGCCGCGCCGCCTGCCGCCCCGCTCGCCGCGCCGCCCGCGGCCCCGCCGTTCCGGCCGCTGTTCGCCGACGCTCCCGGCCTCAACTGGGCCGGACCCGGCGACAGTTGGAGCCAGGCCTGGGCCGTGCAGGCCCTCGCCGAGGGTGGTCCGGCGCCCGCCGCGCTCGCCGGCGGCACCTGCTCGGCCGCCGAACTTCCGCCCACCGCACGGGACATCGAGCTGATCCGGGCCAGTCTGGCGGTCGTCGAGCCGGTCGCCGACCGGGCCACCGCGCACTTCTACGCGCTGATCTTCCTGCACCACCCCGAGGTCCGCGCCCTCTTCCCGGCCGCCATGGACGTCCAGCGCGACCGCCTCTTCCGCGCCCTGCTGGCCGCCGCCCGCGGTGCCGACGACCCGGCGGCCCTGCGCGCCCACCTGAGCGCGCTCGGCCGCGGCCACCGCCGCTACGGCACGCTGACCGGCCACTACGGCCCGGTCGGGGAGTGCCTGGTGCAGGCCCTGGCCAGGTACGCGGGCAGCCGCTGGGACGCCGCGACCGAGCTGGCCTGGCGCCGGGTCTACCGCCTGGTCTCGTCGATCATGATCGAGGCCGCGGAGGAGGCCGCCCGCACCTCGCCGCCGTGGTGGCACGGCGAGGTGGTGCGGCACGAGCGCCGCACCAGGGACGTCGCGGTGATCACCGTCCGCCCGGACCAGGCCTACCCGTTCCGCGCCGGGCAGTACACGAGCCTGGAGACGCCCTGGTGGCCGCGGGTGTGGCGGCACTACTCGTTCGCCTCGGCACCGCGGCCGGACGGGCTGCTGACCTTCCACGTCAAGGCCGTCCAGGCGGGCTGGGTGAGCAACGCGCTCGTCCACCGCGCGGCGCCGGGGGACGTCCTGCGGCTCGGCCCGGCGGCCGGGGCGATGACCGTCGACCACGGCTGCGGCACCGACCTGCTCTGCCTCGGCGGCGGCACCGGCATCGCGCCGATCCGGGCGATGGTCGAGGAGGTCGCCGAGCACGGCGGTCCCGGCCGCCGCGTCGACGTGTTCTACGGGGCCCGCAGGCCCGCCGAGTTGTACGACCTGGACGGGCTGCGCGAACTGGCCGGGCGGTGCCCGTGGCTCACCGTGCGCCCGGTGGTCTCCGGCACCGGCCCCGCCGGGGGCGCGCTGGCCGGTGAACTCCCCGAGGTGGTGGGCCGGTTCGGACCGTGGGCGGGCCGGGAAGCGGTGCTCAGCGGGCCCGCCGCGATGGTCCGCCGGAGCGTCGGGGCGCTGGTGCGCGCCGGGGTGCCGGTGGAGCGGATCCGGCACGACCTGGTGGGGGACCTGGCCGCGGGCTGAGGCGCCGCCGGCCGGGCTCAGCCGAGGTCGGGGGCGAGCAGGGCGCGGATGCCCTCGATGTTGGCCGCCAGGTAGGCCCGCAGCCGGGGCGGGACGACGTTGACCGACGTGACGCCCTCGCGCGTGAACGGCAGCCGGACCACCTCGTACTCGCCGTTCGGGTCGTCCACCTCGGGCCCGTGCCGGCGGCTGAGGTCCATCGAGGCGAGCCGGCACACGAAGAAGTGCTGCACCTTGACCCCGTGCGGGTGGAGCAGCGTGCCGTCGTCGTGGTGCGTGTGGCTGATGGTGTCGACGAACGCGGGCACGACGTCGACGACCTTGCCGCCGAGCTCCTCGTCCACCTCGCGGTGCAGCGCCTCGACCACCGTCCGGTCGCCGTGCTCCACCCCGCCGCCGGGAGTGATCCAGTACGGGTGCGGGGAGCCGGGGCGGACCCGGCGGATCACGACGAGGCTGGCCGGGCCGTGCGGGTCCGCCGGGTCCAGCTCCAGCAGGATCGCCCGCGCGGTGCGCTTGACGACCGGGCGGGGTGGCGGGGTGCGGTTGTCGGGACCCATGGCCACCTCCGGGGCGCGAGCGTTGTGCGGGAGTCTGCCGCAGCCGGGCCGGGACGAAACGCCGACCCGCCGGGGTGCCTCCGATCGGGGCGCGGCGGCCCGGGGCGGCCGGAGAAGGGGGAGGGCCCGTCCCCGGTGAACCACCCGGGTACGGGCCCTTCCCACGATGCGGCGGCGGCTGCGCTCAGTCGTCGTCCAGGGCCAGGTGCAGGCCCCACGAGACCAGGCTGATGATCAGCGAGCCCAGCAGCGCCGGCACGAAGCCGGTGACGTGGAAGTCGAGGCTGAGCCGCCCCGACGCCCACGAGGTCAGCAGCAGCATCAGGGCGTTGATCACGAAGGTGATCAGGCCCAGGGTCAGGATGAACAGCGGGAACGAGAACAGCTTGACGACCGGCTTGACCAGCCAGTTGACCACGCCGAAGACCAGCGCGACGGCCACCACGGTGATCGCCTTGTGCTGCCAGTCGGTGTTGGCGTCGGTGAGTTGGATGCCGGTGACGATCCAGGCGGCGACCCAGATGGCCACCGCGTTGATCAGCGTTTTGAGAACGAAACCCTTCATGCCGACCAGCCTGGCAGGCCGCCGGGGGCGCAGGGAAGCTCCCGCCGGGCATGTTGGTGTTGAATGCCGGTGGTCCCGGAGGTGGACGGAGAAGGGAAGACGGCACCGGTGAAGCTGTTCCGGCTGGACGAACTCGACGCCGAACGCGCGGCCAACGACGGCGCGTACCTGCGGTTCCTGCGCGAACCGCGGATGTCCGCCGGGCTGTACGCGCTCTCCCCCGGCGCCACCGACCCGCAGACCGCGCACGACCAGGACGAGATCTACCAGGTGATCAGCGGCCGGGCCGAGCTGACCGTGGGCGGCGAGACCGCGACCGTCGGGCGCGGCACCGTCGTGTACGTGCCGGCCGGGACGCCGCACCGCTTCCACCACGTCACCGAGGAGCTGCGGGTCCTGGTGGTCTTCTCGCCCCCGGAGGACTGACCGGCAGGCTTTAGGGTCGGACGCATGCGTCTCACCGAAGAGCTCTGGTCGGCCATCGAGCCGGTCTACGCCGAGATCCTGGCCCACCCCTTCATCGGCGGCCTCACCGACGGCACCCTGCCGCGCGAGGCCTTCCGCCACTTCGTCGTGCAGGACTCGCACTACCTGCGCGACTACGCCCGCGCGCTCGCCGTCTGCGCCGCCAAGGCGCCCGGCGAGGAGGACGTGCGGGCGTTCGCCGCCGACGCGGTCGGCGCGATCGCGGCGGAGCAGGGCATGCACGCCGAGTTCATGACGGCCTTCGGGGCCAGTGCCGAACAGGCCGCCGAGGAGGCGGTGCTGCCGACCACCCGGGCCTACACCAGCTACCTGCTCGCGACCGTCTACGGCGGCTCCTTCGCGGAGGCGCTCGGCGCGGTGCTGCCCTGCTACTGGATCTACGCCCGGGTCGGCGAGGCACTGCTCGCCCAGGGCTCGCCGGACCCGCTCTACGCCAAGTGGATCGCCACCTACGGCGACGAGGCGTTCCAGTCGGTGGTGCGGCGCGTGCTGGCGCTCGCGGACCGGATCGGCGAGGAGCTCTCCCCCGTCGAGCGCCGCCGGGTGGTCGAGCACTTCACGACGACCTCGCGCTACGAGTGGATGTTCTGGGACGCCGCGTGGCGCGGTGAGCGCTGGCCGGTCTGACGCTTCCGGGGCGGTTCCCCAGGGTCATCCCCGGGGGCCGGGGTCGGGGTGATCTCGGGGTTCTCTCCGGGCCGTTGGGCCTCGTTCCGGCACTGGCGCCCCCGTACGATCGACGTATCGAAAGCAAGCGGGATGCGGCACCGAAGGGGCGGCCGGCCCGAGGGGAGAGAAGGAACGGACATGGCTGAGCTCTGGAAGTCGCTGCCCTCCTGGGTGCGCAACATCGTCGTGCCGGTGCTGGTCCTGGTGCTGGCCTGGAACGTCGTGACCTTCGTGTTCGGTGTGGTCGGCGCGCTGCTGGGCCTGCTGATCAAGCTGCTGGTCGTGGTCGGCATCGGGGCGGCCGTGGTCATCCTGGTGAAGAAGGCGGCGAAGCTCTGACGACGCTCCGGCGTCGACGCCGAGGCCCGGCACCCCGTCGTGGGGGTGCCGGGCCTCGGCCGTCGCGGTGCGGGACCGCGCCGGGTCACTCCTCGATGCGGACCTGCTGCACCACCGGCGCCTTGGCGTCGGCCGGCGCGTCGGCCGGGGCCTCCTTCATGGTGCTCAGCAGCTGGCGGGCCAGGCCGAGGCCGGTGCCGCCCATGGTGAGCGCCTTCGCGAACATCTCGCCCATGCCGTCCGCGCCGTTGAGCAGCACCATGTGCTCGACGTTGCCGAAGGACTCGGCCGCGGCCCGGACGATCTCCGGCCACTTCTCCGCCAACTCCTGCGCCACGACGGCGTCCTGGTTCTCGGCGAGGGCCGCGGCGCGGGCCCGGATGCCCTCGGCGTTGGCCAGCCCGAGCGCCCGGGCCGCCTCGGCGTCCGCCAGACCGCGGGCCTCGACGGCCGCGGCCTCCGCCTGACCGGTGGCCCTGGTCGCCTCGGCGGCGGCCAGGCCGCGCAGCTTGGTGGCCTCCGCCTCGGCCGCCGCGGCGACCTTCACCTGGCTGGCGTCGGCCGCCGCCCGCAGCTCGGTCTCCCGGGCGTGCGCCTGGGCCGAGGAGATCCGGGCGTCACGGTCGGCGTCGGCCTTGGTGCGGGTCTCGTACGCCTTGGCGTCGGCCGGCTTGCGGACGTCGATCTGGAGCTGCTGCTCCTTGCGCTGGGCCTCCAGCTCGGCGACCTTCGTCTCCTGGACGACGACCTCCTGGCGGGCGGCCGCCTCGGCGAGCGGTCCGGCCTGCCGGGCGCGGGCGCTCGCGGTGTCCATCTCGGCCTGGTAGGAGGCCTGCTGGATCTCGCTGTTGCGGGTGGCCTCGGCCTTGCGGGCGAACGCCTCCTGCTCCGCCTCGGTGGCCTCGCGGTCGGCGGCGGCGGCCGCGATGCGGGCGTCGCGCTGGACGGCCGCGGCGTGCGGGGCGGCGAGGTTGCGGATGTACCCGGTCGGGTCCAGGATCTCCTGGATCTGCAGCGAGTCGATGATCAGACCGAGCTTCTCCATCTCGGCGCCCGAGGCGGCCCGGGTCTCGCCGGTCAGCCGCTCGCGGTCGCGGATCATGTCCTCGACCGTCAGCCCGCCGACGATGGAGCGCAGGTGACCGGCGAACACGTTGTGCACCCGCTGGCCCATCATCTTCTGCTGGTCCAGGAAACGCCGGGCGGCGTTGGCGATCGACACCGAGTCGTCGCCGACCTTGAAGATGACGACACCCTTGACGTGCACCGGGATGCCCTGCTGCGTCACGCACTCGACGTCCAGCTCGGCCTCGTTGAGGTCCAGCGACAGGCGGCGCACCGCCTGCATGCCCGGGACGACGAAGGTGCCCCGCCCGGTGACGATCCGGAAGCCCAGGCCGTCCCCGTGCTTCGACCCGGAGATGATCAGTGCCTCGTTCGGCTCGGCGACCCGCCACATGAGCTTGAACAGGATGATCACAACGATGATGGAGGCCACCACGGCCCCCGCGACGACGCCGATAACCATCGGCCGACTCCCCCTTCAAGGCACACCGCTCCGTGGCTGCGCGTGGTTGTGCAGGAGTGCGCGGACGCGGTGGCAGCGGAGATTCTGCGCCTGTTCGTGCGCGTGCGCCAGTAGGTGACGTCGTGACTTCGTCCCGGTCCTGTCACGGGCCCGGTGACGAGGGAGGATCGTCCGTCAGAGGGGCGACACGAACACCGTGCGCGGCGCCTGGTACTCGACCACGATCACCTGCGTGCCCGTCGGCAGCGGATCCCCCGGCACCGCCAGGTACGCCAGGAACGCCTCCGTCCCCTGACGCTCGGGCACGTGCACCAGCACCTCCCCGACCAGTCCCGCGCCGACCTTCCCCGTGACCCGTCCCGTCAGTCCGATCATGGGCTTCAGTCTGCGCTCGCCGCCCGCCCACCGGAAGCCCTCTGGACCTGCGGCGATCCTCTCGCTACGGTGTTGGGCGTCATGTGCAGGCAACACCGCCTGCGGACGCGGGAGCTCGGAGCACCGGGCTGAGAGGGCGCTGAACGGTCCGTCGACGGACGGCCGGGACGCTGCGCCGACCGCAGGAACCTGGACCGGGTAATGCCGGCGTAGGGAGTGAAGGTCAGATGACCACGTTCGACGCACAGCCGCAGTCTGCCCAGAGCGCCCCCAGCAGCGAGCGCACCGGCTACCCGACCCCGGCCTGGCGCAAGGCCCACCGCGAGGGATCCCGCCCCGATCTGCGGGTCCCGTTCCGCGAGGTGGTGCTCACCAACGGCAAGACCGTTCCGCTGTACGACACCTCCGGCCCGTACACCGACCCCGCCTACGAGCCCGACGTGCGCCGCGGCCTGCCCGCCCTGCGCGACGCGTGGATCCGCCAGCGCGGCGACGTCGAGGAGTACGACGGTCGCGAGGCCCGCCCCGAGGACGACGGCATCAAGCACACCTCGCCGCGCGGCGGGAACCTGCGCAACCTCGACGCCGTCTTCCCCGGCCGCCCCCGCCGCCCGCTGCGCGGCCGCGGCGGCGCCGCCGTGACCCAACTCGCCTACGCCAAGCGCGGGATCGTCACGCCGGAGATGGAGTTCGTCGCCCTGCGCGAGGGCCTGGCCCCCGAGTTCGTGCGCGACGAGGTGGCCCGCGGCAGGGCCGTCATCCCGGTGAACGTGAACCACCCCGAGGTGGAGCCGGCGATCATCGGCACCAACTTCCTGGTGAAGATCAACGCCAACATCGGCAACTCCGCCGTCACCTCCTCGATCGAGGAGGAGGTGGAGAAGATGACCTGGGCCACCCGTTGGGGCGCCGACACCGTCATGGACCTCTCCACCGGCCGCAACATCCACACCACCCGCGAGTGGATCCTGCGCAACTCCCCCGTGCCGATCGGCACCGTGCCGCTGTACCAGGCCCTGGAGAAGGTCGACGGCAGGGCCGAGGAGCTGAGCTGGGAGGTCTACCGGGACACCATCATCGAGCAGTGCGAGCAGGGCGTCGACTACATGACCGTCCACGCCGGCGTGCTGCTGCGGTACGTCCCGCTGACCGCCCGCCGCAAGACCGGCATCGTCTCGCGCGGCGGCTCGATCATGGCCGCGTGGTGCCTCGCGCACCACAAGGAGAACTTCCTCTACACGAACTTCGAGGAGCTCTGCGACATCCTCGCCGCCTACGACGTCACCTTCTCGCTCGGTGACGGCCTGCGGCCCGGCTCCATCGCCGACGCCAACGACGAGGCGCAGTTCGCCGAGCTGCAGACCCTCGGCGAGCTCGGCCGGATCGCCCGCGAGCGCGACGTCCAGGTGATGATCGAGGGCCCGGGCCACGTCCCGATGCACAAGATCAAGGAGAACATGGATCTCCAGAAGGAGATCTGCGACGAGGCGCCGTTCTACACGCTCGGCCCCCTCACCACGGACGTCGCCCCCGGCTACGACCACATCACCTCCGGCATCGGCGCCGCGATGATCGCCTGGTGGGGCACCGCGATGCTCTGCTACGTGACGCCCAAGGAGCACCTGGGCCTGCCCAACCGGGACGACGTCAAGACCGGCGTGATCACCTACAAGATCGCCGCCCACGCCGCCGACCTCGCCAAGGGCCACCCCGGCGCCCAGGCCTGGGACGACGCCCTCTCCGACGCCCGCTTCGAGTTCCGCTGGGAGGACCAGTTCAACCTGGCCCTCGACCCGGAGACCGCGCGCGACTTCCACGACGAGACCCTCCCCGCCGAGCCGGCCAAGACCGCGCACTTCTGCTCGATGTGCGGCCCGAAGTTCTGCTCGATGAAGATCTCGCAGAAGATCCGCGACGAGCACGGCGACGGCTCCACGGCCGTCGGCACCGAGTTCGACGCCGAGGCGCTGGCCGGCATGCAGGCCATGTCCGAGGAGTTCAAGGCCCACGGCAACAAGGTCTACCTGCCGATGGCGGACTGACCGCCGCCGCCCCAGAGCCGGCCCGCGTTCCTCCGGGGGGAGAGCGCGGGCCGTTTTCCTTTCCACCCGGCGGCCTCGGACGGGTTCCGGCCTTTGCCGCCACGCCGTCGTGCGTCCGGGGGAAATCGGAGGCACCCTGGGGGGAAGGCCGACCAAGGAGGCAGCGATGGGCAGCCCGATCAAGGGGACCGATCCGAGCGACGAGACGAACCGGGACGCCAAGGCGTCCCCGCGGCAGCTGTACAGCGGTGGCGAGCGGCCCTTCGACCCCGAGGACCTGGTCATGGCGTCCGGGCAGGACGTCACGCCCGAGCGCCTCGCGTGGGCCAGGCGGCAGATCGACGAGAAGGGCGCGGCGGCGCTCGAACGCTACCTGCCGTAGCGGCCGCTCCGGGGTCCTGCGCGCTGCCCCGGGCGTGGCCCGGGGCAGCGGTGCGTCAGCCGACCTCGTCGGGGCCGGTGAAGCCCGGCGGGGTGTAGCCGGGGGTGCTGAAGTCGGGCGGGGTGAAGGCGGCGGGGCGGGAGGCGCGGCCCTCGGGGTCGGTGAGGCCGTCGGGGCCCGGGCTGGTGTAGCCCGGCGGGGTGTAGCCGGGGCTGGTGAAGTCCGGGCGCTGGGCGGGGACGGCCGGGAGGCCGGCGTGCAGGTAGGGGAGGAGGCCGCGGTCGCGCAGGGCGGTGCGCCAGGCGCGGCGGGCGGCGGCGAGCTCGGCGGCGAGGTCGGGGTCGGTGCCCGCGGGGGCGCCGGAGCCGTCGCGTAACGCGGTGAGGACGAGCCCGACGAGGCCGACGGTCATCGCGACGATCCCGGCCGCGAGCGCGATCCAGCCCGCGGTGAGCAGGGAGCGGGCGAGGACGAGCCCGGGGTCGGCGGCGCGCAGGGCGTACCCGAGGAGCAGCAGGACCAGCGCCGCGGCCCAGGCCAGGATCGGGGTGAGCACGGTGAGGACCGGGAAGAGCCCGGCGCCGCCGTCGGCGGAGCGCAGCTGGGAGAGCAGGCCGGGGGCGGCCGGCTCGGCGCCCTCGGCGGGCGGGGGCGTGCTGCGCAGGCTCTCGCGCAGCCCGGTGTAGTGCTCGTACTCGGTGGCGGCCGCGGCGGCGATGGCGTCGGCGTCGCGCAGGGCGCGGGCGCGCAGCTGGTCGGCGGTGAGTGCGCCGGGCGCGCGGAGGGCGGTGCGGACGGTGCCGTCGCGGAGGGCTTCGGCGAGGAGGCGCTCGTACTCCGGGCGGTCCTCGGCGAGCAGCGGCGGGGGGTTGGTCATGGGGACCCCGTTCATGCGGACCCCGGTTCGCTCCGCCTCGCGGGCTGGGTGGGCCCGCAGGGGCGCCGAATCGGGCGCGGAGGCGGGCCGCCGGACGGGCGGCCGCTCGTGGTGTGCCTCATGGTAGGGGCGGGTGCGCCCGCGCTGACAGTCCGATTCCGGAATTTCGCGCCCCGGGCCGCGCGCGTGCGACGGCCCGGGCGCCGGGAACACCCGTGCGACGGGTGGGCCGTCGGGTGACGTCAGTTGACGGGCAGTCGGGCGATGAGCAGGCGCCCTTCCATGGTGACGCCGCCGTCCATGGCGACCGCGAGGTCGTCGGCGTACACGTACGGCCCGGGGATGTGCGGCGGGGCGCCGTCGTCGGCGTGCACAGCGCCGGTGAGGTACGGGATCGGGCTGTGGCCGTGCACGATCCGGCTGCCGCCGTAGGTGTCGAGGAGCTCGTGGACGGCCGTCGGGCCGGCGTCGCCGCGGAAGGCGAAGCGCTTGGTGAAGCGGCGGAAGCAGTCCCACCACTCGTCCACGCCCTCGTCGGCGAGCAGGCTGTGCACCGCGTCGTTGACGTCGGGGATGGACTCGCCGTACTCCAGGTAGGCGGTGGTGTCGGAGTGCAGCAGCAGGTGGCCGTCCTCGATGGCGATGGCGGGCAGCCGGGAGAGCCAGCTGATGTGGTGCGCCTGGAGCCGGTCGAGGTCGTGCTGCTGGCCGCCGTTGAGCCGCCAGGCGGCGAGGAAGGAGGCGGTGCCGGCGGTGGACTGGACGGGTTCGTCCCCGTACCTGGCGGCGCCGAGGAAGAGCAGTTCGTGATTGCCCATCAGGGCCCGGCAGTAGCCGCCCGCGGCGGCGGCCTCGGCGGCGAGCTGCATGACGAGGTCGATGACGCCGATGCCGTCGGGGCCGCGGTCGGTGAAGTCGCCGAGGAACCAGATCCGGGAGCGGCCGGCGCACCAGTGGCCGTCGGCGTCGATGATGCCCTGGTGGCGGAGTTCGGCGACGAGTTCTTCCAGGTAGCCGTGGACGTCGCCGACGACGTAGAGCGGGCCGGGTGGCTCGTCCGGGCCGGGGGCCGGGTACGGGTAGCTGGGCACGGGCTCGGGCAGCGGCGGGCCGAGCTCGATGGTCGGCGGGTCGTCGCGGCCGGGGAACTGGTCGGCCGGCCGGTCGGGGTGTCCGTCGGCCAGGGGGTCGGGCACCGCGTCGGGGAACTGGAGGGCCGGCGAGGGCCGGTCGGGCAGGGTCGGCTCGTAGCCGGGGTGGTCCTGGTGGTTGAACGCCGGCGCCTGCCCGGGGGCGTGCATCGTGTGTCCGTGCGCCTGGCTGTCGGCGGGCCAGTGCTGTTCGAGGTAGCGGGCGCCGCCGTAGCCGCTGTAGGTCTCCGCTTCGTACGGCGTCCCGGCGTAGCCGGCGGGTTCGGGCTCGTAGTAGGTGCCGTACGGCAGCACGTCGAGGTCCGGCTGGTGGCGGGGGCCTGAGGAGGGGTGTTCAGGCCCGGGGAAGCGGTCCTCGGGTGTCATTCGCCCATCATAGGAAGACCACTCTCCCGGCGTCGTCACCTGGTGGGTATCCAATCCTCCGGAGCGTCAGCCGGGCCGTCCCGCAAGGTCCGTTTTGTCCCGGCTCGGTATGGTCTAGACCTCGCCCGGGGGTCGGGGAGGACTGACGGTGGTGCGCGGACTGCGGCGCTGCGAGGAGGCCCGGACGATCAGCTCGGTGGGCATCAGGGTGCCGGGCGGCGGGCCGGTTCCGGCGGTGCGGAAGCGGGGCGGGAAGAGCCGGGCGATGTCGACGCCCGTCCCGGAGTCGACGCCCTCGATGGCGTCGATGAGGAGGTTGACGACGGTCGTGCCGATCCGGCGGGGCTTCAGTGAGAGCGTGGTGATCGGGGGCTCGGTGGAGGCGTAGACGTCGCTCTCGCTGCAGCAGACCAGCAGGAGGTCGTCGGGCACCCGAAGCCCGTAGCGGCGGGCGGCGGCGAGCAGGTCGGTGCCGTTGGGGTCGAACAGGCCGTAGACGGCGTCGGGGCGGTCGGGGCGGGCGAGCAGCCGGTCGGCGGCGACGGCGCCGGCGGCCGGGTCGTGCGCGGGGTAGGCCTCGTACACCGGCTCCTGGCCGACCTTGGCGCACCAGCCGAGGTAGGCCTCGGTGGAGAGCCGGGTGTAGGTGTCGGTGCTGGTCCCGGTGAGCAGGCCGATCCGGCGGGCGCCGGCTTCGGAGAGGTGGTCGAGGATGCCGAGCACGGCGGCCTCGTGGTCGTTGTCGACCCAGGCGGTGACCGGGCAGTTGCCGGGCTTGCCGTCGCTGACCACCGGGACGCCGGACCGGTAGAGCTCGCTGACCAGCGGGTCCTGGTCGGGCGGGTCGATCACCACGGTGCCGTCCAGGGCGATGTTGCCCCAGACGTCGTGCCGGGAGGACGCGGGCAGCACCACCAGCGCGTAGCCGCGGCCGAGGGCGGCGCTGGTGGCGGCGCGGGCCATCTCGGCGAAGTACGCGAACTCCGTGAAGGTGAACGGCTCCTCGCCGTAGGTCGTGACGGTCAGCCCGATCAGGCCGGACCGTCCGGTGCGCAGGGTGCGGGCGGCCGCGGAGGGGCGGTAGCCGAGGCGCTCGGCGACCTCGCGCACCCGGCTGCGGGTCTCGTCGGGCAGGCGGCCCTTTCCGTTCAGCGCGTCGGAGACGGTGGTGATCGACACTCCGGCGGCTGCTGCCACATCCCGGATGCCGGCCCGCTCCAGACGCCGTGAGGTGGTGGGTCGCCGACCGCTCTGGTTGGCTGCTGCTGTCATGGCGGACCGATCGTATGGCTCCTGACAAGGTCCTGTGACCGGCGCATCGGGAGCCTTTGGAGATACGTTTCTCCACGAGTGAGCCGGGGCGCGCCCCTTCGATACCGGCCCAAAACCTGGCGTCTTACCTCTGACATGTGCCAAAGGAACCCGGCAGAATGGCTGATCTGCACCGGTGGGCCGACCGGCCAACTCACTCCTACGGGTGAGCGCGGTCGGTATGGTGCAAGGCACCCGACCGGGGTGGTCCGGGCGTGTGCACCGGAGGACCCGCACCGGAGGACGCACACCCGGACATCGCGCGTCCACCCGACGCGGAGATCGAGAAGATCGAGAAGGAGCAGGACCGTGAGCGACACGTCAGCGCAGGGCCCGCGGCTGCGGCCGACCCTGGACGGCATCCCCACCTACAAGCCCGGCAAGCCGGCCGGCGCCGACGCCTACAAGCTGTCCTCCAACGAGAACCCGTACGGGCCGCTGCCCGGCGTCCTGGCCGCGGCGGTCGAGGCGGCCGGGTCGTTCAACCGCTACCCGGACATGGCGGTCAACGAGCTCACCGAGGAGCTGGCCAAGCGCTTCGGCGTGCCGGCCGAGCACATCGCCACCGGCACCGGCTCGGTCGGCGTCGCCCAGTCGCTGATCCTCGCCACGGCGGGCCCGGGCGACGAGGTGATCTTCGCCTGGCGCTCCTTCGAGGCGTACCCGATCATCACCCAGGTCGCCGGCGCCACCCCAGTCCCGGTCCCGATCACCGCCGGCGGCGACCACGACCTGGACGCGATGCTCGCCGCGATCACGCCGAACACCCGGCTGATCTTCGTGTGCAACCCGAACAACCCGACCGGCAACGTGATCCACCGCGCCGAGCTGGAGCGCTTCATCGACGCGGTGCCCGGCGACGTGCTGGTCGTCGTCGACGAGGCCTACATCGAGTTCATCCGCGACCCCGAGGTGCCCAACGGCATCGACCTCTACCGGGACCGCCCGAACGTCTGCGTCCTGCGCACCTTCTCCAAGGCGTACGGCCTCGCGGGCCTGCGCGTCGGCTTCGCGATCGCCCACGAGCCGGTGGCGACCGCGCTGCGCAAGACCGCCGTCCCGTTCGGCGTGAACCAGCTCGCGCAGGACGCCGCCGTCGCCTCGCTGCACGCCGAGGACGCGCTCAAGGTGCGGGTGGACGCGCTCGTGGAGGAGCGTGCCCGGGTGGTGGCCGGGCTGCGCGCCCAGGGCTGGGACCTCCCGGACTCGCAGGCCAACTTCGTGTGGCTGCCGCTCGGCGCGCGCTCGGCGGACTTCGCCGCCGCGGCCGCCGCGGCCGGCGTGATCGTCCGGCCGTTCCCCGAGGGCGTGCGGGTGTCGATCGGCGAGGCCGAGGGCAACACGATCTTCCTCGCGGTGGCCGAGGAGTTCCGCAAGACGCTCTGACGTCCGCGTCCGTACGCAGGGGCGTTCCGCACGCGCGGTGCGCCCCTGCGGCGTTCGGGAGGCGTTCCGGAGGTGCTCGCGACGTGCTCGCGGGGTGCTCCGGGCGCTTTCGGGAGGCGCGGATGCCGCCGGCGTGGTGCCGGGCGCTGCCGGATGCCTGGGGATCGCTGGGAGCGGGCTGGGAGTTCGGCCAACGGCCGGCCACGCGGCGGCCAAGCGGCCCGCGCGAACGGGCCGGTGCGAGCGGAATGTCCGGATCCACCCGTTCAGCCTTCTCCCAGCCCGCGCCCAGGCCGACGCAAGAGCGCCCGGCGAAGCTGTCCGCCATGAAGGTGCTCCCACGACGGCGAGGCGCCGTCCTCGTCAACTCCGCCCTGGGCGTGGCCCTGCTGGCCTGCGCCGCGCTGGCGTACACCACGGTGAACAGCGGGCCGAGCGCGGCCGCCGGACAGCCGAAGGCCCGGACCGCGACGGTGGCCAAGGGGACGGTCCTGGCCACCGTGTCCGGAACCGGCACGCTGGTGTCGCCCACCGACGCCGCCCAGGACTTCACCACCGGTGGCCGGCTCACGGCCGTCAAGGTCGCGGTCGGGGACACCGTGAAGAAGGGCCAGGTGCTGGCCACCGTCGACACCACCGCTGCCCAGCAGCAGGTGGACGCGGCCAACGCGGCGCTCACCACGGCCGACGCCAACCTCACCAAGGCCCAGGCCGGTGTCACCACCACGACCGTCGAGCCGCTGCCCCAGACCGGCGCTCCCGCCGCCCCGAGCCCCAGCCCCAGCGCCGGTGCCGGGGGCGGCGGCCGCGGAACGGGCGGGAACAGCGCGCCCGTTCCGCAGACCACCACCGTCACCACCACCAAGGTGGACGACGCGGCCGTCGCCTCGGCCGAGCAGCAGGTCGCCACCGCGCAGACCAACGTGGCCAACGCCCAGGCGGCGCTGGCCGGCACGACCCTCACCGCGTCGGTGGACGGCACCGTCGCGTCGGTCTCCGCCAAGGTCGGCGACACCGTCGGCGGGGGATCGTCCGCCACCACCTCGGGATCGACCAAGTCGACCGGGACGAGTGCGAGTTCGAGCAGCGGCACGCCGAGCGGCTTCATCGTCCTGACCAACCCCACCGGAATGCAGGTCACCGCCAACTTCTCCGAGCTCGACTCGCTCAAGCTCAAGAAGGGCGAGGCGGCCACCGTCGCGCTGAACGCGCAGTCCGACACCAAGCTCAACGCGACCGTCCTGTCGGTCAGTTCGCTGCCCAGCAGCAGTGGTGGCGGCAGCGCGGGCTCGTCGGCCGTCCAGTACGCGGCGACGCTCCAGATCAGCGGCGACACCAGCACCCTGCGCACCGGCCTCAGCGCGACCGTCTCGGTGGTCACCGGCGAGGCCGACAACGCGCTCTCGCTGCCCACCTCCGCGCTCGCCGGCACCGGCAGCAGCCGGACGGCGAACGTGATGCAGGCCGACGGCTCCACCCAGCGGATGAGCGTCACGGTCGGCGTCGAGGGCGACAGCACCGTGCAGGTGCTCACCGGGCTCAAGGAGGGCGACAAGGTCGAACTCCCCACCACCAGCGCGGGGAACGGCTTCCCGAACGGCTCCTTCCCGGGGCAGGGCGGCCAGGGCGGTCGCGGCGGTGCGGCCGGCTTCGGCGGTGGTGGCGGCGGCTTCGGTGGCGGTGGCGGCGGCATCCCCGGCGGCGGCGGTGGCGGCAACGCCGGCGGCGCGGGCCGCGGCGGCAAGGGCTGAGCATGCGTCACGTCATCGACAAGCGGGTGCCCGCGGGCCCCCCGCCACCCGTCATCCGGATCCGCCGGCTCACCAAGGCCTACGGCCACGGCGACGCCACCGTGCACGCGCTGCGCGGCCCGGCCGACCCGGCCACCGGCACGCCGCTCGGCGTCGCGCTGGACATCGACCAGGGCGACTACGTCGCGGTCATGGGCAGTTCCGGCTCCGGCAAGTCGACCCTCATGAACATCCTCGGCTGCCTCGACGTCCCCACCGCCGGCAGCTACCAGCTGGACGGCATCGACGTCGGGCACCTCGACGAGGGGCAGCTCTCGCTCGTCCGCAACCGCAAGATCGGCTTCATCTTCCAGTCGTTCAACCTGGTGCCGCGCACCACCGCCCTCGCCCAGGTCGAGCTGCCGCTCGCCTACGCGGGCGTGCGCGCCGCCGAACGGCGCCGCCGGGCGATGGCCGCGCTGTCGCTGGTCGGGCTCGCCGAGCGGGCCGGCCACCGGCCCAACGAGCTCTCCGGCGGCCAGCAGCAGCGCGTCGCCGTGGCCCGGGCACTGGTCACCGCACCCGCGATGCTGCTCGCCGACGAACCGACCGGCAACCTGGACAGCCGTGCCACCGAGGACGTGCTGGCCATCATCGACCGGCTCAACGCCACCGGCCGCACCGTCGTCCTGATCACCCACGAGGACGAGGTCGCCCGGCACGCCAAGCGGGTGCTGCGGCTCGTCGACGGCCAGATCGTCAGCGACGTCCGGCAGGCCCGCGTGGACGGTCCGCCGCCGCTGTTCGACGGCCCTCCGCTCGTCGTGGGGGTGCCGGCGTGATCCTCTGGCAGATGCTCCGCTTCGCGGTCGGCGGCCTCGCCGCCAACAAGGTGCGATCGGCGCTCACCATGCTCGGCGTGCTGATCGGCGTCGCCTCGGTGATCCTGCTGCTGGCCGTCGGCAACGGCTCGTCGGTCGCGGTCAAGGACTCGATCACCTCGCTCGGCACCAACTCCCTCACCGTCAGCTCCGGTTCGGCGAACGGCGGCTCGCGCGCCACCTCGTCGGTCAAGAAGCTGACCGTCGCCGACGCCAAGGCGCTCGCGACGGAGGCGGACCCGGCCGCGGTCAAGTCCGTCGCGCCCGTCGTCACGACCAGCGCCACCGCGCTGTACGGGAACGTCTCGTACAGCCCCGGCTCGGTCGTCGGCACCTACCCGGCGTACTTCGAGACCTCCAACCAGAAGGTCGCGCACGGCGAGTACTTCACCAACGACGACGTCCTCGGCTCGCGCAAGGTCGCGGTGCTCGGCGCCACCACCGCCAAGCAGCTCTTCGACACCGAGGACCCGGTCGGCAAGAAGATCACCGTCGGCGGCACGCCCTTCACGGTGGTCGGCGTGCTCCAGGCCAAGGGCGGCAGCGGCTTCACCGACCCGGACGACGTCCTGATCGCGCCGCTGCCCACCGTGCAGAACGCCTTCACCGGCTTCGGCCCGGTCAACCAGATCCTCGTCCAGGCCGCCTCGGCGGACAGCACGACGGCGGCCCAGTCCGAGATCACCCGGGTGCTGCTCGCCGCCCACGCGATCACCGACCCGGCCAAGGCCGACTTCCGGATCACCAACCAGGCCTCGCTGCTCACCGCCCGCGAGAGCACGACGAAGACGTTCACCGTGCTGCTCGGCGCGGTGGCCGCGATCTCGCTGCTGGTCGGCGGGATCGGGATCACCAACATCATGCTGGTGACGGTGACCGAGCGGACCAGGGAGATCGGCATCCGCAAGGCGCTCGGCGCCCCCCGCGCGGTGATCCTCGGGCAGTTCCTCACCGAGTCCACGCTGCTGTCGGTGATCGGCGCCGGGCTGGGGGTCGCGGCCGGGATCGCCGGCTCGCACTTCAGCATCGTCGGCATCAAGCCGGTGGTGATCCCCGAGTCGGTGCTCGGCGCGTTCGGCATCGCCGTCGCCATCGGGCTCTTCTTCGGCAGCTACCCCGCCAACCGGGCCGCCTCGCTGCGGCCGATCGACGCCCTCCGGCACGAGTAGGACACGACCATGACCGAGATCAACGACCCGGCCGAACAGGTCGCCCTCCTTGCCACCCCGCCGGACGCCCGGGACGTCGCCGGCGAGCTCGCGGCGCCGCCGCGCCGGCCGCTGCCCTGGCTCTCGCTGTTCCTCGCGGGCGGCGTGATCGCCACGGCCGCGTTCGCGGGCGGGGTCTGGTACCAGCAGAACAACGGGACGACCTCCTCCGCGCCCCGGGCCTCGGCCGCAGGCGCGTCGCAGCGTGCCGCGGCGGGCGGGCAGGGCGGGCAGGGCGGGCAGGGCGGCTACGGCGGCCAGGGCGGCACCGGTTCCCGCAGGGGCGGTGGCCAGGGCGGCCAGGGGCAGGGCGGGCAGCCCGGCTTCACGCGCGGCACGGTGAAGGCGGTGGACGGCACGACCGTCTACCTGACCGACGCCAACGGCAACACCGTCAAGGTCACCACCGGCGACGCGACGAAGGTCCAGCTCAACAAGGACGGCAAGGTCGCGGACCTGCAGCCCGGCCAGAGCGTGACCGTCGTCGGCACCCCCGACGCCAACGGTGGCTACACCGCCAGCCAGCTCGTCGAAGGCGCCGCGGGCGCAGGCGGTGGCTTCGGCGGCGGTGGCGGCAACCGCACCCCGTCCGGCGGCTGACCCCGCCCGCCGCGAGGCCCTCGCCCGTCATCGGGCGGGGGCCTTCGCGCGCCCTATTGCTCGCGGTCGTCCGGCGGTTTCATCCTGAGCGTCGCGACGACGCCGAGCGCGACGGTGAGAACGTCACCCGGATGCGGCCGTCGAGCGTGGTCTCGGTCCGACGAGAGCGAGGCCATCCTCCGCGCCACCCCCCAGAAGCTCGCCGACCTCCTCCAGCGCGCCAAGGCCGACGAGCTCACCCCCTGGCGAATCGCTCCTGCAGCCCCTTGCTCCCGATCCGCAGGACGCTCGACGGCGAGTCGGTCGCCGTCAACGCCGCTCTGCTGTGCCACCTCGCCGGCGCGGCTCACGTCACCACGATCGACCGCACCGAGCGCCTCGTGTCGACAGCCCGCACTCGGCTGGCCGAGGCCGGTTTCAAACCGAGCGTCCTGCGGACGGACGGGCAGGACGGGTGTCCGGACCGAGTGCCGTTCGACCGGATCATCGCCACGTGTTCCGTCCGCCGCATCCCCCGGGCCTGGCTCGACCAGTGCGCGCCTGGCGGCCTCATCGTCGCCCCGATCGCCGACGCGTTGGGCGGCGGCGCCGGGGCCCGCCTGACCAAGCTGCCGGACGGCCGAGCCGTGGGCCGCTTCCTCCACCAGCCCGCCGCCTTCATGCCCCTGCGCTCCGCCGACGAGCCCGGCCCGCCGGCTCCCGGGCCGGGGGCCGGCGGGCGGACCACTGCGGCCGGCTCCCGTGTCCTGGACGACCACGGGTTCTCGTTCTGGGCGGGTCTCCACCTCGGCCCCACGGTCGTCCGGTGCGGCAGCACCCTCCACGACCCGGCGGACGGCTCGGTCGCCTACGTGCAGGACGACACCGTCCTCGTCAGCGGTCCCCGTGACCTCTGGCAGCTGATCGAGGCCGCGCACAGGTCCTGGCTCGACCACAACCGCCCCCGCCGCGAGTGGTTCACCGTCGAGGCGGGGCCGGAGGGACTGCTCGTCGGCTACACCGCTCCGGACGGCTCTTCGACGCGATGGAGCAGCTGAGTCCTCTCGGATCAGAGCGCAGGAAGTCGGCCCAGCCGACTTCCTGCGCTGCGGTCCTTCCTCTGCGTCGCCTCGCGCACGCCTGCGCGAGGCGACGCTTCCCGCAGTGAGGGGCTGTCCTGCCTTCGTGGGTGACAGCGCACGACCGACACCCTGGGAGTGGACGATGGAAGCTCGCCTGGACCCCTTTGCCGGCCCGGTCATGGGGACGGTCTTCAAGTACCTCGCCGCGGCAGTTCGAGCTGATCGCGGAGTCGATCCTGCCGCGTGCGACGCAGGAGCCACCTCTCCGGCCGGCGGCGTTTGCGTACTCGCCGGTACGCACACCACCCAGCCCTTCGTCGTAGGCCTGTCGGCCAAAAACCGACCGATAAGGTGTTAATCCAACATTCATCCATGCCGCATAGCCTCCGGGGGCTAGCCTCATGCTGAACGCCATCGTCCGACCGGGAGGCGAAACCCCCGTGCAAGGCACTGTGACCACGCCAGGCGGCTCCGCCGTGGCCGGCGGGCCGGGTGAGGCCTTCCTCCTCGTCGTCGACGACGAGCCCAACATCCGCGAACTGCTCTCCGCCTCCCTGCGGTTCTCCGGTTTCCGGGTCGCCTCCGCCGCGACCGGCACCGAGGCCCTGCGGCTGATCGCCCACGAGCGTCCCGACCTCGTCGTCCTCGACGTCATGCTCCCCGACCTCGACGGCTTCACCGTCGTCGAGAAGCTGCGCGAGCAGACCAGCCGCGGCCAGATCGCCGGGCCCGCCCACGGCCACCCCGGCGACCACCTCCCGGTGCTCTTCCTCACCGCCAAGGACGGCGTCGGCGACAAGGTCCAGGGCCTCGCCGCGGGCGCCGACGACTACGTCACCAAGCCGTTCAGCCTCGAAGAGCTGATCGCCCGGATCCGCGCCATCCTGCGCCGGGCCGGCGGCCCCGCCGAGGACGGCCGGCTGATCGTCGCCGACCTCAGCCTCGACCCCGTCGCCCACGAGGTCACCCGCGGCGGCATCCCGGTCTCGCTCTCCCCGACCGAGTTCAAGCTGCTGCACTACCTGATGGCCAACGTCGGCCGGGTCGTCTCCAAGGCCCAGATCCTCGACCACGTGTGGGCCTACGACTTCGGCGGCGACCTCTCCATCGTCGAGTCCTACATCTCATACCTGCGCCGCAAGCTCGACTCCGGCCCCGCCCACGGCCCCAAGCTGATCCACACCGTGCGCGGCATCGGCTACGCCCTGCGCCGGCCCCCGCAGGGCTGACCGGACCCGCCCGACCGTGCCGATCCGTCCCGTGCTGCCCCGCTTCACCTCCCGGCTCTCGCTGCGTGCCCGGCTGCTCGTGCTCGTGCTCGCCCTCGTCACCACCGGTCTCGTGGTCAGCGACACCATCGTGCTCGGCACCGTCCGGGTGCAACTGGTCGAGCAGCTCGACCAGCAGCTCCAGCGCTTCGGGCTGCCGATGTCCCACCGGTCGCCGGGCAAGCTCAGCCCGCCCGACGCCGGGGGGCGGTTGCCCGTCAACGGGCGGCGCGGGCAGGGCCTGCCCAGCCAGTACCTGGTGCAGTACCTCACCTCCGACGGCAAGGTGCAGGGCGTCATGCGCCAGCCCGTCTCCGACAGCGACCCGGCGCCCCAGCTGGCCGGCCTCGACCCGGCCGCCACCGCCCCCGACGTGCCCTTCGACCTGCCCGACCAGCGCGGCCACCGCAGCTGGCGGGTGCTCGTCCTGCCGCTCCAGCCGGCCAAGACGCCCGGCGCCGGGACGGTCGCCAGCCCCTACGCGTCGCCGCTCGTCACCCCGACCTACCTGATGGTGGCCGTCTCCCGCGAGGACATCGACGCGACCATCGGCAAGCTCCGCACCTCCTTCCTCGCCATCGGCGGCGCCGTGTTCGTCATCATCGCCGCCCTCGGCTTCTTCGCCGTCCGCACCGGGCTGCGCCCGTTGCGGCGCATCGAGGCCGGCGCGGCCAGGATCGCGGCCGGCGAGCTCTCCCACCGCATGCCCGGACCCTCCCGCCGCACCGAGGTCGGGCGGCTGTCCATCGCGCTCAACGGGATGCTCACCCAGATCGAGGCCGCGTTCGCCGCGCGCGCCGAATCCGAGGCCCGCATGCGGCGGTTCATCGCCGACGCCTCGCACGAACTGCGCACCCCGCTGGCCGGCATCCGCGGCTTCACCGAGCTGTACCGGATGGGCGCGCTGCCCACCGAGGAGGACGTGCGGCGCACCATGACCCGGATCGAGAGCGAGGCCGTGCGCATGGGCGCCCTCGTCGAGGACCTCCTGGTGCTCGCCAGGCTCGACGAGGAACGCCCGCTCGACCTCGCCCCGATGGACCTGCGCACCCTCGCCGCCGACGCCCTGCACGACCTCACCGCCCTCGACCCGACCCGCCCGGTCGCCCTCACCGGCCCGGCCGGGACGGGTGCCCCCGGCGCGGCCCCCGTCCTCGGCGACGAGGCGCGGCTGCGCCAGGTCGTCACCAACCTGGTCGGCAACGCCGTCAAGCACACGCCGCCCGGCACCCCCGTCCGGATAGGCGTCGGCGGCGGCCCGGGCGGGGTCTGCCTCCTGGAGGTCGCCGACGCCGGCCCGGGCCTGACCGAGGACCAGGCCCTCCAGGTCTTCGAGCGCTTCTACCGCGTCGACGCCTCCCGCAGCCGCCACGACGGCGGCGGCGCCGGCCTCGGCCTCGCCATCGCCACCGCCCTCACCCACGCGCACGGCGGCACCCTGACCCTCGAAACCTCCCCGGGCGCCGGCGCCACCTTCCGCGTCGAACTCCCGACGACCACGGCCTCCTGACCCCGATCGGGTGAATACGACCCGATCACCCGATCGGCGGGCAGGATCCGTGCCACGGTTCGGACCATGAACCCCGAGGTCGAGGAAAGCGTGATGAGCCCCGAAGAACGGCTCTGGGACGTCTGGAAACGCTTCCGAGTCCCGGAGTACGTCAGGGCCGAGATCATCGACGATGACGACCACGGCGGCGCGGTGACGATCCTCACCGACCCGGATGTCGAGCGCCGGGCCTACAACCGTTCCGCGCGGGTCCCGTACGGCAAGGAAGCCGTGATCGAGGAGGGCCCGGCCAAGGGGTTCGTCATCGGGCCGGAGATCACCGGGGAGCGGCGTGGCTGAGGCGGGGGTGTCGTTCCGGCGGGACTTGGCCGAGTGGCGGGTGGGGCTGGTCGCGTGGCGGCTGCTGGTGTTGCAGGCGGCGCATCCGGTGGTCGGGGCGGGGATGGACGAGCACTCGACGTACCACGCGCATCCGTGGCGGCGGGTGGAGCACACGCTGGGGAGCGGGCGGCGGCTGTTCTACCAGGACGCCGACGCGCTCCGGCGCGAGGTCGCGCGGCTGGAGCGGGCGCACAAGCGGATCCGCGGGACGGACGCGGACGGGCGTGCGTACGACGCGAAGGACGCGGCGACCAGGGCGTGGGTGCTGCTGACGCTCTTCGAATCGGTCGTCACCATGCGGGAGTTGGGCGGAGATCCGTACGACCGTGGCGAACTCGACCAGGCGTACCGCGAGTTCGCCGAAGTCGTTGCCGCCTTCGGGCTTCCGGCTGATGAACTCCCGCAGTCGGCAGCCGACTTGCCCGGCTACTTCGTCGAAGTCGCCAGAGAACGGCTGGAGTTCACCGAGTCGGCGCGCTACCTGCTGTTCGACATCCTGCGCGAGGCGCCCCGGCCGCGCCGGCTCCGGTTCCTCGGGGACGCGGGCTGGCGTGCCGTGCGGGCGGTGGTGGCCCGGGTGGTGACGGCGCTGACGATCGCCGACCTGCCGCCCGTCGTCCGGGAGCGCTTCGGCCTGGTCCGCACCCGCCGTGCCGCCCTGCTGTCCCGGCTGCTGCACCACGGCGCCGGGGGCGTCCTGCGCCGGCTGCCGGACCGCCTGCGCTACCGCTCGCCGGAGCAGCGCCCGCCGTCAAGCCGGCGCCCGACGCGGCGGGACACCCGCCGGCCCCGGCTGGACCGGTTCTTCCGCGAGGTGCTCGACCAGACCGGCGACGGCCGGCTCACGGTGCACGACCTGCGGGCGATGGCCCACAACGTGTGCTGGCAGCTGGAGCTCGACGACGCCGGCGAGGCCGCCGTCCACACGGCTTTCGAGGGCTGGTGGGAGCAGCTGCGCGAGACCATGGACGCCGACGGCGACGGCGAGGTGAGCCGGGAGGAGTTCGTCGCCGCCACCATCGCCGGCTGCGACCGCGACCCGGCCTACCTGGAGGCCGGCCTGCTGCCCGCGCTGCGCGCCGTCTTCACCGCCGCCGACACCGACGGAAACGGTCACCTGGACGCCGACGAGTACCGCGCCGTCTTCGGCGGCCCGCGCGTCCACCCGGCCGAACTCTCCCACGGCTTCCGCCAGCTGGACACCGACGGGGACGGCCGGATCACCCTGGACGAGTTCCTGCGCGGCTTCACCGCCTTCTTCACGGCCCGCGCCCCCTCCACCCCCGGCACCTGGCTGCTCGGCCGTCCGTAGCGTCGGGATGCAGGGCGCCCCGGAGTTCCGGGGCGCCCTTTCACGCTGTCCGCCCCGGGGCCGGTGGGGCGGCCGTGTCAAGTGCCGGGGCGTCCAAGACGATCACCGGATCCGCCCGGGCGTTCGTTGTCGCTGCCGCGCGGGGCTCCGCAGACTGTGCGCACCGCCTTGCAGGCCTTCGCCCTGGTCAAACCCAACCCCGCGTGAGGACCCCCCGTAAGGATGATGGATACTGGCCCTTGTGAACGTGTTCACGTTCACAAGCGGACAAGCTTGCGTGGTTAGGCAGCGGTCTACGACTAAAGAAGAAGTTTGTCCGAAATGTGCCCGAAAGGGCAGGTTGGAGAGAGGGCGACGTGGAACTGGCAATCGCTCACGAAACCATCGCCAGATGGCAATTCGGCATCACCACCGTCTACCACTTCCTCTTCGTCCCGCTCACCATCAGCCTGGCCGCCGTCGTGGCCGGACTGGAGACCGCCTGGGTGCGGACGAACAAGGAGAAGTACTTCCACGCCACGAAGTTCTGGGGGAAGCTCTTCCTGATCAACATCGCGATGGGCGTGGTCACCGGCATCGTCCAGGAGTTCCAGTTCGGGATGAACTGGTCGGACTACTCCCGGTTCGTGGGCGACGTCTTCGGGGCCCCGCTCGCGATGGAGGCGCTGATCGCCTTCTTCTTCGAGTCCACGTTCATCGGCCTGTGGATCTTCGGCTGGGACAAGCTGCCGAAGAAGATCCACTGCGCGTGCATGTGGATGGTCGCCCTCGGCACCGTGCTCTCCGCCTACTTCATCCTCGCCGCCAACTCCTGGATGCAGCACCCGGTCGGCTACGCGATCGACCCGGTCACCGGCAAGGCGCAGCTCACCGACATCACCGAGGTGCTGTTCCAGAACACCACCCTCACCGTCGTCGCGCACACCCTGACCGCCGCCTTCCTCACCGGCGCGGCCTTCATGGTCGGCATCGCCTCCTTCCACCTCTGGAAGGCCAAGCGGCTGTTTGAGAAGAGTGGAGGGGCGGAGACCGCCGACCCCAAGAAGACCGCCGTGATGCGCACGTCGCTGCGGCTCGGCCTGGTGCTGGCCGTCGTCTTCGGCCTGGGCACCGCGATCAGCGGCGACTCGCTGGGCAAGGTGATGTTCGAGCAGCAGCCGATGAAGATGGCCGCCGCCGAGGCGCTGTGGGACACCCAGTCGCCGGCGCCGTTCTCGGTCTTCGCGATCGGTGACGTCAGCAAGGGCCACAACTCGGTCGAGCTGGAGATCCCGGGGATACTCTCCTTCCTCGCGCACAGCGACTTCAGCTCCTCCGTCCCCGGCATCAACGACACCGCGGCCGCCGAGGCCGCCAAGTACGGCGGCGATCCGAAGGACTACATCCCGAGCATCTTCATGACCTTCTGGGGCTTCCGCCTCATGATCGGCTTCGGGATGACCTCCTTCGCGGCCGGTCTGGTCGGACTCTGGACCACCCGGCGCAAGCTCTTCCTGCACCCCGAGTTCCGCACCGGCGACACCGAGGTGCCGCGGCTGATGCTCACCCCGAAGCGCGAACTGGGCCCGCTGCTGACCAAGTGGAGCTGGCGGATCGGCATCCTGACCATGGGCTTCCCGCTGATCGCCAACAGTTTCGGCTGGATCTTCACCGAGATGGGCCGCCAGCCCTGGGCCGTGTTCGGCCTGATGACCACGGCCAGTGCGGTCTCCCCCAACGTCGGCGTCGGCACCCAGATCGGGGCCCTGGTCACCTTCACCACGCTGTACGCGATCCTCGCCGTCATCGAGGTCCGGCTGCTGGTCAAGTACGCCAAGGCCGGTCCGGTGGTGTCCGAGCAGCCGCCGACCGTGGACCCGTCCCTGCGCGGACCGTCCGCGGACGAGGACGCCGACAAGCCGCTCGCGTTCGCCTACTGAGCACCACAGGGGATCTGACATGCAACTCCACGACGTCTGGTTCGTCCTGATCGCCGTCCTGTGGATCGGCTACTTCTTCCTGGAGGGCTTCGACTTCGGGATCGGCGTGCTCACCAAGCCGCTGGCCAGGACCACCGCCGAGCGGCGGGTGCTGATCAACACGATCGGCCCGGTGTGGGACGGCAACGAGGTCTGGCTGCTGACCGCAGGCGGCGCGACCTTCGCGGCCTTCCCCGACTGGTACGCGACGCTGTTCAGCGGCTTCTACATCCCGCTGCTGGCCATCCTGGTCTGCCTGATCGTGCGCGGCGTGGCCTTCGAGTACCGGGCCAAGCGCGACGGCGAGCGCTGGCAGCGGAACTGGGAGGAGGCCATCTTCTGGACCTCGCTGATCCCGGCCTTCCTGTGGGGCGTGGCCTTCGCCAACATCGTGCGCGGCGTGGACATCGACGCGCAGAAGAACTACGTCGGCACCCTCTGGGACCTCCTCAACCCGTACGCGCTGCTCGGCGGCCTGGTGACGCTCGGCCTCTTCACCTTCCACGGCGCGGTGTTCGCCGCGCTGAAGACGGTCGGCGAGATCCGGCTGCGGGCGCGCCGGGCCGCGCTCCTGGCCGGGACGGTGACGGCGGTGCTGGCCCTCGCCTTCCTGTCCTGGACCCAGGCCGACAGCGGCAACGGCCGGAGCCTGGTGGCCCTGGTGGTCGCCGTGGCGGCCCTGGCCGGCGCCCTGGTCGCCAACCAACGCGGCCGCGAGGGCTGGGCGTTCATCCTCTCGGGGGCGACGATCGTGGCGGCGGTGGCGATGCTGTTCCTGGCGCTCTTCCCGAACGTCATGCCGTCGACGCTGCACCCCGAGTGGAGCCTGACCGTCACCAACGCCGCGTCCTCGCCGTACACGCTGAAGCTGATGACGATCGTCGCGGCCGTGTTCACCCCGCTCGTGCTGCTCTACCAGGGCTGGACGTACTGGGTGTTCCGCAAGCGCATCGGCGTCCAGCACATCCCGGCCGGGCACTGACATGAAGCCGGTCGACCCGCGACTGCTCGGGCACGCCAGCACCACCCGGGCCTTCCTCGCCGGATCCGTGCTCCTCGGCGCGGCGGGCGCCGTCCTGGTGGTCGCGCAGGCGAGCCTGATCGCCGAGATCGTCGTGCGCGGCTTCCGGCACGGGGCGGCGCCCGGCGAGCTCACCACCCCGCTGGTGCTGCTCGCGCTGACCGCCGTCGGGCGGGGGCTGGTCGGCTGGCTCACCGAGCTCACCGCGCACCGGTCCGTCGCCCGGGTGAAGTCCACCCTGCGGCGCCGGCTGCTCGACCACGCCACCGCGCTCGGCCCGGCCTACCTGGCGGGCCGGCGCACCGGCGAGCTCACCACCCTCGCGACCCGCGGCGTCGACGCCCTCGACGACTACTTCGCGCGCTACCTCCCGCAGTTGGCGCTCGCGGTGGCCGTGCCGGCGATCGTGCTGCTGCGGATCGCGGGGGCCGACCTCACCTCGGCCGCGATCATCGCCGGGACGCTGCCGCTGATCCCGCTGTTCATGGTGCTGATCGGGATGGCCACCCAGTCCCGGATGGACCGGCAGTGGCAGACCCTGGCCCGGCTCTCGCACCACTTCCTCGACGTGGTGGCCGGCCTGCCCACCCTCAAGGTGTTCAACCGGGCGCGGGCACAGGCCGCCACGATCGCCCGCATCACCGCCGACTACCGCCGGGCGACCCTGCGCACCCTGCGGATCGCGTTCATCTCCTCGTTCGCGCTGGAGCTGCTCTCCACGCTGTCGGTCGCGCTGGTCGCGGTGTCCGTCGGGTTCCGGCTGGTGGACGGCACGCTCGACCTGGAGACCGGGCTGCTGGTCCTCATCCTCGCCCCCGAGGTGTACTTCCCGATCCGCCAGGTCGGCGCGCTCTACCACTCCAGCGTGGAGGGGCTGACGGCGGCGGACGAGATCTTCGAGGTGCTGGAGACGCCGCTGCCCGCCGCCGGGGTCGTCCCGGCCCCCGCGCTCGCCGGCGCGACCGTGACGGCGGACGGCCTGGTCGTGCGGCACCCCGGGCGGACGGAGCCCGCGCTGGACGGCGCCGGGCTGACGCTGCGTCCGGGCGCCACCGTCGCCCTGACCGGACCGAGCGGGGCCGGCAAGTCCACCCTGGTGTCCGTCCTGCTCGGCCTGACCGCGCCGGACGCCGGCGCCGTCCGGATCACCGCCGCCGACGGCCGCGCGTACGACCTGGCCGAGCTCGACCCGGCCACCTGGCGGCGGCAGATCGCCTGGGTGCCGCAGCACCCGCACCTGTTCGCCGGGACGGTCGCCGAGAACCTGCGCCTGCACCGGCCGCAGGCGAGCGACGACGAGCTGTGGACGGCGCTGCGCTCCGCCCACGCGCTGGACTTCGTGACGGACCTGGACGCCGTCCTCGGCGAGGACGGTGCCGGGCTCTCCGCCGGGCAGCGGCAGCGGATCGCGCTCGCCCGCGTGCTGCTCGCCGACGACCGCCCGCTGGTGCTGCTCGACGAGCCGACCGCCAACCTGGACGGCGCCTCCGAGGCGGCCGTCGTGGCGGCCGTCCGGGCGCTCGCCGAGGACCCGGCGCGCACGGTCCTGGTGGTCGCCCACCGGCCGGCGCTGCTGGCCGTCGCGGACGAGCGGGTGCGGCTGGCGGGCGCCGCCGCTCCGGCCGCCGCCGCGGTCGAGCTCCTGCCCCACAGCGGACGCCCGGTGGCCGCGACCGCCGTCGAGGACGAGACCCCGGCCGGCACCGCCGCGCCCCGGCTCGCGCTGTCGATCCTGCTCGGCGCGCTCGCCCTCGGCTGCGCCGTCGCCCTCATGGCCACGTCGGGCTACCTCATCTCGTACGCCTCCGAGATGCCGCCGGTGCTCTACCTGATGATGGCCGTCACCTCCGTCCGCGCGTTCGGCATCGGCCGCAGCGTCTTCCGGTACGCCGAACGGCTCGTCTCGCACGACGCCGTGCTGCGCACCCTCGGCACGCTGCGCGCCGCCGTCTACCGGCGGCTCACCGCGCTCGCCCCGGCCGCACTGCCCGCGTTCCGGCGCGGCGACCTGCTGTCCCGGCTGGTCGCCGACGTCGACGCGATCCAGGACCACTACCTGCGCTGGCGGCTGCCGGCCGCCGTCGCCGGCGTCGTGTCGCTCGCCGCGGCCGTCGCGATGGGCGCCTTCCTGCCCGCCGCCGGTGTCGTCCTCGGCGTCGGGCTGCTGCTCGCGGGCGCCGTGGTGCCCGCGCTGGCCGCCCGCTGGTCGGCCGGTGCCGAGCGGCGGCAGGCCCCGGCGCGGGGACGGCTCACCACCGCCGTCGTCGACGCCTTCTCCGGCACCGCCGAACTCACCGTCGCCGGTGCGCTGCCCGGCCGGCTCGCCGCCGTCCGCAGCGCCGACGCGGCGCTGACCGGGCTGGCCGCCCGCTCGGCCGCCACCACCGCGCTCGGCACCGGGCTGATCACGCTGCTCGCCGGACTGACGGTGACCGCCGCCGCGGCCGTCGGCCTGCGCGGCGTGCACGCCGGGGCGCTGGCGCCGGTCTGCCTGGCCGTCGTCGTGCTCACCCCGCTCGCCGCGTTCGAGGCCGTCACGGGGATGCCGCTCGCCGTCCAGGCCCGCCAGCGCAGCCGCGCCGCGCGGGCCCGGCTGGACGAAGTGCTGGACGCGGAGCCCGCGGTCGCCGATCCGGTCGAGGCGGCGGCGCTGCCCGCGCAGCCGCTGCCGATCGCCGTGCGCGGCCTGGCGGTCCGCTACCCCGGACGGGCCGAGGACGCCCTGTCCGGGGTGGACCTCGACCTCGCGCCCGGGCGCCGGATCGCCGTCGTCGGCCCGTCCGGCTCCGGCAAGACCACGCTCGCCCAGGCGCTGCTGCGTTTCCTGGAGCCGGCTGCGGGCGGCGTCACCTTCGCCGCCGGCTGTCCACAGGCTGTGGACAGCCGCGCGCTCCCGGGCGACGACGTCCGCCGGGTGATCGGCCTCTGCGCGCAGGACGCCCACGTCTTCGACAGCTCGCTCCGGGAGAACCTGCGCCTCGCCCGGCCGGGCGCCGACGAGGACGAACTGCGCGCCGCCCTGGCCGGCGCCCGGCTGCTCGACTGGACGGACGGCCTGCCGGACGGCCTCGACACCATGGTCGGTGAGCACGGCGCCCGCCTCTCCGGCGGCCAGCGCCGGCGCCTCGCGCTCGCCCGGGCCCTGCTCGCCGACTTCCCGGTGCTCGTCCTCGACGAGCCCGCCGAACACCTCGACCTGCCCACCGCCGACGCGCTCACCGCCGACCTGCTCGCCGCCACCGCCGGCCGCACCACCGTCCTGATCACCCACCGGCTGGCCGGGCTGGACGACGACACCGTGGACGAGGTGCTGGTGCTGGACGGCGGCCGGGTGGCCGAGCGGGGCCGCTGGTCGGAGCTGCTCGCGGACGGCGACGGGCGGCTGCACGCGATGTGGCGGCGGGAGCGGGAGGCGGACGGCCTGCTGGAGGCGGCCGGCCCGCTGGTGGCCCGGTAGCCGCTCCGTCGCGCCGTCCTTCGGATGAAAACCGTACAAACTAGGCTCATCTTCATGGACCCCACGCCAGACCTCCCCGCCGCCGCCCCGGAGCCCACCCCCCACCGGGTGCCCGAGATCGCCTCGCTCGGCCTGGACACCCTGGTCACCGAGGTCGCGGAACGCCTCCAGTCGGCCGCCGCCGTCACCGACCGGATGCAGCGGCTGCTGGAGGCCGTCGTCTCCATCGGCGCCGGACTCGACCTGCACGCCACCCTGCACCGCATCGCCACCGGCGCCGCCGAACTCGTCGACGCCCGGTACGCGGCCCTCGGCGTGATCGCCCCCGGCGGGCACGGCCTGGCCGACTTCATCCACGTCGGCATCGACGACGCGACCGCCGCCGAGATCGGCGAACTGCCCGCCGGGCGCGGCATCCTCGGCGCGCTCATCGACCGCCCCGAACCGCTGCGCCTGGCCGACCTCGGCAGCGACCCGCGCTCCTCCGGGTTCCCGCCGCACCACCCGCAGATGAAGACCTTCCTCGGCGAGCCGATCCGGGTCCGCGACGAGGTGTTCGGCAACCTCTACCTGACGGAGAAGAAGGGCGGCGGCGCCTTCACCCCCGAGGACGAGCAGGTGGTGAACGCGCTCGCCGCCGCGGCCGGCGTCGCCATCGAGAACTCCCGCCTGTACGAGGAGGGCCGGCGCCGCGAGCGCTGGATCGCCGGCGCCGCCGCCGTCACCACGGCGCTGCTCTCCACCGACGAGGCCGAGGTCGCGCTGACCGTCGCCGCCGAGCAGGTGCGGGAGCTGGCGGACGCCTCGCTCGGCATGATCCTGCTGCCGACCGCCGCCGACGGCGAGGACGTCTCCCAGATGCGCGTCGCCCACGCGTCCGGCGAGGCGGCCGAGTTCGTCCGCGGCGAGCTGCTGCCCAAGGACAGCTTCGCCACCCGGCTGCTCGCCGGCGAGAGCGTGTACCTCGACGACATGTCGAGCGACCCGACCGTGGTCATCCGGCTCGCCCGCAGCTTCGGCCCGTCCATGGCCGTCCCGATGGTCGCCGCCGGCCGGGTCCTCGGCGGGCTCTGCGTCTGGCGCGCGCGCGGCGCGCTGCCCTTCACCGACAGCGAGAAGCAGCTCGCCGAGACCTTCGCCTCGCAGGCCGCGCTCGCCCTGCGGCTCGCCGAGGGCCAGCGCGACCAGCAGCGCCTCGCCGTCTTCCAGGACCGCGACCGGATCGCCCGCGACCTCCACGACCTCGTGATCCAGCGGCTGTTCGCCACCGGGATGATCCTGGAGAGCGCGGCCCGCCGCTCCGTCGTGCCCGAGGTGAAGGTGGGCATCGGCAAGGCCGTCGACGAACTCGACGCCACCATCCAGGAGGTCCGCACCACCATCTACGCGCTCCAGCACGACAACCACGGCGACGTCCCCGACACCCTGCGCACCCGGGTCCTGCGCGAGGCCAGCCAGGCCGCAGCGGCGCTCGGCTTCAAGCCCGCGGTGAGCTTCGTCGGGCCGGTGGAGAGCCTCGTCGGCGACAAGACCGGGCGTCAACTGCTGGCCGCACTGCGGGAGATGCTCTCCAACACGGCCCGCCACGCCCGGGCCTCCCGGGTCGGGGTGGAGATCGACGCCACCGTCCACCTCGACGACGCCGGGCACCCGGTCGGCGGCGACCCGGAGTCGCTGGACCGCGGCGGCCGGCCCGGCGTGCTGCTCACCGTCACCGACGACGGCGTCGGCATCCCCGCGGGCGGCCGGCGCAGCGGCCTGCTCAACCTCACCCGCCGCGCCGAGGCCCTCGGTGGCGACGCGTGGCACGAGGGCGGCCCGTACGGGAAGGGCACGAGGGTCTGCTGGACGTCCCGGCTCTGAGCGCCGAAGCGGGCCGGGAACACGAACGGTTCGGGGACGACGGGGGGAGGCCCGGTGGTGGATTGGTGAAAGCTGAACAAGGGAGAACTTCCGGACCAACGGCGTAAGTTGTCGGCGTCCGCCCCTTCCGGCGTGTCCGTGTGCACACATAGCTTTGCTCCGTCTCGGAGGGGAACCGGACGGGGGGAGCAGTGGACGCGTCGGGCCGTGGTCACGCCGCAGCAGGACCAGCGAGCCGAGGGGGGTTCCGCACCGAGCGGGCGCCGGACGGGCGCTACCGCTGGCAGCTCAAGGCGCCGAACGGGCGGGTGGTCGCCATCACCCCGGCGGCGTTCGAGACGGTCGGCGAGGCCGAGCGCGGCTTCGACGGGCTGCGCGCCGGCGCCGCCGAACTCACCGCGCGCATCACCCACGTCCGGGACGGCATCGGATGGATCTGGGTCGTCCCCGGCTCCCGCAGCCTCCCCGAGGTGCGCTCCAGCCGGGCCTACGAGCGGTACGCCACCTGCCAGAACGCGTTCCGCCGCTTCGTCGTGCTGCTCGCCAAGCAGCCGGCGCGCGAGTTGCCCGGGCGTGAGTTGTCGGCGCGTGAGTTGCCCGGGCGTGAGCCGCCCAGAGGGGAACTGCCGGGGCGTGAACTGCCCGGGCGGACCGCGTCACTGAGACGCACCGATGGCCGCTGAGCGGCGCGGTCCCCGGCTGCTCGTCGTGCCGGCGGCCGACCGCTGCGTCGGCTGGGCGCTGCGCGCGGCCAACGGGCGGCCGCTCGGCGTGGGCGTCCGGACGTACCGCAACGAGGACGAACTCGCCGACGCCGTAAGAGAACTGCTGATCGAGAGAGCGGTGCTGCGGTGCTCGGTCGGACAGTCCGAGGGGCGCCAGTGGGTCTGGGCCGCCTACCTGCCGGTGCGCACCACCCGGCCGGGGGCGGCCGATTCCGTTCCGGTGGCGCGCAGCGCGCGCGGGTACCTGCGGCGCGACCAGTGCCAGGCGGGGATCGACGGGTTCCTGGCCGGGCTCCACCGGCTGGGGCAGGAGGTGCGGCGGTCGGGGCCGGACGGCATCTGGTCGCTGTAGCGCGCCGTCCGTCCGTGCTGTTCCGGTGAAGGGCAGGTATCCGGCAACCCCCCGAGCCGCCACCTGGAGAAGAACGTCCAGGCCCGCTGAGCTGCTTGTTTCCGCACTGTTGCGGACCGGCTGACCAGTCGCTAAACCTCGCCGAACCGACGAATCGACATTCCGGGGCCGGTCTCGACCACCCTTCCGGCGCAACCGCCCCGGCGGACAGGATCTGCACTGCCGGACGGGCCGCAGCGGAGGCGGCCACCGGCCCCGAACTCCCCCCGGGAGTGCGGGATTCACGCGATGGACGTCTCTCCCACCGGAGGAAGAGGAACATGCGTAAGACCGCTGCCAAGCTGCTCACCGCCGCCGCCCTGGCGACCTCGGTCGCCACCGTCTTCAGCGGCACCGCGGTGGCCGACCCGGCCGCCGGTGTCACCCCGGCCGCCCAGGACATCGTGGGTGCCGGCTCGGACACCACCCAGGCCGTGCTGAACCAGCTCTCCACCGCCTACAACGCGACGCTGACGGACCCGAACGCGCCGCGGCTGTACAGCTGGGACGCGATCGGCTCCTCGCCGATCACCCCCAAGACCGGTGCCGGCACGATCACCCGCCCGAACGGCTCCGGCGCCGGCATCAACGCGCTGAACGCCAACACCAGCACGACCCTCGACTTCGCCCGCTCCTCGCGCGGCCCGGTCAGCGGCTCGACCGGCGACCCGGCCACCGACGACTTCGTCGCGATGGCCAAGGACGCGGTGGCCTGGGCGGCCCCGAACAACGGCCACGCCCCGGCGAACCTGACCACGCAGAACCTCAAGGACATCTACACCTGCAACGTCACCAACTGGACCCAGATCGACCCCACGCTGACCAACGCGACCATCAAGCCGTTCCTGCCGCAGAAGGACTCCGGCACCCGGGCCTTCTTCCTGAAGGCGATCGGCAGCGGCACCTCGGTCACCCCGGGCAGCTGCGTCATCCAGGGCACCCAGGAGAACCAGGGCAGCGACCCGGCCCTCGCCGACCTCGACGCCGTGGTCCCCTACTCCGTGGCCCACTACATCGGCCAGGTCTACTTCAACCAGGGCAGCGGCGCCGACGTCCAGGGCCCGCTGACTATCCGTTCGGTCGACGGCACCGCGCCGGTCGACGTCCCGAACCAGAAGATCAGCGACGCCTTCGCCGCCTCCTCCTACGCGCGCGTGGTCTACAACGTCATCCGTGACGCCGAGTGGACCGGCTCGGACGCGCACGCCACCGCGCTGCAGAACATCTTCGGCAACGGCGGCTTCATCTGCAGCAGCGCCGGTGCGACCGTCCTGCAGAGCTACGGCTTCCTGCCGCTGCAGGGCTTCGACTGCGGCAGCTCCATCCACTCCTGACCAACCCCGCACCATCCGGCGGCCACGGGCTTCGCGCC
>NZ_JBHYWI010000049.1:0-24541 GCF_042751525.1 Kitasatospora sp. NPDC059408
GGCCGGGAGCGTGGTGCTCCCGGCCGGCCCGTCAGCCGTTCTGAGGTCGAGGCCCGGGGCCTCAGTGCATCGCGACGCCGGAGGTCTCCGACGGCAGGTCGCTCGCCTTGGCCTTGATCGCGAAGACCGCGACCAGCAGCGCGACCGCCGCGAGGGCGGCACCCACGATGAAGCCGTGCGAAGTGCCCTGGATGAGGACGGAGTTGGCCGCGTCGGTGCCCGCGGGGAAGTCGTGGTGCTCCTTGAGGTAGCCCAGCTGCTCCGGCGTGGCCGTCTCCATGAACTTCGGCAGCTGCAGCTTGGCCTCGGCCGTGGCGTAGTGGGCGAAGACCGTGGTCAGGATCGACAGGCCGAGCGAGCCGCCGATCTGCTGCATCGAGTTGAGCAGGCCGGACGCGGCGCCGCTCTCCTCGCCGGGGACGCCGGCGACGGCGAGCAGCATGACCGGGACGAAGATCAGGCCCATGCCGAAGCCGAACACCACCGTGGGGCCGAGCACCCCGTCGAGGTAGCCGCTGTCCTTGTCCATCTGGGTCAGCCAGGTCAGGCCGATGGTGACCAGCAGCGCGCCGCCGGCCATGAACGGCTTCGGGCCGTACTTGGCCTGGAGGGTGGACGCGACCTGCGCGGCGATGATGATCGCCACGCTGATCGGCAGGAACGACACGCCGGCCTTCAGCGGGCTGTAGCCGAGCGGGCCCTGCACGAAGAGCACGACGTAGAAGAAGATGCCGAACATGGCCGCGGCCAGGCAGAGCATCATCACCAGGCCGCCGGTGCGGTTGCGGTTGGCGAACAGGTGCAGCGGGGTGATCGGCTGGGCCGTCCGCCGCTCGATCACGACGAACGCGGCGAGCAGGATCACGCCGGCCGCGAAGGAGCCGATCGTGAGCCCGTCCGTCCAGCCGTAGTCCGGGTTGGCCGCGCGGATGAACCCGTAGACGAGGCCGACCAGGCCCAGCGTCGAGGTGAACGCGCCGGGCAGGTCGAAGCGGCCGTCGGTGCGCTCGGACTCGGCGATGTAGCGCGGCGCGGCGATCGCGATCAGCACCGCGATCGGCACGTTGACGAAGAAGACCCAGCGCCAGTCCAGGTACTCGGTGAGCAGACCGCCGGCCAGCAGGCCGATCGCTGCGCCCGATCCCGCCACCGCCGAGAACACGCCGAACGCCTTGTTGCGTTCGGGCCCTTCCTCGAAGTTGGTGGCGATCAGCGCGAACGCCGTCGGTGAACAGATCGCGCCGCCGATGCCCTGGAGCGCGCGGGCGGCCAGCAGCAGGGTGCTGTCCTGGGCGAACCCGCCCAGCAGCGAGGCCAGGCCGAACAGCAGGGTGCCGAAGATGAACACCCGGCGGCGGCCGAGGATGTCACCCGCGCGACCGCCGAGCAGGAGCAGCCCGCCGAAGGTCAGCGTGTAGGCGTTGATGACCCATGACAGGTCGGTGGTCGAGAAGTTGAGCGCGTCCTTGATGCCCGGCAGCGCGATGTTCACGATGGTCGCGTCGAGCACCACCATGAGCTGTGTCGCCGCGATGACCGCCAGGGTGATGCCCTTGCCCCGGCTCGGGCCGCCGCGCGGTGGTGAGTTCTTGCTGAGAGTGTCGGAGATAGCCACGAAAGTGCCCCCTGGCTGGCTATGTGCGTGATGTGCTGCGGACCGTGGGCCCGGCGGAGAACCTGCGCCGTGCTGCAGGCTAGGAAGGAACGGGATCGTTCACTAATCTGGACGATATCCTGGGCCAGTTTGTGAACGCAAGCGTTCCTTAAGGTTGGTGGCAATGGATCATTCGGTGCGACGCCAGGTGACGGACCGGTCGGCCGGCCCGGCCCCGGAGGGAGCGGCGGCGCCGTCGGCGCGGTCGGCGTCCGGCCCGCCGGCGCTGTGCCGGGTGCGGGTGGCCACCGAGGTCCTCACCCGGCCGGTGCGGCGCCGCGGGAAGGAACTGGAGAACGCGATCTTCGCGGCCACGCTCGACCAGCTCACCTCCGGCGGGTTCGCGCGGCTGACGATGGAGGGCGTCGCCGCTGCGGCGCGGACCGGCAAGGCCGCGCTCTACCGGCGCTGGGCCTCCAAGGTCGAACTCGTCGTGGACGCCCTGGACTCCACTCTCCCACGGCCGAACGGCGTTCCCGACCTCGGGTCCACCCGCGGTGAACTCCTGCAGCTCATCGAGGTGTTCGCGGGTGCGATGAACTCGCGCGCGGGCAGCGCCCTGCAAGCGTTGATGGGGGAGCTCGACCACGAACAGGCACAGCTGTTCAAGGACTTCATCGTGCAGCGGGTCGTCGCGCCGACCACCGGGACGATCCTCGACATCCTCCGCCGCGGAGCGGAGCGCGGAGAGGTCCGCCCCGGGGCCGTCACGCCGATGGTCGCGGACGTCGCCCCGGCGATGCTGCTCTACCAGGTCAAGATCTGCGGGCGCGAGAACACCCCGCCCGACTACGCCGTCCGCCTGGTCGACGACGTGCTGATGCCGATGATCGGGGCCTGAGGCGCGTCGGTGGCCCGCGGTGACTCCGCGTGGTTCCCCGGTGACTCCGCGGTGGCCCGTCGGTCGCCCTCGGTGGCTCCGCGGTCGCCCCTCCGGCGTGGCGCGGGGCACCTCGGCGACGGGCTTAGGCTGGAACAGCCCCAGCTGAACGGGCCGCCCAGCCGAACGGAGCCTGTGATGCCCATCGTCCCGCCGACGCACTCCGTCGAGCGCTCGCTCCGCCGGGCCGGCGCCAAGGTCGTCGTCGGGCTGGACGAGGTCGGGCGCGGCGCCTGGGCCGGACCGGTCACCGTCGGCGCGGCCGTCACCGGACTGCGCCGGCCGCCGGAGGGGCTCACCGACTCCAAGCTGCTCACCGAGCTGCGCCGCCGCGCGCTCGCACCGGTCCTCGCCGACTGGGTCACCGCGTACGCGCTCGGCCACGCCTCGCCGCAGGAGTGCGACGAGCTCGGCATGACCGCCGCCCTGCGCCTGGCCGCCGTCCGCGCCCTGGAGGCGCTGCCGGTCGAGCCCGACGCGGTGATCCTCGACGGCAAGCACGACTACCTCGGCGGCCCCTGGCGGGTGCGCACGGTGATCAAGGGTGACCAGTCCTGCATCTGCGTCTCCGCCGCCTCCGTCCTCGCGAAGGTCCACCGCGACGGGATGATGGCCGAACTCGGCGAGCAGTACTCCGCGTACGGCTTCGCCGACAACGCCGGCTACCCGTCCCCGGTGCACCGCGCGGCGCTGGAGGAGTTCGGGCCCACCGAACACCACCGGCTCTCCTGGGCGTACTTGGACGCACTGCCGAAGTGGCGCCACCTGAAGCGGATCCGGCCGGGTCTGGAGGCGGCCGAAGGCTCCGCCGACGAACAGTTGACGCTCGGTTTCTGACGGTCCGTCTGGAATTGCCCCGGGTGGGTCCGGCAACGTCTTGGTGCCCAATGGGTGGGGCGCCCGTGCGCGTTCGACCGGCATTTGATAGATATCCGGGTATGCCTGTCTTCCCCGAGGAGCCGGAGATTCACGAGAGCCTCCCGGGCCCCGGCGTTCCCTTCCCCCGAGAGTCGGACGCACAAGCCCTCCGCGCGCCTGCCACCGGCAGTGCGCCCGCCACCGCACCCACCACCGTCGCCGCGCCCGCCCCGGTGCCCGGCCCGCGCCCCGCGCCGCCGCGCCCGGCACCGCCGAGCGCCGGCCGGCCCGGTCCGCAGCCGCGTCCGGTGCCCAAGCCCGGCCCGGCACCGCGCCGTCCGGCCCCGACCGCACCCCAGATCGAGGTCCGGCGGGTCGCGGCCACCCCGGCCGAGGCGCTGGAGCGCGCCGACGAGGTGGTCGACCAGTTGCTCGACGCCGGGCGCAGCCCGGGCGAGATCCTGGTGCTGACGGTCGGCGAGGCGCACCCGTGGCAGCAGCACGAACTCTCCTTCGGCGAGGAGCGCTACTGGGCGCAACTCGCCGAGGGCGGGGACGTGTTCTACGCGGACGCCGTGCCGACCCGCCCGGCCCGCCGCGAGGTGGTCGTCCTGGTCGCCAACGGCGGACCGGCCGCCCGTGCCGCGGAGGCGTACGCCGCGGCGCTCGGCCACGCGTCCGTGCTGCTCGTGGTCTGCGGCGACGCCGGCCCGGCTGCCAAGGGTGCCGCCGGAGCGGCGCCCGGTCGTCCGGTCAGCGCCTGAGCCGAGCGGCCCCGCCCGGGCCCGGTGCCGTACGGTGCCGGGCCCGCGGGCCGTCGTACCCGGCCGCCGTCCGCAGCCGGCCTGGGAGGCCGTGGGGACGGCGGGGTCCCGGGAGCCCATGGCGGCTGCTTGGAAGCCCGTGAAGGTCATGGAGCCCGTGGAACTCGTGGAGCCCGTGGAGCCCGTGGAGGACTCGGGGCTCAGCGGGTCCCGGTGCGGCGGGCCGGTTGGACCGCGGAGACCCTGGCGGGCGTCCAGGGCCGCTCGGACGTCTGGCGCAGCGCGCGCCGGCCGCCCGGAGCGTCCAGGGCCGTGCGCGGGGGCAGCTCCGTCACGGTGTGGATCGGTCCGTCCGCCCACGAACCCGCGTGCGGATTGCGGCCCTGCCGCCCGTCCCCGAGGATCTGCCAGCCGGCCGGGGTCAGCCCGATGTAGGAGCCGCAGCGCAGTCCGTGCAAGACGGCCGCGTCCCGCAAAGCCCACATCCAGGCCCCGTCCTGCTCGGTCCAGCCCGGGGCGCCCTCGCGGCAGCGCAGCAGCACCGCGGTGCGGGTCGGCACGGGCTGGCGCAGGTCGTGCGGGGTGATCTGGCGCAGGTGCGCGAGCAGGGCGTTCCGGTGCTGCCAGCCGTCCGTGTCGTGCGGCCAGGGCGTGAACGAGGCCGAGGCGCTGAGGTGGTGCACCGCGTCGAGGACGGCGACCACGACCGTGCCCGGCTGGGGCAGGTGGCGCTGGTGCAGCTCCAGGACGAAGTCGCGCGGATCGCGCAGCAACGGGATCCCCGAGGCGGTCCAGGTCTCCAGGTCCAGCAGCCGTCTGGGCGCCGAACTCCGGGCGAGGGGAGACTGACCTCGGCCGATACCGTTGATCACGATCCTCCTTCCCGACCCACGGGCACGCGGGTACCTGCGTACGCCGAAGGCAGGGTCCACCGGACCGGGTTTCGGGTACCCGCCAATTCTCGTGGCATCGGGGGCGGAGCGGCAACGATGAAATGATGAACGCCGCCCGAAAGCCCACGTTCTGCCGGATATATTCCCCTCTGGCGCAAGCGGTACTCAGGCATCTCCGCAGCCCGGCGAGGGCCAGGGTGAACGGCCCGTGAACTGGGTTCCGCAATGTCATCGCCCCTCTCCCGTCGCCGGTGCCGCGCGGGCGCCCCGCCGATGTGATCTCTCCCTCCTTTAGGCCATTCGAGTGAGTGCGTCCGAACGGACGGTCCGCCTCCGTTCGGGTGTGCGGCCCGGGTGCGCGGCCCGCCGCCCGGGCCGCGCGGATCAGGCCTGCACGGCCAGCACCAGGGGCAGCACCGCGCTCGCCCCGGCCCGGCGCAGCAGGCGTGCGGCGACGGTGACCGTCCAGCCCGAGTCGACGAGGTCGTCCACCAGCAGCACCGGACCGCCCGCGGCGGCCACCGCCTGCGCCAACTCGGGCGGCAGGACCAGGGCTTCGGTCACCGAGCGCAGCCGCTGCGCGCTGTTGCTGCGGGCGCCGTGCGGGGGCCGCCCGTCCGCGTACTCGATCCGCCCGAGCAGCGGCAGCCGCCCGATCTCGGCGATCCGCGCGCCGAGCGTGCCGACCAGCTGGGGGCGGGCCGAGGAGGCCATGGTCACCACGCCGGCCGGCCGCTCCAGCCGGGCGCCGTCGGTCGAGGCCGGCCCGGCCCAGCCGCCCGGCCCGCGCGCCCAGTCGGCGAGCACCGTCACGAGGGCGTCCACCGCCTCGCCGGGGACGGGCACGTCCGGTGCCTGCTCGGCGAGCAGGCCGCGCAGCCGGGTGCCCCAGCCGATGTCGGACAGCCGGCCGAGCGCCCGGCCCGTCTCGGCCTGCTCCCCGGCCGGGATGCGCCCCTTGAGCGGCACGCCGACGGCCTCCATGCCGGTGGGCCAGAGCCGGCGCGGCTCGAAGCCGACCCCGGGGCGGCCGAGCGCGGCGCGGGCGGCCTCCAGCGTGGCGGCCGACACCTCCGGGGTGTGCAGCGGCCCGGCGCAGTTGTCGCACCGCCCGCACGGCGCGGCCTGCTCGTCGTCCAGCTGCCGCCGCAGGAACTCCATCCGGCAGCCGGTGGCCGCCGCGTACTCGCGCATCGCGCGCTGCTCGGCCTCGCGGGAGGCCGCGACCTTGGCGTAGCGGGCGGTGTCGTACTCCCAGCTCTGCCCGGTGGCCGTCCAGCCGCCCTTGACCCGGCGGACGGCGCCGTCCACGTCGAGCACCTTGAGCATGGTCTCCAGCCGGGTGCGGCGCAGGTCCACCCGGGGCTCCAGGGCTGCCGTGGACAGCGGGCGGCCGGCCTCGGCGAGCGCGTCGATCGTGCGGCGCACCTGCTCCTCGGGCGGGAAGGCCAGCGAGGCGAAGTAGCGCCAGATCGCCTCGTCCTCGCGACCGGGCAGGAGCAGCACCTCGGCCCGGTCGACGCCGCGCCCGGCCCGGCCGACCTGCTGGTAGTAGGCGATCGGGGAGCTGGGCGAGCCCAGGTGCACCACGAAGCCGAGGTCGGGCTTGTCGAAGCCCATGCCGAGCGCGGAGGTGGCGACCAGCGCCTTGACCCGGTTGGCCAGCAGGTCGGCCTCGGCGGTGCGGCGCTCGGCGTCCTCGGTGCGGCCGGAGTAGGAGGCCACGGCGAAGCCGCGCTCGCGCAGGAAGGCGGTGACCTCCTCGGCGGCGGCCACCGTCAGCGTGTAGACGATGCCCGAGCCCGGCAGGCGGTCGAGGTGGTCGGCCAGCCAGGCGAGCCGGTGCGCCGGGTCGGGCAGGGCGAGCACGCCGAGGGTGAGGCTCTCCCGGTCGAGCGGGCCGCGCAGCACCAGGGCGTGCTCGTCGGCGGTGCCGGTGCCCAGTTGCTCGGCGACGTCGGCGGTGACCCGGGCGTTGGCCGTGGCGGTGGTGGCCAGCACCGGGACCCGGGGCGGGAGGTCGGCGAGCATGGTGCGCAGCCGGCGGTAGTCGGGGCGGAAGTCGTGGCCCCAGTCGGAGATGCAGTGCGCCTCGTCGACCACGAGCAGGCCGGTGGAGGCGGCGAGCTTGGGGAGCACCTGGTCGCGGAAGTCGGGGTTGTTCAGCCGCTCCGGGCTGACCAGCAGGACGTCGACCTGCCCGGCCGCGACCTCGGCCTGGATCGCGTCCCACTCCTCGGTGTTGGCCGAGTTGATGGTGCGGGCGTGGATGCCGGCCCGGGCCGCGGAGTCGACCTGGTTGCGCATCAGGGCGAGCAGCGGCGAGACGATCACCGTGGGCCCGGCGCCCCGGGCGCGCAGCAGGGCGGTGGCGATGAAGTAGACGGCGGACTTGCCCCAGCCGGTGCGCTGCACGACCAGGGCCCGGCGGTGGTCGACCACCAGGGCCTCGATGGCCGTCCACTGGTCGTCGCGCAGGGCGGCGCCGGGGCCGGCCAGCTCGCGCAGGACGGCCTCGGCCCGCGCCCTGACCTCGGCGCGGTCGGCGGCGGTGGCGGTGGTGTGGATCTCGTGCGGCTGCATGGCGTCCATGTAACCCCGAGGCGCCGACAACGGGCGAATGCCGGGGCGGGTGAGAAGGGTGGAGCCGGGGTGTATGTCATCCGATCTTCGGCTGAACGGCAGTCAAATATCACTCGGGAGAGTGGCGATGACGTGCTCCGAACGAGGGAAGCGGAATTCCGGCCCGGAGTTGTCCACAGGAAAAAACAAAAGTCAGCCGCGGATTTCGGGGCACGGCACTCTTCCCGTCATGAACGCCATGAACAGCGACAGCGCCATGAACAGCGACAACGGCATGAACAGCGACAACGGCATGGACAACGACAACGGCATGAACGACGACACCACGACGAACGGGGACAACGTGACGCTCTCCCTGGGCCCCGCCTCCGGCCACCGGCCGGTGACGATGCGCGGCCCGGCCGACATGGCCGAGCTGCTGCCCTACCTCCTCGGTTTCTTCCCCGACGACAGCATCGTCGCCGTCGGCCTGAACGGTCCCGACCTCCACCAGGGCGGGGTGCTCCGGGCGGACATCCCCGCGTCCCGCGCGCAATGGCCGGCCGCGGCGGAGGAGACGGCCGCCCTGCTGGTCGACGTCTCGGAACAGCGTGGCAGCCGCCCGATCCAGGTGCTCCTCTACCTCTGCCAGGATCCCGTCCCCGGGCACGGGCCGCCGGTGGTGGACGGCCTGCGGCCGCTGGCCGACGGCCTCCGGGCCGCGTTCGCCCGCAGGGGCGTGCCGGTCAAGGAGTCGCTGTGCGTCTCGGACGGTCGCTGGTGGTCCTTCCTGTGCCGCCGGGAGGGCTGCTGCGATCCGGCGGGGAACCTGATCCGCCACGCCCCCGCCCCGGGGCCGGCCGCCGCCGCGGCGACGTTCGCGGGCCTCGCCCCGCGAGGCAGCCGGAAGGCGATCATCGCGGGGCTGGCCCCGATCGGCCCGCCCGGTGCCGAGGCCCAGCGGGCGGCCCTCGCACGGGTCGGGACGGCCGATCCGTCGGCGCCGGGGATCGCCCTGCTCGACCAGGCCTTCGCCGAGTTCGCGGCCGGTGCCCGCGAGCTCGACGAGGACCGGACGGCACAGCTGCTGCTCGCCCTGCGGGACCGGCACACCCGGGACCGCGGCGCCGAGTACGTCCGGCCCGCCGAGCTGGCGTCCGCCGAGCGGCTCTGGCGCTTCCTCGCCCGGCGCGCGGTGCCGCCGTACGAGGGCTGCGCGGTCGCCCCGCTGACCTTGCTGGCCTGGGCGTCCTGGGTCGCGGGGGACACCGCGACGGCCCGGGTGGTGCTCGGCCGCGCCCTCGACCTCGACCCGTCCTACCTGCTGGCCGATCTGCTGCACGAGTCGCTCAACGACGGGATGACCCCGGAGGCGCTGCTCGCGGCCGTCGAGGGCCAGCGGCTCCGCCGGGAGGCGAAGCGGGCGGGGGAGGCGAAGGAGGAGAACGGGGTGAAGGAGGAGCCGACGGTGCCGGAGCCGACCGACGAGGAGAGCGGCGGCCCGGCCGCCGATCCGGGCAGAGCACCGGACGGGACGCCGGACGAGCCGCCGGACGAGCCGCCGGGCGGCCCCCGGGAAGGGGCGCCCGGGCGGGGGAAGGCCAGGCGCAGGCGCCGGGGCGGCCGTCGGGCGGGCGCCGCTGCTCCGGGGACGCCGGGTGGTGTTCCCGGTGGACCCGCCCCGGCCCTGCCGGAGGCGGACGGCCGCGGGCCGGTCGCGCTGCTCGCGGAGCCGGGCCGCGGCCCGGGGGAGCGCCCCGACGCGACCCTGAGGCTGGGCCGCGGCCGGGCGTGCAGCGGGGCGGCGGTGCCGCTCGGGGGCGGGGCGCACCGCTGCATCGGGAGGTCGGCCCGGGGAGCCCGTCATGGGCGCTGACGTCCTCGTCCGCCCGCTCCGGGCTCCCCGGGGCCGGGCCGGGCTACAGCTCGCCGTGCGCCATCTTGATCAGGCGGTCCAGCACCTTGCCGCCGCTCACCCGCAGGCCGTCGTGCTCCCACTCGTTGGTGATCCAGGTCCGCAGGCCGCGCACCGCGCGGGCGGTCTCCAGCGAGTCGGCGGTGTCCACGTACATGTCGTCGTGGTAGACGGCCGCCACGACGGGCACCTCGTTGGCGGCGAGCCGCTGCGGGTCGTAGAGGTCGGGCCAGTCGGTCCGGGCGGCCAGCAGCTCGGCGGCCTCCTTCAGCGGCCGCAGCGCCGGGTCGGTGTCGAACATCCAGGGGTAGATCATCTCCCCGGTGAACAGCACCGGGGCCTCCGTCTCCAGCGCGGCCCGGGCGTCGAACCCGGGGAACTCCTTGCGGAGCCGCTCGGCCGACCACGCGGTGCCGCCCGCGTCCACCGACCGCTGGCCGTAGATCGACTCGTGCAGCACGGCGTACAGCGGGCCCTCGGCGAAGGAGATCCTGGCCTGGACGCCGTACAGGAAGGTGTCGGAGAGCTCCGGCCCGTCCGGGCCCTCCACCCAGGCCTCCTCCAGCAGGTAGTGCAGGGCGCCGGAGCCGCTGCCGCCGCCCAGCATCATCCCGAGCGACTGGAAGGCCTCGACGGTGAGCAGGCCGCCGTCGGGCAGCGTCGCCGGGGCGGCGGCGAGGTGCGCGGCGATCCGCCGCACCGCTTCGATGTCCTGCGGGAACCGCTCGTAGTGCCCTTCGTTCTTGCGGACCACCCGCGGGTAGGCGGCCCGGTAGACGTCGTCCGCCGAGCTCCGCAGGCCCGCGAGGCCGCCGGTGACGAAGGCCTCCGTCAGGCCCTCGGGGGCGATCGAGAGGTAGGTGAGGGTGCAGAAGCCGCCGAAGCTCTGGCCGAGCACGCTCCAGCGCCGGTCCGCGCCGAGCAGGTGGCGGCGGATCAGCTCGGCGTCGCGCACGATCGAGTCCGCACGGAAGTGCGCCAGGTAGTCCGCCTGCTCCCGGGCGCCGCCACGCAGAGCGAGGGTCCGGCGGGTCGCGGGCGTCGAGCGCCCGGTGCCGCGCTGGTCGAGCAGGAGCACCCGGTAGTCGTCCAGGGCCCGGTCCAGCCACGCGTCCCGGCCGAGCGGGCGGGCCGCCTTGCCACCCGGGCCGCCCTGGAGGAAGAGCAGCCACGGCAGGTCGTCCCGCTCGCGGCCGGCGGCCACCACCTCGCGGGCGTACACCGAGATCCGCTCGCCCTCGGGGGCGGCGTGGTCCAGCGGGAGCTGGAAGACGTGGTCGGTCGTGACAATCCCGGGCAGCCGGCTGGCGGTGGACATACAACTCCTCGGTCTCTGCAGGTCACAGCGGTCACGTCGCCGTTCACGGTGTCACCGGGTGCGGGCGCCGCGACACCCGCACCGTATCCTGGCCGCCGTCGGGCGCCGGTTCGACGGCCGTACTCCTCCCCGGGGCGCGCCCGGGACCGGCCGCCGCCGGGGTCGCGCGGTCCGCTGCCGGGCCCGCGGTGACGGCCCGCCACCGACCGTCCGGGTGCGGCGCGGCAGGAGCGCCCGAGCCCGGAGGCTCCGGCCGGGCGTGACCTGGGGCCGGTGTGCGGCGTTGACTCCGGGGGCCCTGTGCGCGCACCGCGGCGGGAACCGCGCCGTACCGGCGTCCCGAGCGCCGGACTCGCGAGCGGCCGCACACGGCACCGCGACCGGCCGCCGCGCGCGAGCGGCCGACCGGGGCGACGGGCCACGGGGAGAGGGCGCCACCGGCCTGCCGGTGCGCGAGGCCCGACGGCGGGCCGGGCACACCGACGTGCCCGGCGCGGCGACCCGGCGCGCGGGTACCGGCCCGGTACCGCGCACCGCATGGCACGACCCGCCACCGGGTACGGCCAGACACGGCAGAACCGCCGACGGGACACCCCGCCGGCCCGGCACCATCAGCACGCGATCGAGCATGCTCGCGGCCCACCGGCCTGACCCGGCCACCGGACCGCCGAGGGGAGGAGAGTCCGGTGACCGCCATGAGGCCGCCCCAGGCCGCGCCGGCCGAGACCGTGGTCGGCGCGCCGCGACCGGTCGGCCGCCCCGACCAGGTCCCGGCCGGCCCGCCCCGGCCGCAGCCCGCCGCCGTCCACCACGCGGTGCTCTGCGTCAAGGCCCCCGGGATGGCCGCCTCCGGGCCGGACGGCCAGCTGCGCGGGCACGGGCTCCACGGCTTCTACCGCAACGGCGTCCGGGTCGTCGCGCGGATGGAGCTGCGCCTCGGCGGCATGGAGCCGCTGCCCCTCCAGGGCACCCAGACGAGCGCCGCCGAGGCCCGGTTCCTCGGTGCCGTCCGCCTTCCCGGCGACCTCGACCCGGACCCGGCGCTCACCGTGGAGCGGCTGCGCCAGGCGGACGGCGTGGAGACGGTGATCGTGCGCAACACCGGGGCCCGGCCCGCCCGGCTCCCGCTGGAGATCGCGCTCGGCACCGACCTCGGCCCGGTCGGCGAGATCGCCGCCGGGCACCGCTCACCGGACTTGCCGGGCCAGGTGCAGTCCGCGGGCCTGCGCTGGGCCGGCCCGGCGCACAGCGCGGTGGTGTCCGCGAAGCCGTCCCCGCACGCCGTCCTCGCCGGTGCCGGGGTGCTCCGCTGGGACCTGGAGGTGCAGCCGGGCGCCCGCTGGTCGGTCGAGCTGCGTGCCGAGCTGGAGAGCACCGTGCCCGGCGCGCGTCCGCCGGGCGGTCGCGGCACGGGCGTCCCGCTGCCCTGGTCCGAACCGGAGGTCCGCGCCGACGACGGCCGGGCGGCGCTGCTGGTCACCCGCTCCCTCGACGCCCTCGGCGGCCTGCTCTTCGCCGACCCGGACCGACCGACCGACCTCTACCCGGCCTCCGGCGCGCCCTGGCGCTTCGGCCTCGCCCCGGCCGACGCGCTGTGGGCCGCCCGGCTGACCCTCCCGCTCGGCACCCGGCTCGCCGCCGGCACCCTGCGGGCGCTGGCCCGGCGCCAGCAGCTCGCCCCGGCGCCCGGCCGCACCGAGGGGCTGCTGCCCGGTGCCCTGCGGCACGGCGGTCCCGAGCTCCCGCCCACCTGCACCGCGACCGAGGCCACCCTGCTGTTCGTCACGGTGCTGGCCGAGGCCTGGCGCTGGGGCCTGCCGAGGGCCGAGGTCGCGGACCTGCTCCCGGCCGCCGAACGGGCCCTCGGCGCCCTCCGGGACGGTCTGGTCGACGGCTTCGTCACCGACCTGAGCCGTCCGGTCGAGGACCGCGCCGCCCACCCGGTGGCCGCCCGAGCCGAGGTCCAGGCCCAGGCGCACCGCGCCGCCCTGCACGGCGCCGAGCTCCTGGAGGCCTTCGGCCGCCCCGGCGCCGAGGAGTGGCGCGGCTGGGCCGCCGGGCTGCGCGGGCGCTTCCGCGAGCGGTTCTGGATCGACGACCTCTCCGGTGGGCGCCCCGCCGCGGGCCTGGCCCCGGGCGGGCAGCCGCTCCCGGCCGTCGCCTCCTCCTTCGTCCACCTGCTCGACACCGGCCTCGCGGTCGACGGCGGCCGGCACGAGAGCCTGCTGGACCGCGAGCAGACGCGGCTGCTCGCCCAGCGCCTCGTGGCCCCGGAGCTGGACAGCGGCTGGGGTCTGCGCACCCTGAGTGCCAAGTCGCCCCGCTTCAACCCGCTGGGCCACCGGGGCGGCGCCGTGCGGGTGCACGAGACCGCCCTCGCGATCGCCGGGCTCGCCGGGGCCGGCCACGAGAACGAGGCCGGCACCCTGCTGGAGGGTCTGCTCGCCGCGGCCACCCACTTCGAGGGCCGTGTGCCCGAGATGTACGCCGGCGAGCAGCGGATCCCCGGCTGCCCGCCCGTCCCGCACCCGGCCGCGTGCCGCCCGGCGGCGGTCTCGGCCGCCGGGGCCGCCCACGCGGTCTTCGCCCTCGCCGGGGTCCGCCCGGACGTCCCCGGCGGCCGGGTCAAGGTCCGCCCGGCGAGCACGGCCCCGCTCGGCGAGCTGGAGCTGACCAACCTGCGGGTGTCCGGGGAGCGCTTCTCCGTCCGGGTGAGCCGCATCGGCGTGGCCATGGTCGAGGAGGCGCCCGCGGACCTCCAGCTCGTGGCGCGCTGACCCTCGCCCAGGCCTGCCCCGCGGGCCATGGGCACGGGTTGTACACGGGCCTGTGCTTATCGTCAGAGAGACGACTATGATCGTCGCCATGTCGCGCTATGACCCGTCGGCCTTCCCCCCGTTCGCAGTCACCGTTGACCTGGTGGTGCTGACGGTGCGCGACCATGAGCTGTGTGCCCTGCTGGTGAGACGGGGCGAGCCCCCGTTCCAGGGGTACTGGGCGCTGCCCGGCGGATTCGTGCGGCCGGACGAGGGCCTGGCCGAGGCGGCCTCCCGCGAGCTGGCCGAGGAGACCGGGCTGCGGGCGCACTCCGCGCCCGGACACGACGCCGTCGGCCCGGGCGCGGCCGGCGCCCACCTGGAACAGCTGGCCACCTACGGCCACCCGCAGCGCGACCCCCGCATGCGGGTGGTCAGCGTCGCGTACCTCGTCCTCGCTCCCGACCTGCCGACGCCGCGGGCCGGCGGGGACGCCAGCAGCGCCCGCTGGGCGCCGGTCGCCGAGCTGCTCGGGCAGAGCCCGGCCGACGGGGTGCCGCTCGCCTTCGATCACGGGCTGATCCTGGCCGACGGGGTCGAGCGCGCCCGCTCCAAGATCGAGTACTCCTCGCTCGCCACCGCCTTCTGCCCGGCCGAGTTCACCGTCGGCGAGCTGCGGAGGGTCTACGAGGCCGTCTGGGGTGTGGTCCTGGACCCGCGGAACTTCCACCGCAAGGTCACCGGCACCCCCGGCTTCCTGCTGCCCTCCGGCGGCACCACGACCCGTCAGGGCGGGCGCCCGGCCCAGCTGTTCACCGCGGGCGGTGCGACGGTGCTCAACCCGCCCATGCTCCGCCCGGAGTCCTGAGGTCGCGCGCCCCCGTACGTCGGCCCGCCTCGGTCCGATCCCCCCGGCCCGGCCCGTCGGCCGGGGAATCGCAGGATCGGATTGTCCCCTGATCGGGTGAGGTGGGTGGCCCGCGGGCCCGCGCCGCTCCCGTAATGCCCGGAATCTCCTCCGCCGACCCCTAATGTGCTGGCGCGGGGCCGGTCGAGGGCATGGGAGCAGGCAGCGATGATCCAGATCACCGGACTGACCAAGGTCCGCGGCAAGGGCGCTCCGCCGGTCTTGCTGGACCTGACCTTCGACGCCAGACCCGGCCTCGTGACGGCGCTGCTCGGCCCCGAGGGCGCCGGCAAGTCCACCGCGCTGCGGCTGATGGTCGAACTCGACCGCGGGCAGGGCGTCACGCTCTTCCACGGCCGCACCTACCGCCGCCTGCGCCGCCCCGAGCGCGAGGTCGGCGTGCTGCTGCAGGGGCCGGGGGAGGGGAGCGCGGCCGTGGCCGGGCACCCGGGCCGCACGGCGCGCGGTCAGCTGCGGATGCTCGCCGCAGCCGTCGGCGTGCCCGCCCGCAGAGCCGACGAACTGCTGGAGCAGACCCGGCTGGCCACCGTCGCCGGGCAGCGGCTGCGCACCTTCTCGCCCGGCATGCACCGGCGGCTGGCGCTCGCGGCCGCGCTGCTGGGCGACCCCGGCGCGCTGCTCCTGGACGCGCCGACCGAGGGCCTGTCCCCGCGCAACGTGGAGTGGTTCCACTCCTTCCTGCGCTCGTTCGCGGTCGCGGGCGGGACGGTCCTGGTGACCACCCGCACCCCGCAGGAGGCGTCCCGGCTGGCCGACCGCGTGATCACGCTGGACCGGGGCCGGCTGGTGGCCGACCAGCCGGTGGTCGAGTTCCGCCGCACCCGGCTCAGCCCCGAAGTGGCCGTCCGCGGACCGCAGATGGCGCGGCTGGCCGACCTCCTGGTGGGCCAGGGCGCCCAGGTGCGCCGGGACGGCGGCGCCGGTCTCGCCGTGGCGGGCATCGGGCGCACCGAGATCGGCGAACTGGCCTACCGGCACGGCATCCTGCTGCACGAACTGGCGGACCGCGTGGTCGAGCAGCCCGCCCCGAGGGCCGTCCTGCCGACCGCCTCCGGCCGCTCCGGCCAGATCCACGTCCAGCCGAAGTCCGCCGATGAGCGCAAGCCCGTCGCACAGCCGCAGCCGCAGCCGCAGCCGTCGGCCGGACCGGCCGGAACGCCAGAACCGGCCGAGCCGGCAGAACCAGCCGAGCCGATCGCCCCGAGGCCCCACGGCGACGCCGCCTTGCCCACCCGGGCCCTGCCGGTCGCCTCCGGCGCGTCCGTCGCGACCGCCCTCTCCGCCCTCGCCGTCACCGGGGCCACCCGCGAGCGGCCGGCCGAGCCCCCGCGCGCGCACGACGCCTCGGATGAGTCCGGGGCCGAGTCCGAGCCCGCACCGGAGCCCGTGCTCCGCCCCGTCCGGGTGCCCAAGCCCGATCTCCGTTCCGCCGACAGCGCCGCGACGACCGTGGCGGTGGACCGCCTCTTCAGAGTCGGGCCCGCGGCTCCGGCGGCCGCCCTGCTGTCGGACGACACCGTCCGGCTCGGCCGCGTGACGCCTGCGGCATCCCCGGCCGCTCCCGTCACCCCCACCACCTCCACCACCGCCCCCACCACCGCCCCCACCACCTCCACGACCACCTCCGCCACCCCCGTCGACCCCCGGAGCGAGTGACCCGTGCGCGTCCTGGCCTACGAGCTGCGCCGGCTGCGCGGCCTCCGTTCCACCTGGCTGCTCCTCGCCGCCGTGCTGCTCTGCGACGCCGTCGTGGCCGCCGTCCTGGCGGGCCAGCGGCCGGAGGGCCCGCTGCCCGGCCCGGCCGGGGTGCGCCTGCTGACCGCGGCCTTCCCGCTGCTCCCGCTGCCCTTCGCGGCGCTCGGGGCCGGACTGCTGGGCGCCCTCGCGTACGGGCACGAAGTCCGCTTCCCGGGGCTGCCGGCCTCGTGCGTGTCGTATCCGCGCCGGGTCCGGCTGCTGGTGGCCAAGCTGCTGGTGATCGGCCCGGTGGCGGGGCTGCTGGCGCTGGCCACCCTGGTGGTGGACACGGTGGCCGTGCACCTCGCGCTGCCCGCCGGGGTGACGGTGGCGGCCTGGGCGGACCCGTCCGCGTTGTCCGGGCGGGTGTCCGGGGCGCTGACCTCGGCCGGGCTGTCCGGGCTCGCCGACCTGCCGGGAGCGTTCGGGCCGGTGGCCCTGGTCGCCGGGCACGGGGTTCCGGGCGCCCTGCTGGCCTTCGTCCTCCTGACGGTCGTGGCGGGCTGGACCGGCGTCCTGACGGCCTCGCTCACCCGCAGCGCCGTCGCCGGCGTGCTCGTGCTGTGCGCGCTGCCGCCGCTGCTGGAGTCGGGCGTGGCCTTGCTGCTGCGGCAGACCGGCACGCCGTGGCCCACCCGGGCGGCCGAACTGCTGCCGTTCCAGTCGGGCGTCGAATGGGCGTACGGGTGGGTTTACGGCGGAGACCGGCGCGTGGCGCCCGGAGGCACCGCGCTGACGGACCCGGCGCTCCTCGCGGCGGTGGCCGCCCCGGCGGCCGTCCTGCTGGTGGCGGCCCTGGTGATCCAGACCCGGCGCCGCGCGCTCTGATTCCCGGGCCGCCGACCCGAAGCACCAAGATCGACCAGCAGTGACCGTAATGCGCGGTTCTTCCTGATAAGAAGTCAATTATCCAGTCACGGCCGATCACCCTTTCGTGTGCTTTTCACGAGAATTCTCAAGCTGCGCCTGCCGATCGCCGACAAAGGACCTGTGAGTACCCTTGCGCACCCCACCATGACCCCCGCCCGTTCCGCCGATGGGCCCATCCACGGCCCCGGCGATCTGGACCGCTTCTCGTACGCCGACCGGCCGACCCCGCCGGCGCCCCGCTGGGAGGGCGCCGAGTCCGAGCTCGCCAGGGTCGGCCGCAAGACCACCAGCAGCCGCGGCCGCGGTCTGCACGGCCAGCTGGTCCAGCAGCTCGGCCAGATGATCGTCTCCGGTGACCTCGGCGCCGACCGCCCGCTGGTGCCCGAGGAGATCGGTCAGCGCTTCGAGGTCTCCCGCACGGTCGTCCGCGAGTCGCTGCGCGTGCTGGAGGCCAAGGGTCTGGTCAGCGCCCGGCCGAACGTCGGCACCCGGGTCCGTCCGGTCGGCGACTGGAACCTGCTCGACCCGGACATCATCGAGTGGCGCGCCTTCGGGCCCCAGCGGGACGAGCAGCGCCGGGAGCTCTTCGAGCTGCGCTGGGCCATCGATCCGCTGGCCGCCCGGCTGGCCGCCGGCCACGGCCGCGAGGACGTCCAGCAGCGCCTGGTCGAGCTGGTCGAGATCATGGGCCACGCCGCCGCCCAGGCCGACCTCTCGACCTACACCCGGGCCGACGCCGAGCTGCACGGCCTCGTGCTGCAGATGGCCGGGAACCGGATGCTGGAGCACCTCTCGGGGATCATCTCCTGCGCGCTCCAGGTCTCGGGCGGCCCGACGACCTCCTGCGAGCGCCCCTCCGAGGCCTCGGTCAGCCTGCACTCCCGGCTGGTGGACGCGCTCGGCACCGGCGACGGCACGGCGGGCGAGGCCGCGATGCGGGCGCTGCTCACCGTCCACCCCGAGATCGAGCCGTCCGTCCCGGCCCCCCGGGAGCACTGAACGGTCTGGTTCGGTCCGCCCGCCCACGGCCCTCCGGCCGCACCGCCCGGTGCAGCCGGAGGGCCGTTCTGCCGGGCGCGGAGGGACATCCCGTCGGGGGCCGGGACGGCCTCCGGGCCGGGTGGGCATGTGCATGGCGGCAGATTCCGGCGCGAGTGCGCGATGATGGAGTCCGGCCCCGGGCCGCGGGCGCCCGAGCGGTGTGACCCGCGACACGAAGGCCATGCGTAACACTTGACGAGTAGCAGCGATGTGTCCTGAGCGGAAGCAGCTCCGGAATACTCCAGCACGCCACGTGGCTGTGTTGGTCCGCGGCGCTGCTGCCGTCCTGCAAACCCAGTCCTCAAGCCCGAGTCGGTCGGAATCGACACCGCGCGTCCGACGCGCGATCTCCTTCCCCGCCCGCTCGGGCGGCCGGTACGGGTTCGAGTCCACTCATCGTCCGAGAGGTTGTTCGTGTCGGCCAGCACATCCCGTTCGCTTCCCCCCGAGATCGCCGAGTCCGCGGCTCTGCTGGCTCTCATCGAGCGGGGCAAGGCCCAGGGGCAGATCGCCGGTGACGACGTGCGCCAGGCGTTCGAGGCGGACCAGATCCCGGTCACCAAGTGGAAGAACGTCATGCGCAGCCTCAATCAGGTGCTGATTGAGGAGGGGGTGGACCTCATGGTGAGCGCGGCCGAGCCGGCCGGTGCCAAGCGCAAGAGCGTTGCCGCCAAGAGCCCCACGAAGCGCACCGCCACCAAGGCTGTCACCACCCGGACCCCGGCCGCCCCGTCGGCCCCGACCAAGCCGCCCGTGCGCATCGCGCCCGGCGCCCCCGTCGCGGCCCCGGCCGTGGCGGCCGCCACCGCGCCCGCGCCGACCGTGTCCGCCGAGATCACCGCCGAGGAGACGACCACGGTCGTCACCGAGGTGAAGGCGGCCCCGGCGAAGAAGGCCGTCGCCAAGAAGGCCGTGGCCAAGAAGGCCGCCGCGCCGGCCAAGAAGACCGCCGCCAAGAAGACCACCGCCGCCAAGACCGCCAAGGGCGGCGAGGAGGAGCTGCTCGGCGAGGAGGAGCTGCTCGAGGACGTCGCGCTGCCCGGCGACAAGGCCGAGGCCGAGGCCACCGGTCCCGAGGAGGAATCGGAGGGCTTCGTCCTCTCCGACGACGACGAGGACGACGCGCCGGCCCAGCAGGTCGCCGTCGCCGGTGCCACCGCCGACCCGGTCAAGGACTACCTGAAGCAGATCGGCAAGGTCCCGCTGCTCAACGCCGAGCAGGAGGTCGAGCTCGCCAAGCGCATCGAGGCCGGCCTGTTCGCCGAGGACAAGCTCTCGGCCGCCGACAAGCTCGCCCCCAAGCTCAAGCGCGAGCTGGAGATCATCGCCGAGGACGGCCGCCGCGCCAAGAACCACCTGCTGGAGGCCAACCTCCGCCTCGTGGTCTCGCTGGCCAAGCGCTACACCGGCCGCGGCATGCTCTTCCTGGACCTGATCCAGGAGGGCAACCTCGGTCTGATCCGTGCGGTCGAGAAGTTCGACTACACCAAGGGCTACAAGTTCTCCACCTACGCCACGTGGTGGATCCGCCAGGCGATCACCCGCGCCATGGCCGACCAGGCCCGCACCATCCGCATCCCGGTGCACATGGTCGAGGTCATCAACAAGCTGGCCCGCGTCCAGCGCCAGATGCTCCAGGACCTGGGCCGCGAGCCCACCCCGGAGGAGCTGGCCAAGGAACTCGACATGACCCCCGAGAAGGTCATCGAGGTCCAGAAGTACGGCCGCGAGCCGATCTCGCTGCACACTCCGCTCGGCGAGGACGGCGACAGCGAGTTCGGTGACCTCATCGAGGACTCCGAGGCGGTTGTGCCCGCCGACGCGGTCTCCTTCACCCTGCTCCAGGAGCAGCTGCACTCGGTGCTGGACACCCTGTCCGAGCGCGAGGCCGGCGTCGTGTCGATGCGCTTCGGCCTGACGGACGGTCAGCCGAAGACCCTCGACGAGATCGGCAAGGTGTACGGGGTCACCCGTGAGCGCATCCGCCAGATCGAGTCGAAGACCATGTCGAAGCTGCGCCACCCGTCGCGGTCCCAGGTGCTGCGCGACTACCTGGACTGATCCGACACCGCGCGGGCCCTGCCTGCGCGAGCACTCACGAGAAGGCCCGGAGTCCCACGGCTCCGGGCCTTCTCGGCCGTCCGGAGGGGGTTCGTCACCGTCCGAGTGGCGCTTGTCGCTCGTCCGGGTGGCCGTCCGCCGGGAAGCGGTCGCACAGTGTAGCCGGTCACCTACGCTGTGCCGGTTGCCTGCTGCCGAGCCACCTGGAGAAACGGTGCTGCCCAACCCGGACCGCGCGGACCTGACGACCGCCGCCCCGCCCCCGGCGACCCCGGCCGCCGCCCGGCCGGGCCGCCGAAAGCGCGCCGCCGTGCTGGCGCTGCTGGCGGCCGCACCCGTCCCGCTGGTGGCCTTCGGCACCGCCGCGCCCGCCGAGGCCCAGCGCCGGGTGGTCGGCGGCGGGGTGACGAGCACCGCGGACCACCCGTGGATGGTGGCGCTGGCCAGTCGCCAGCAGTTCGGATCCGGGCGTTCCGGGCAGTTCTGCGGGGGAGCCCTGGTCACCCCGACCAAGGTCGTGACGGCCGCGCACTGCTTCTTCGACGAGCCCAAGGGCGTCCGGGTGGACCGGCCCGGCCTCAAGGTGATCGTCGGCCGGGACGACATGCGCGGCACCGCCGGGTACGAGGTGCCGGTCAAGAAGATCTGGATCCACCCCGACTACAGCTGGTCCGCCAACATGAACGACGTGGCCGTGGTCACGCTCGGCGAGTCCCAGGGCTCGCGGCCGGTGATCGACCTGCTCGGCCAGGGCGAGAGCGAGCCGTACGCGGCCGGGACCAGGGCGCAGGTGTACGGCTGGGGCGACACCACCGGGCGCGGCGACTACTCGGCCCCGCTGCGCACGGTGGACGTGCCGGTCGTCGCGGACCAGGTGTGCGCGCGCGACTACCCGGGCGGGCCGGAGGGGAAGTTCGAGGCCCGGACGATGGTGTGCGCGGGCGAGGAGGAGCAGGGCGGCAAGGACGCCTGCCAGGGGGACAGCGGCGGCCCGCTGGTCATCGGCGGGCGGCTGGCCGGTCTGGTGTCCTGGGGGACGGGTTGCGCGGAGGCGCACCACCCAGGGGTCTACACGAGGATCGCCGCCCTCTCGGACGCGGTGCACTCGGCACTGTGACGGCGGAACGTGACCGCACGGTCACGTTCTGACGTTCCGTCGGAGGGGTGCCGTGCCTCGGGGAACAGCAGAGCCGGGCGACCGGCCCCCGGAGGGGTCGATCGCCCGGCCCACCGGTCGCGCGCAGTGCACGACCGGACACACAGCTCGACGCTGGCTGCTGGGTGGCGCCCGGGATCAGCGCTCGTCGTCGGTGGCCGTCGCAGCGGTGGTGCCGCTCAGGCGACCGCTCTCGTCCTGTATCTCAACGGCGATCTTCTTGAGCTCCGGCTCGAACTTCCGGCCGTGGTGGGCGCAGAAGAGCAGCTCTCCGCCGCTGGCGAGTACGACGCGCAGGTAGGCCTGGGCGCCGCAGCGGTCGCAGCGGTCAGCCGCGGTGAGCGGGCTCGCAGGTGTCAGAACAGTAGTCACGTCGCCTCTTCTCTAGCTCGACGAGCTGTCGTACCAGGGTCAACATCCAACCAGGCCGAAAACGTTCCCGCTCGTGGCTTTTCTTCTCTGAGGATTCTGCTGTGTTGATGAGGACGTGCCCCGGGGGCCGGTGGTTCATGCGTACCGGATCCCAGGATCCGCCCGTGCCTCGAACGCCCGATCGGGACCGGGTGCGAGGTCCGCGTAGCATAATCCTCTGCCGGGTTGGAGCATAAGCCCCGTCCCAGGCCCCGGTAGCCTGCATAACGGCAGTTCCGGAGCCTGCGCCGGACCCCACGAACCGCCAGGACCGGTGGTACCGGGAGGAGATGGCGCCCCGGAGCCCCGGACTCCGGCCCGGCCCGTGTTCGCGCAGCGCGTACAAGCTGCGCGGGACCGGCCCGCCGTGCTGGGCACCCAGCGGAGGGGTGCGCACACGCCGGGCGACGGCTGTCGGTGCGGCGTGCTGCACTGGCGGCCGGTCCGGACGCGTTCCGGATGTGACCGATGAGACAGAACTTCACCGAGGAGAGTGCCGCGTGAGTGCCGAAACGACCGTGCCGTCCGCACTGCTGGCCGGTGACGACGGCTCCAACTACACCGCTCGGCACCTGCTCGTCCTGGAGGGGCTGGAGGCGGTCCGCAAGCGCCCCGGCATGTACATCGGCTCGACCGACAGCCGCGGCCTGATGCACTGCCTGTGGGAGATCATCGACAACTCGGTCGACGAGGCCCTGGGCGGCCACTGCGACCGCATCGAGGTCCTCCTGCACCCCGACTCCTCGGTCGAGGTCCGCGACAACGGGCGCGGCATCCCGGTCGACGTCGAGCCCAAGACCGGGCTGTCCGGCGTCGAGGTCGTCATGACCAAGCTGCACGCCGGCGGCAAGTTCGGCGGCGGCTCCTACGCGGCCTCCGGCGGTCTGCACGGCGTCGGCGCCTCCGTCGTCAACGCCCTCTCGGCCCGCCTGGACGTCGAGGTCGACCGCAGCGGGCACACCCACGCGATGAGCTTCCGCCGCGGCACCCCCGGCATCTTCACCGAGGCCGGCCCGGACGCGCCCTTCGAGGCCGCCAATGGCATGACCAAGGCCCGCAAGGTGCCCAGGACCCGCACCGGCACCCGGATCCGCTACTGGGCCGACCGGCAGATCTTCCTCAAGGACGCCCGCCTCTCCCTGGAGAACCTGCACAACCGGGCCCGGCAGACCGCCTTCCTCGTCCCGGGCCTGACCATCGTCGTGCGTGACGAGCGGCTCACCGAGAGCGAGAAGGCCGAGGAAACGGTCTTCCGCTACGACGGCGGCATCGCCGAGTTCTGCGAGTTCCTGGCCCCCGACAAGCCGGTCTGCGACGTGCTGCGGCTGCGCGGCGAAGGCACCTTCAAGGAGACCGTGCCCGTCCTGGACGACCTCGGCCACATGACGCCCACCGAGGTCACCCGCCACCTCGGCGTGGACATCGCGCTGCGCTGGGGCGCCGGCTACGACACCACCCTGCGCTCGTTCGTCAACATCATCGCCACCCCCAAGGGCGGCACCCACGTCACCGGCTTCGAGCGCTCGCTCGCCAAGACCGTCAACGAGGTGCTGCGCGCGAGCAAGCTGCTGCGCGTGGCCGAGGACGACATCACCAAGGACGACGCCACCGAGGGCCTGACCGCCGTCGTCACCGTCCGCCTCGCCGAGCCGCAGTTCGAGGGCCAGACCAAGGAGGTCCTCGGCACCTCGGCGGCCAACCGGATCGTCGCCGCCGTCCTCGCCAAGGAGCTCAAGGCCTTCCTCACCTCGGCGAAGAAGGACGACAAGCTCCAGGCCAGGGCCGTCCTGGAGAAGGTCGTCGCCGCCGCGCGCACCCGGGTCGCCGCGCGCCAGCACAAGGAGGCCCAGCGCCGCAAGACCGCGCTGGAGACCAGCTCGCTGCCGGCCAAGCTCGCCGACTGCCGCAGCGACGACGTCGAGCGCAGCGAGCTGTTCATCGTCGAGGGCGACTCCGCGCTCGGCACCGCCAAGCTCGCCCGCAACTCCGAGTTCCAGGCGCTGCTGCCGATCCGCGGCAAGATCCTCAACGTCCAGAAGGCCTCGGTGAGCGACATGCTCAAGAACGCCGAGTGCGCCGCGATCATCCAGGTGATAGGGGCCGGCTCCGGCCGCACCTTCGACATCGACCAGGCCCGCTACGGCCGCGTCATCTTCATGGCCGACGCCGACGTCGACGGCTCGCACATCCGCACCCTGCTGCTGACCCTCTTCCACCGCTACATGCGGCCGATGGTCGAGCAGGGCCGGGTGTTCGCCGCGGTGCCGCCGCTGCACCGCATCGAGCTCACCGCCCCCAAGCGCGGCCAGGAGAAGTACCACTACACCTACTCCGACGCCGAACTGCGCTCCACGCTGCTGGAGTTCCAGCGCAAGGGGATGCGCTGGAAGGAGCCGGTGCAGCGGTACAAGGGCCTCGGCGAGATGGACGCCGACCAGCTGGCCGAGACCACCATGGACCCGCGCCACCGCACGCTGCGCCGGATCAACCTGGGCGACCTGGAGCAGGCGGAGAAGATCTTCGACCTGCTGATGGGCAACGACGTCGCCCCGCGCAAGGAGTTCATCGTGGACTCGGCGGCCACCCTGGACCGCTCCCGCATCGACGCCTGACCTGCCCGACCGCCCGCGGGGGGGGGCCCCCCCCCCCCGGGGGGGGGGCCCCCCCGGGTGGGTACCACCCCCCCCCCCCCCCGCGGCCCGCAGCCCGGGGGCCCCCCAGGCCAGGGGAGGGGTGG
>NZ_JBHYWI010000049.1:24551-63665 GCF_042751525.1 Kitasatospora sp. NPDC059408
ACCTCTTTTTTTTAAGGTTTGGTGGGCTGGTTTTTGTTTATATGAGACAGCCCCCGCAGGGACGCCTGACCTGCCCGCCCCCCCGCGCGTGGGCCCTCCACCCACGGGTGGAGGGCCCTCGCGCTTGTGCTTCCACCCCCGGTCCACCCGGGCTCCGATCACCGGGCGGCGCCCGATCCGTAGCGTCGGTGAGGTCAGCACACAGCTTCCGTCGGGACGGAGAATCCGATGACCGCCCTCGTCAACATCGTCGTGATCATCGCGGTACTGGCCCTCGTGGTCCGGCGGCAGATGCGCGCGCAGCGCCTGGACACCGAGCGCCGCTTCTGGCTGCTGCCGCTGATCCTCGGGGTGCTCGCGCTGCGCGACCCGCAATTGATCGACCACGACCACGCGGCGCTCTCCGCCGTCCTGCTCGGCGCCTCCCTCGTCGCGGTGCTCGCCATGGGCTCCGTCTGGGGCTGGACCGTCCGGCTCTGGCGGGCCGCGGACGGTTCGGTCTGGGCCAAGGGCACCAAGGCCACGGTCGCCGCGTGGGTGGGCATGATCGCCATCCGGCTCGGCCTGTACGGGATCGGCTCGGCGATGCACGTCCACCAGGCGGGCAGCGCCCTGATGCTCGGCATCGCGGTCATGCTGCTGGTCCGCTCGCTCGTGGTGAACTGGAGGGCGCGGACCGCCGAGCTGCCCCGGCAGGCCGCCGTGATCGGCTGACCGCGCCGCCGTCCCGCCGCCGCGTTCGAGCCGCCGCCGTGTACGACACCCCCGAGGAGGACCCCGTGACCGGGTACTGGACCCGCTGGCCGGCCCGCGAGGGACTGGAGCGCGAGGCCGAGAGCGGCCCGCGGCGGGTCCTCACCGTGCTCGGCCGGATCGTGATCCTCGTCAGCGTCACCTGGGGGACCTTCGCCGACGGCCGCTTCACCGGCTGGGCGGCGGCGGCCGCGGCCGGCGGGCTGGTGGCCATGGTCGGGCTGAGCACGGTCTACCTGAACGCCAGCCGGGCGCAGCGGCTCGTGCCCTCGCTCGCCGCGGCCGGCGCCCTGGTCGGCCTCGGGTGGCTGGCCAACTGGGGCCACGCCATCGTCCTGGCGGACGTCACCTGGCTCGGGCTCGCGGTGATGGCGCTGGTCCGGCTGCCGCCCGCGCCCGCGGTCCTCGTCGCGGTGGCGTCGCTGGGCTCGTACACCGCGGCCAGCTGGGCGAGTTGGCTCAGCGTCGTGACGTCGGTCGGCGGGCTCGGGCTCCTCGGCTTCCTGCTGCGGCTGGACATCGAGGCGCGCGGCACCGCCCGCCGCCTGCTCACGCAGGAGCGGGCCGCCCGGGCCGCCGAGGCCGAGAGCGCGGCGCTCGCCGAACGGGCCAGGATCGCCCGGGAGATCCACGACGTGCTCGCCCACAGCCTCTCCGCCCAACTCGTCCACCTGGAGGCGGCCCGGCTGATGCTGGACGCCGGGACCGACCGCGAACAGGTCCGCGAACGCGTCGTCGCCGCCCGGCGGATGGCGCAGGACGGGCTGGCCGAGACCCGGCAGGCGCTGTCCGCGCTGCGCGGCGAACTCACCCCGGTGGGGGACTTCCTGGTCGAACTGACCGGACGCGAACGGGCGGTGTTCGGCGTCGTCGGCACGCCCCGGCCGCTGGCCGCCGAGGCCGCGCTCGCCGTGCGGCGCACCGCGCAGGAGGCGGTGACCAACGTGCGCAAGCACGCGCCCGGGGCCCGGTGCGAGGTCGAACTGCGCTACCTGCCGGACGCGGTGGAGCTGGAGGTGCGCAACTCCGCGTCCCCGCGCGGCGCGGCGCCGGGGGAACTGGCCGCCAGCGGCAGCGGGTACGGTCTGCTGGGGATGCGCGAACGCGCGGAACTGCTCGGCGGCACCCTGCTGACGGGCCCGGAGGACGGAGGGTGGCGCGTGCTGCTGCGGGTGCCGGCGTGAGCGCGGGAACGACCAGGGTCCTGGTCGCGGACGACCAGACGGTGGTGCGCGAGGGCATCGTGATGCTGCTCGGCCTGCTGCCCGGGATCGAGGTGGTCGGCGCGGCGGCGGACGGGGAGGAGGCCGTCGCCCTGGTGGAGCGGCATCACCCGGACGTGGTGCTGATGGACCTGCGGATGCCGCGCGTCGACGGCGTCGAGGCGACCAGGCGGATCCGGGCGGCGCACCCGGAGACCGAGGTCGTCGTCCTCACCACCTACGCCGACGACGACTCGCTGTTCCCCGCGCTCCAGGCCGGCGCGCGCGGCTACCTCACCAAGGACGCCGGCGGCGAGGAGATCGCCCGGGCCATCGCGGACGTGCGCTCGGGCGCGGCCGGGCTCTCGCCGCAGGTCCAACTCCGGCTGCTGGAGCGGCTTTCGGAGGGCCGCAAGGCCTCCCCGGGGACCCCCGAACCGGCCCCCGCACCCGCCGCCCGGGCCGCGGAACTGCCCGACGGGCTGACCACCCGGGAGGCCGAGGTGCTCGCGCTGATCGCCGAGGGCCTCTCCAACGGCGAGATCGCCCAGCGGCTGTTCGTCAGCCCGGCCACCGTGAAGACGCACATCAACAACCTCTTCGCGAAGACCGCCGTGCGGGACCGGGCACAGGCCGTCGCGTACGCCTTTCGGCACGGAATCACCGGTACGCATCAGTAGTCGGATGAGTGTCTGTCGGATCATCGATCACCTCATCGAGTGAACGTATCTGCAATGGTCAAAACCGCTGCTCAGAGGCCCTCATGATGGTTCGGGTCAGAGTGCCCGCCCGGTTCAGGAGCAGCAGTGCCACAGCAGCAGACGAGCAGTCCCGGGCAGGGGCAGCGATTCGACTGGTGGGCCGCTCCGGCCACCGCGAACGCGCCCGCCGCCGGTCGGCCCAACCAGGGCACCCGGTCGGCCGCCCCCCGGACGGACCGCACGGTGCCGGCGCAGCCGGTGCCGCCCGTCCCGGCCGCCGCGCCGACCGTGCCCGCCGCACCGGCCGTTCCCGCCGCGGTGCCCGTGCCGGCCACGGTGCCCGCCGCCGCACCGGCCGGCAGCGCGGACAGCACCGAGGTGTACCGGACGGTCCAGGCCAGCGAGGCCTTCCAGGACATCCGGCGCAGCTACCGGTCGTTCGTCTTCCCGGTCAGCAGCGCCTTCCTCGCCTGGTACCTGGCCTACGTCGCCGCCCAGGCCGCCGCGCCCGAGCTGATGCGCACCCCGGTGGCCGGGCCGCTCAACGTCGCCTGGCTGCTCGGCCTGCTGCAGTTCGCCAGCACCTTCCTCCTCACCTGGCTCTACGCCCGCAACGCCCGCACCAAGCGCGACCGCGCCGCCCTCGGCCTGCGCTGGGACACCCAGGACCAGCTCCGATGACCACCGCGGCGTCGACCGCCACCCCACCGCCCGTCGCCCCCACCGGCGACCACCACGACCTCGCGATCCTGCTCTTCGCCGTGATCGTCCTGGTCACCCTCGGCATCACCCTCTGGGTCGGGCGCCGCGGCAGCGCGGCCGAGGACTTCTACGCCGGCGGACGCGACTTCACCCCGCTGCAGAACGGCTTCGCGCTCTCCGGCGACTACCTCTCCGCCGCCTCCTTCCTCGGCGTCGCCGGACTGATCGCCCTCTACGGCTACGACGGCGTGCTCTACAGCATCGGCTTCCTGGTCGCCTGGCTCGTCGTCCTGATGCTGGTCGCCGAACTCGTGCGCAACGCCGGCCGCTACACCCTCGCCGACGTGCTCGCGCTGCGGCTGCGCCGGCGCAAGGTACGGGCCGCGGCCGGCGGCGCCAGCGTCGTCGTCACCCTGCTGTACCTCGTCGCGCAGATGGTCGGCGCCGGCTCGCTCGTCGCCCTGCTGCTCGGCACCAACAGCGCCTCCGCCCGGACCTGGACCATCGTCGCGGTCGGCGGCCTGATGATCGTCTACGTGACGGTCGGCGGCATGCGGGCCACCACCTGGATCCAGATCGTCAAGGCGTTCCTGCTGATCGCCGGATCGGTGCTGCTCACCGTGCTGCTGATGGTCCACTACCACGGTGACCTCTTCGAGCTGATGCGCCAGGCCGCCCGGCACAGCGGCGCCGGCCGGCGCTACCTCGAACCCGGGCTCAAGTACGGCGCGACCTCCACCAGCCGGCTCGACTTCTTCAGCCTCGGCCTCGCCCTCGTGCTCGGCACCGCCGGCCTGCCGCACATCCTGTCCCGCTTCTACACCGTGCCCACCGCCCGGGCCGCCCGCCGCTCCACGATGTGGGCGATCGGCCTGGTCGGCGGCTTCTACCTGATGGCCATCGCGCTCGGCCTCGGGGCCACCGCCCTGGTCGGCTCGGCCGAGGTGCGGCACGCCAACTCGGCCGGGAACACGGCCGTTCCGCTGCTCGCGCTGGTGCTCGGCGGCGGCAACGGCAGTACCGGCGGGGTCGTCCTGTTCGCGGTGATCTCCGCGATCGCCTTCGCCACCATCCTCGCCGTCGTCGCCGGACTCACCCTGGCCTCCTCCGCCGCCTTCGCCCACGACATCTGGGCCGGCGCCTTCCGCGGCTGGTCGCTGCGCCGGCGGACGGACGACGGGGCGTCGCGCACGGAGGAGCCCGTGAGCGACCGCCAGGAGATCGTCGTCGCCCGGATCGCCGCCGTCGGGATCGGCGCGGCGGCCATCGCGATCAGCCTCTTCGCCCAGCAGCTCAACGTGGCCTTCCTGGTCGGCCTGGCCTTCGCCGTCGCCGCCTCCGCCAACCTGCCGGTCCTGCTCTACACGCTGTTCTGGCGGCGCTTCACCGCCCGCGGCGCCGTCTGGTCCGTGTACGGCGGCCTCGTCCCGGCCATCGTGCTCGTCACCTTCTCGCCGGTCGTCTCCGGTACCAAGGTCGCGCTCTTCCCCGGCGTCGACTTCCACTGGTTCCCGCTGGAGAACCCCGGCATCGTCTCCATCCCGCTCGGCTTCCTGGCCGGCTGGATCGGGACGCTCACCTCGCCCGAACCGGCCGACTCCGACCGCTTCGCCGAGCTGGAGGTGCGCGCCCTCACCGGCGCCGGCGCGGCCTGAACCGCACCCCCTGGGACCCCCGGCGGCGGTGAGGCCGCCGGGGGTCCCGTGCTCAGGGCCGGGCCGCCAGCCCGTACCGGTGCTCCGGCCGCCCGGTGTCGCCGTAGCGCAGCGTCAGCCGCAGCCGGCTGTCCCGCTCCAGCTGCTTGAGGTAGCGCTGCGCCGTCGACCGGCTGAGCCCCGTCCCGTCGGCGACCTCCTGCGCGGACAGCGGCCGGCCCGCCCGGCGCAGCACCCCGAGCACCAGGTCCGTCGTCGGCGCCGAGTGGCCCTTCGGCAGCGCCCCGGCCGGGGCCGCGGCGCTGCGCAGGGTCGCGAACAGCCGGTCCACCTCGTCCTGGCCCGCCTCCCGCGCCGCCGGACCGGCCAGCGCGTGCCGCAGCTGCGCGTACGCCGTGAGCTTCTCGCGCAGCCCGGCGAACGTGAACGGCTTGACCAGGTACTGCAGTGCCCCGTGCTGCATCGCCGCGTGCACCGTCGACACGTCCCGGGCGGCCGTCACCATCATCACGTCGCACGCCACCTGCCGCTCCCGCAGCCGGCGCACCAGGGCCAGGCCCGTCTCGTCCGGCAGGTGGTGGTCGAGCAGCAGCAGGTCCACCGGACGGCGCTCCAGCGCCGCCAGCGCCTCCCCGGCCGAGTGCGCCGTGCCCGTCACCCGGAAGCCCGGCACCTTCGCCACGTAGGCGGCGTGCACGTCCGCGACCCGGAAGTCGTCGTCCACCACGAGTACGTCGATCATCACGCCTCCACGAGCCGAGCGGTGAGCAGGGCCTCCGGCAGCTCGACCGTGAACCGGGCGCCGCCCAGCGGCCCCGCGTCGAGCACGATCCGGCCGCCGGTGCGTTCCACCAGCCGCCGCACCATCGCCAGCCCCAGCCCGCGCGGACGGTGCGCGGGCGCGTCCTTGCTGCTCCACCCCTCCTCGAAGACCTGCTCGCGCAGCTCCTCCGGCACGCCCGGGCCGCTGTCCGCGACCTGGAGCAGCAGCGTGGAGCCCGCCGCGGCCAGGGTCACCTCCACCCGGCCGCCCCCGCCCGGCGCCAGCGCGTCCACCGCGTTGTCGACCAGGTTGCCGAGCACCGTCACCAGCGCCCGCGCGTCCACCACCGCGTCCGGCAGGTGCGCCGCCGGGGCCAGCACCAGCCGCACCCCGCGCTCGCCCGCCACCGCGGACTTGCCCGCCAGCAGCGCCGCCACGTGCGGGTCCTGCACCTGCTCGGCGATCCGCGCCGCGACCGCCGCGTGCGAACCGGACTGCTCCGAGATGAACGCCACCGCCTGCTCGTGCCGGCCCAGCTCCAGCAGGCCCAGCAGTGTGTGCATCCGGTTGGCGTGTTCGTGGTCCTGCGCCCGCAGCGCCTCGGTCAGGCTGCGGGTCGTGTCCAGCTCCCGCACCAGCGACTCCAGCTCGGTGCGGTCGCGCAGCGTCACGACCGCGCCCTCGGCGGTCGCCGTCCGGTTCACCACGAGGACCCGGTCGTCCCGGACGGCGGGCAGGTCCGGGCCGGTGATCCGCCCGGCCAGCACGTCCGCCAGCCGCCCCGGCGGCAGCACCTCGTCGGTGCGGCGGCCGGTGCAGTCCGGCGGCAGGCCCAGCAGCCGCACCGCCTCGTCGTTCGCCAGCCGGATCCGGCCGTGCTCGTCCAGCGCCACCATGCCCTCGCGGATGCCGTGCAGCATCGCCTCCCGCTCCACCAGCAGCGCCGAGATGTCGGCCAGCGCGATGTTGTGCGTCCGGCGCTTGAGCCGGCGGGCCAGCACCAGCGTCGCGACCGTGCCCGCGGCCAGGCCGGCGCCCGCGCACAGCAGGATCCCGGTCAGCATCTTCAGCAGCCGGCGGCGGATCGAGTCGTCGCTGATGCCGACCGACACCTCGCCGACGATCCGCCCGTCCGCGAGCCGCAGCGGCACCTTGCCGCGCGCGGTGCGGCCCAGCGTGCCCTGCTGGATCGCGGTGACGCTGAGCCCGCTGAGCGCGGGCTCCGGGTCGGTGCTGACCCGGTGGCCGATCCGGTCCGGGTCGGTGTGCGAGAGCCGGATCCCGTCCAGGTCGGTGACCACGACGAAGCTCGCGCCGGTGGCCAGGCGGATCTGCTCGGCGTTGCGCTGGGCCGTCGCGGAGTCCCGGGTGGCGGCGGCACGGGCGATCACCTCGTCGGTGGCGGTGGCCTGGGCGATGGACAGGGCGCGCTGCATCGCGTCGTGGTCGAGCTCGCTGCTGACCGGGGCGAGGAACAGCCCGGCGGTCACGGCGGTGACACCGACGGTGACGACGGTCTGGCTGAGCAGTAGCTGCGCGAAGACCCGGCGGGGCCAGCGGGGGAGCTTCATCCGGGCCTCCTCTCGGCGGCCGTGGGGGCGTGGGGGCGGCGTGGGGGTCGTACCGGGGGCGGACGGGGGTCGGGACACCCTACGTTTCCGGCGTGTTTCTGTCAGCCGCGTCCCCGCAGTTGTAGCGGAAGCAAAACGAGCAGAACACCCCTCAACGCGGAGAAGCCGCACTACGCGGAGAAGGCTCCCGCCGGGGCCGGGCCCGCTCCTACCTTCTCGGGGCAAGCACTGACCCGGGAGGTCACACATGAGCGAGCGCAGCGAGCGAATCATCAAGAGGTGCCGGTCCTGCGAAGCACCTGCCGAGCGAAGCGAGGCGGGGGCATGAGCAAGACCCCGGCGATCGAGCTGTCCGGCGCGACCAAACGGTTCCGCACCCCCTCGGGGGCGCTGCACACCGCCGTCCGCGATCTCGATCTGACCGTCGCCCAGGGCGAGTTCGTCGCCGTCGTCGGCCCGACCGGCTGCGGCAAGTCCACCACGCTGACGCTGGTCAGCGGCCTGGAGGAGCCCACCGAGGGGGAGGCCCGGGTGTACGGGGAGCCGGTCCGCGGGATCCACCCCCGGGTCGGGTTCGTCTTCCAGCAGGACGCCGTCTTCCCCTGGCGCACCGTCCTGTCGAACGTCATGGCCGGCCCCCGCTTCCGGGGCGTGCCCGCTGCCGAGGCCAGGGAACGGGCCCGGGACTGGCTCGGCCGGGTCGGGCTCGGCGCCTTCGAGGACCGCTACCCGCACCAGCTGTCCGGCGGCATGCGCAAGCGCGTCGCGCTCGCCCAGACCTTCGTCAACGACCCGGACATCCTGCTGATGGACGAGCCGTTCTCGGCGCTGGACGTGCAGACCCGCGCGCTCATGTCCGACCAACTGCTGGAGCTGTGGGCCGGTACCGGCTCGTCCGTCGTCTTCGTGACCCACGACCTCGACGAGGCCATCGCGCTCGCCGACCGCGTGGTGGTCATGACCGCCGGTCCGGCGACCGTCAAGGAGATCTTCACCGTCGACCTGCCGCGACCGCGCACCGTGGAGGCCGTCCGCCTGGAACCGAGGTTCGTCGAGCTGTACCGCGAGATCTGGGCCTCGCTCGGCGAAGAGGTGCGCATCACCCGGGAGAGAGGAGCGGGTCGTGCCGCTTGAGACCGCGTCGGCCGTGCCTGGTGCACCGGCCGCCCCCACCACGAGGACCGAGGCCCGCGAACGGGCCGCGCGCAACCGGAAGCTGGGCGTGTACGGCGCCCGGTTCGCGGTGCTCGTCGCCTTCCTGGGCCTGTGGGAGGTGTGCGCCCGGACGGAGGTCATCGACCCGTTCAACTTCTCCCAGCCGTCGCGGATCTGGGACCAGATCCGGCAGTGGATCACCCACGGCACCGCCCAGGGCTCGCTCGGCGAGCAGATCGGCTACACCCTCTACGAGGCCCTCTCCGGCTGGGTGATCGGCGTCGTCGCCGGCGTGCTGCTGGGCATCGCGCTCGGCCGGATCCGCTTCCTGGCCGACGTGTTCGGACCCTACGTCAAGGTGCTCAACGCGATCCCGCGCATCGTCCTCGCACCGATCTTCCTGATCTGGTTCGGCCTCGGCCCGGCCTCCAAGGTCGCCTCCGCCGTGGTGCTGGTGTTCTTCCCGGTGTTCTTCAACGCCTTCCAGGGCGCCCGCGAGGTGGACCGCAACCTCGTCGACAACGCCCGGATCCTCGGCGCGGACAACCGCAAGGTCACCCTGCAGGTCGTCATCCCGGCCGCCACCACGTGGATCTTCACCAGCCTCCACGTCAGCTTCGGCTTCGCGCTGATCGGCGCCATCGTCGGCGAGTACATCGGTGCCACCAAGGGCCTCGGCCTGCTCGTCGCCGCCGCCCAGGGCACCTTCAACTCGGCCGGTGTGTACGCCGCGATGACGATCCTCGCCGTCGTCGCGCTGCTGACCGAAGGCCTGCTGACCTTCGCCGAGAAGAAGCTCTTCCGCTGGAAGCCCGCCGACGCGGGCGACGGCCGCTGAACCCCCCTCGTCCGCAGTAGAGAGGCACCCCCACCCATGCGCCCGAACCCGACCGGCAGAGCCGCTGCCGCCGCCCTCGCCGCCGCCCTCCTCCTCCCGCTCTCCGCCTGCGCCAACGACGCCGCCACGTCCGCCCACGGCGCCGCCGCGCCGGCCGGCCGGCAGGTCGACGGACCCAAGGTCAAGATCATGGTCGGCGGCCTGGACAAGGTCATCTACCTCCCCGCGATGCTCACCCAGCGGCTCGGCTACTTCGCCGACGCCGGCGTCAACGTCGAGCTGCTGACCGAGCCCGCCGGCGTCAACGCCACCACCGCCCTGCTCGCCGGCGACGTCCAGGGCGCCGTCGGCTTCTACGACCACACCATCGACCTCCAGGCCAAGGGCAAGAACGTCGAGTCCGTCGTCCAGTTCGCCCAGGCCCCCGGCGAGGTCGAGCTCGTCTCCGCCAAGCAGGCCGACGCCATCAAGTCCGGTGCCGACTTCAAGGGCAAGAAGCTCGGCGTCACCAGCATCGGCTCCTCGACCGACTTCCTCACCAAGTACCTCGCGGTCAAGAACGGCGCCTCCGTCAGCGAGTTCAGCCCGATCGCCGTCGGCGCCGGCCAGACCTTCGTCGCCGCGCTCCAGCAGGGCAGCATCGACGCCGGGATGACCACCGACCCGACCGTCGCCAACGTCCTCGACAAGGGCCTCGGCAAGATCCTCTACGACATGCGCACCCCCGAGGGCTCGCGCCAGGCGCTCGGCGGCCTCTACCCGTCGTCCTCGCTCTACATGGCCACCGACTGGGTGGAGAAGAACAAGGACACCACCCAGAAGCTCACCAACGCCTTCGTCAAGACCCTCAAGTGGATGTCCACGCACACCCCCGAGGAGATCGCCGCGCAGATGCCCGCCGACTACGCGCAGGGCGGCGCCGAGCAGTACGCGGCCGCGATCAAGTCGACGCTGCCGATGTTCACCACCGACGGGGTGATGCCGGCCGACGGGCCGAAGACCGTCCTCGCCGTGCTCGCCGCGTTCCACCCGGACGTGAAGGGCAAGGAGGGCTCGATCGACCTCTCCCGCACCTACACCACGGAGTTCGTCGGCAAGGCCACCGGCTGACCCCGAACAGGCCACCGGCTGACCCCGGACCGGTCCGGCGGTCCCGCGCTCACCCCCACGGGCGCGGGGCCGCCGCTTCCGGCTGCCCGGGTCGCCGCCTCGGGGTGCCCCGGTCTCAGACGCCCCGGACGCTCAGCACGTCCATCCGCGACGGCGTGCCCTCCGCCTTCCCGCAGCTCTCCGGACGCGGCGGCTCGCTCCGGCCCTCCAGCACGTCCGCCTCCCACGCCCGGCCGTCCGCGTGCAGCACCGTGACCAGCCAGCGGCCCTCGCCGTCCGGCCGCTGCAGCACGGTCAGCGCGTCCACCCGGGTCTCGCCGATCGCCAGCCGCACCGCGTGGTCCGCCGCCTGGCCCGGACGGTCCCAGCCCGAGCAGCCCCGCGACCACTCCGGCACCATGTGCCCGGCCGCCGTCGCCGCCAGCACCTCCTTGGCCGTCTCCGCCGTCAGCCGCCCGTACGCGTAGCCGGACGGCAGCACCAGCATCGTGGGGGAGAAGCGGTGGCCGCCCAGGTGCGTCACCTCCCACACCTCGCTGTGCCCGGCCGCCGCCAGGTCCGCCGCCAACGGCCGGCCCAGCAGCGCGCAGCAGCGGTCGCGCCGCCCGTTCGTGCACACCAGCGCCACCGGGCCGCCCACGTGCTCCGCGCCGAAACCCGCGTGGTCGCCAATACCCAGCGCCGCGAAGTCCAGGCCCAGCAGCTCCGCCGGATCGGCCACCGCGGCCCGGCGCACCCAGCCGCGGCCCGGCACCGTGTGCGCCACGATCACCTCGTGCCGCGCCGTCGGCAGGCAGTCCGCGTGCCGGCCCGGCCGGCGGATCAGCGCCACCCGCACGCCCGTCCCGGCCGCGGCGGCCTCCAGCGCGTGCCCCGTCTCCGCGTCCAGGTGGCTCTCGCCCAGCGCCTTCGCGCCCCACGGCCCGTTCTGCTCCACCAGCAGCCAGGTGGTCGCCACCGCCGCCGTGGCGGCCAGCGGCTCCGAAAGTTCACGCGACCGCGTCGCACAGGTGCTCACGCGGGCAAGGCTACCCTCAGCCCTCCGGCCGCCCCTCCGCGTCGCGGCACGGCCGACCGGCCCCCCAACGGCCGAGGAGGGGCACCCGACGGGCACCCCTCCTCCGCTCACCCGGTCGTACCGGCTGCGCCGGTCACGCCGGACCCGCGACCACCGCGATCGGCGTCGTCACCGGCGTACCCGAACCGTCCCGGCGCGGATCCCGCTCCGGCAGCTCCACCGGCGCGCCCTTCGCCGTCGCCGCCCGGGCCGGCACCGCACCCGCCCACGCGAACGTCAGCAGGTCCTCACCGCGCAGGAACCGCTGGCAGCGGACACCGCCCGTCGCCCGGCCCTTGCGCGGGTACTGCTCGAACGGCGTCACCTTCCACGTCGACTGCTCCTCGCCCGTCAACGTGCCCGACGCACCCGCCACCGACACCACCACCGCGTCCGCCGCCGGATCCACCGCCGTGAACGACAGCACCCGTGCCCCGTCCGCCAGCTTGATCCCCGCCATGCCACCCGCCGGACGCCCCTGCGGACGCACCTGACCCGCCGGGTACCGCAGCAACTGCGCGTCCGACGAGATGAACACCAGGTCCTCCTCGCCGGTGCGCAACTCCACCGCACCCACCAGCTCGTCACCCTCCTTGAGGGCGATCACCTCGAACTCGTCCTTGTTCGCGGGCCACTCCGGCACCACCCGCTTCACCACGCCCTGCACCGTGCCCAGCGCCAGCCCCGGCGACGACTCGTCCAGCGTCGTCAGCGCCAGCGCCCGCTCACCCGCCTCCAGCCGCAGGAACTCCCCGACCGCCGCCCCGCCCGCCAGCGTCGGCGACGGCGTCGGCGGCAGCGCCGGCAGATCGATCACCGGCAGCCGCAGCACCCGGCCCGCCGACGTCACCACACCCACGTCCGCCCGCGCCGTCGCCGGCACCGCCGACACGATCACGTCGTGCCTCGCCCGTGCCTCCGACAGCTCGAACGGCTCCCCGTCCGCCGTCCGCGCCAGCAGACCCGTCGACGACAGCAGCACCCGGCACGGATCGTCCGCCACCTCCAACGGCACCGTCAGCGCCGCCGACGGCACCGCGCCCGCCTCCAGCAGCACCGTGCGCCGCTCCGTCCCGAACTGCTTGCCCACCGCACCCAGTTCGGACGACACCACGCTGCGCAGCTTCGCGTCCGACTCCAGGATCTCCGTCAGGTCCGCGATCTCCGACAGCAGCTTCGCCTGCTCCTGCTCCAGCTCCACCCGGTCGAAACGCGTCAGCCGGCGCAGCGGCGTGTCCAGGATGTACGCCGTCTGCGTCTCCGACAGCGAGAAGCGCTCCATCAGACGCTCCTTCGCCTGCCCCGCGTTGTCGCTCGACCGGATGATCGCGATCACCTCGTCGATGTCGACCAGCGCCACCAGCAGGCCCTCGACCAGGTGCAGCCGCTCCTGCCGCTTGCGCCGGCGGAAGTCGCTGCGCCGCCGCACCACCGTGAACCGGTGGTCGACGTACACCTCCAGCAGCTCCTTCAGCCCCAGCGTCAGCGGCTGGCCGTCCACCAGCGCCACGTTGTTGATGCCGAACGTCTCCTCCATCGGCGTCAGCTTGTACAGCTGCTCCAGGAGCGCCTCCGGCACGAAGCCGTTCTTCACCTCGATCACCAGCCGCAGCCCGTGCACGCGGTCGGTCAGGTCCTTGACGTCCGCGACGCCCTGCAGCTTCTTCGCGTTGACCAGGTCCTTGATCTTCGAGATGACCTTCTCCGGGCCGACGTTGTACGGCAGCTCCGTCACGACGATGCCCTTGCGGCGCGCCGTCACCGCCTCCACCGTCGCCGTCGCCCGGATCTTGAACGTCCCGCGGCCCGACTCGTACGCGTCCCGGATCCCCGCCAGGCCCACGATCCGCCCGCCCGTCGGCAGGTCCGGACCCGGCACGAACCGCATCAGCGTGTCCAGGTCCGCGCTCGGGTGCTTGATCAGGTGCCGGGCCGCCGCCACCACCTCGGACAGGTTGTGCGGCGGCATGTTCGTCGCCATGCCCACCGCGATGCCCGTCGCGCCGTTCACCAGCAGGTTCGGGAACGCCGCCGGCAGCGCCAGCGGCTCCTGCTCACTGCCGTCGTAGTTCGGCCCGAAGTCGACCGTGTCCTCGTGGATCGACTCCACCAGCGCCATCGCCGCCGGCGTCAGCCGCGACTCGGTGTACCGCATCGCCGCCGGCGGGTCGTCGTTGCCCAGCGAACCGAAGTTCCCGTGCCCGTCGATCAGCGGCAACCGCATCGAGAACGGCTGCGCCATCCGGACGACCGCGTCGTAGATCGACTGGTCACCGTGCGGGTGCAGGCGACCCATCACCTCGCCCACCACACGCGCGCACTTCACGTGCGCGCGCTCCGGACGCAGGCCCATCTCGTTGGCCTGGTACAGGATCCGCCGGTGCACCGGCTTCAGACCGTCCCGCGCGTCGGGCAGCGCGCGCGAGTAGATCACCGAGTAGGCGTACTCCAGGAAGGAGCCCTGCATCTCGTCCACGACGTCGACATCGAGGATCCGCTCCTCGAAGTCTCCGGGCGGCGGGGTCTGCGAACTGCGGCGGGCCATCGCGGCGGGGCTCCCTTACGTCTCGCTTGCGCTGTGTCTCGGTCAGTCTCTGTCGCCATGCCGGCTGCCCCCGTCAACAGGGCGCGGCGCCCCCATTGTGGACCCTCGCACCGACACTCCCGGCCAGCGCCCCTCTTCCGCCCCTGGCGAACGCCCCCTCCGCGCGGACACATCCACGCCCCTCGCGCGTTGCACCACAATGGGGGACGCCACACGAACCCCGACATCGACGACGGGAAGGACCCGAGCGCATGGCCAACCCGGCCCCCGCCTCCAGCCGAGGCATCGCCATCACCGAGCACCGCCTGGAGAACGGCCTGCGCGTCGTCCTCTCCGAGGACCACCTCACCCCGGTCGCCGCGGTCTGCCTCTGGTACGACGTCGGCTCGCGCCACGAGGTCAAGGGCCGCACCGGCCTCGCCCACCTCTTCGAACACCTCATGTTCCAGGGCTCGGCCAACGTCTCCAACAACGGCCACTTCGAGCTCGTCCAGGGCGCCGGCGGCTCGCTCAACGGCACCACCAGCTTCGAGCGCACCAACTACTTCGAGACCATGCCCGCCCACCAGCTGGAGCTCGCGCTCTGGCTGGAGGCCGACCGCATGGGCTCCCTCCTCGCCGCACTCGACGAGACCTCCATGGAGAACCAGCGGGACGTCGTCAAGAACGAGCGCCGCCAGCGCTACGACAACGTCCCCTACGGCACCGCCTTCGAGAAGCTCACCGCGCTCTCGTTCCCCGACGGCCACCCGTACCACCACACCCCCATCGGCTCCATGGCCGACCTCGACGCCGCCACGCTGGAGGACGCCCGCACGTTCTTCCGCACGTACTACGCGCCCAACAACGCCGTCCTCTCCATCGTCGGCGACATCGACCCCGAACAGACCATCGCCTGGGTCGAGAAGTACTTCGGCAGCATCCCCGCCCACGACGGCAAGCAGCCCCCGCGCTCCGGCGAACTCCCCGACACCATCGGGCACGAACTGCGCGAGGAGATCCACGAGGACGTCCCCTCCCGCGCCCTCATGGCCGCCTACCGCCTCCCGCACGACGGCACCCGCGAAGCCGACGCCGCCGACCTCGCCCTCACCATCCTCGGCAGCGGCGAATCCAGCCGCCTCTACAACCGCCTCGTGCGCCGCGACCGCACCGCCGTCGCCGCCGGCTTCGGCCTGCTCCGCCTCGCCGGCGCCCCCAGCCTCGGCTGGCTCGACGTCAAGACCTCCGGCGACGCCACCCTCCAGCAGATCGACACCGCCGTCGACGAGGAACTCGCCCGCTTCGCCGCCGAAGGCCCCACCCCCGAGGAACTCGAACGCGCCCAGGCCCAGATCGAGCGCGAATGGCTCGACCGGCTCACCACCGTCGCTGGCCGCGCCGACGAACTCTGCCGCTACGCCGTCCTGTTCGGCGACCCCAAGCTGCTCAACGACGCCCTCCCCAAGGTCCTCGACGTCACCGCCGAAGAGGTCAAGGCCGTCGCCAAGGCCCGACTCCACCCCGACAACCGGGCCGTCCTCGTCTACGAGCCGACCACGGCCGACACCGACGCCGCTTCCGACGCCGCTTCCGAAGAGGAGGGTGCCGCCGCATGAGCACCGACTACGTCCCCGCCATGACCTTCCACCCCCAGCCCCGGCCCGGCACCCCGAGCCCCTGGGCCTTCCCCGCCCCCGAGCGCACCGCCCTCGCCAACGGCATCACCGTCCTGCACTGCCACCGCCCCGGCCAGCAGCTCGTCGCCGTCGAGGTCCTCGTCGACGCCCCGCTCGCCGCCGAACCGGCCGGCCTCGACGGCGTCGCCGCCATCCTCGCCCGCGCCCTCAGCGAAGGCACCGACACCCTCACCGCCGAGGAGTTCGCCGGCGAACTCGAACGCGCCGGCGCCACCCTCGACGCGCACGCCGACCACCCCTGCATCCGCGTCTCCCTCGAAGTCCCCGCCTCCCGCCTCCAGCGCGGCCTCGCCCTCCTCGCCGACGCCCTGCGCGCCCCCGCCCTCCCCGAGGACGAGATCGAGCGCCTCGTCGCCAACCGCCTCGACGAGATCGTCCACGAGCAGGCCAACCCCGCCCGGCGCGCCGCCAAGGCCCTCTACGCCGAACTCTTCGACGCCGCCGATCGCCTCTCCCGCCCCCGCAGCGGCACCGCCGACACGGTCAAGTCCATCGACCGCGCCGCCGTCAAGGCCTTCTACGACGCCCACGTCCGGCCCGCCACCAGCACCGTCGTCGTGGTCGGCGACCTCACCGGCGTCGACCTGCCCGTCCTCCTGGAGAGCACCCTCGGCACCTGGACCGGCACCCCCGCCGAGGCCTCCGTCCACGCCCCCGTCACCGCCGACGACCACGGCCGCGTCGTCATCGTCGACCGGCCCGACTCCGTCCAGACCCAGCTCCTCATCGGCCGCATCGGCCCCGACCGCCACCACCCCGACTGGCCCGCCCAGACCCTCGGCACCTACTGCCTCGGCGGCACCCTCACCTCCCGCCTCGACCGCGTCCTGCGCGAGGAGAAGGGCTACACCTACGGCGTCCGCTCCTTCGCCCAGCCGCTGCGCTCGGCCGCCGACGGCAGCGGGCGCGCGCTGCTCGCCATCAGCGGCTCGGTGGACACCGCCTCCACCGCCCCGGCCCTCAAGGACGCCTGGACGATCCTGCGCACCCTCGCCGCCGAGGGCCTCACCGACGCCGAGCGCGACGAGGCCGTGCAGTTCCTGGTCGGCGTCGCCCCGCTCAAGTACGAGACCGCGGGCTCGGTCGCCGGCACCCTCGCCGACCAGGTCGAGCAGCACCTGCCCGACGACTACCAGGCCGAGGTCTACCGCCGGCTGGCCGAACTGCCCACCGCCGAGGCCACCGAGGCCGTCGTCGCCGCCTTCCCGCCGGACCGGCTGGTCACCGTGCTGGTCGGCGACGCCGCCGTGATCGCGGACGACGTGCGGAAGCTCGGCATCGGCGAGGTCACGGTCGTCAGCTGACCCTCTCCGGTGCACGGCAGGCCCGTTGGAGCGATCGCCGCTCCGGCGGGCCTGCCGCGTTTTTAAATCCGTTGCGGGCCGCGGCCGTTCCGTGGATAGATGTTCCCCGGCACAGACGTACGAAGTCTGACTCTGACGAACGAAGGGAGGCGGTCACCATGCGGGTCGAGCGAACCATACGACGACGCTCCCCAAGGCCGCTCTCCCCCTGTGCCCTGGGCGCCTGAGCCCCCCCCTTTTCTGGTCTTCCCCGAGCCGCGCCGGGATCTGTTCGCGTGCGGCAACTCCCTGTGAACCAAGCGACCTTGGAGGTCGAACACCCATGTCGTACACCGAAGTGCCCGGAATCCGGGTCCCCATCCGGATGTGGACCGACCCGGCCACCGTCGAGGGCGAGGCCATGCAGCAGCTGCGCAACATCAGCTCCCTGCCCTGGCTCCACGGCCTCGCCGTCATGCCCGACGTCCACCTGGGCAAGGGCGCGACGGTCGGCTCCGTCATCGCCATGAAGGGCGCCGTCTGCCCGGCGGCGGTCGGCGTGGACATCGGCTGCGGAATGAGCGCGGTGAAGACCTCCCTCACCGCCAAGGACCTCCCGGACGACCTGTCCCGCCTCCGCTCCAAGATCGAGCAGGCCATCCCGGTCGGCCGCGGCCTCCACACCGACCCGGTCGACCCGCGCAAGCTCCACGGCTTCGCGACGGCGGGGTGGGACGACTTCTGGCAGCGGTTCGACGGTGTGGCGGATTCGGTCAAATGGCGTCGCGAACGTGCCATGCAGCAGATGGGAACGCTCGGCTCGGGGAATCATCATACGGAACTATGCTTGGATGATAGTGGTGCCATCTGGCTGACTCTGCATTCCGGATCACGGGGAATCGGCAAGGAGTTGGCAGATCATCACATGGGCGTTGCGCGCTCGCTTCCGCACAACCAGGGCCTCGTCGACCGCGACCTGGCGGTGTTCATCGCGCAGACCCCGCAGATGTCCGCCTACCGCAATGACCTGTTCTGGGCGCAGGAGTACGCCTCGTACAACCGCTCGATCATGATGGCGCTCCTCAAGGACGTCGTACGCCGCGAGTTCCCGAAGGCGAAGGTCGCCTTCGAGGACGAGATCAGCTGCCACCACAACTACGTGGCGGAGGAGCGGTATGACGGTTTGGACCTGCTGGTGACCCGCAAGGGCGCGATCCGGGCTCAGACCGGCGACTACGGGATTATCCCGGGATCCATGGCCACCGGTTCGTACATCGTGCGTGGACTGGGCAACGAGGCGTCGTTCAACTCGGCTTCGCACGGCGCGGGTCGGAAGATGAGTCGAAGCGCAGCGAAGAGGCGGTTCACGACGCAGGACTTGATCGAGCAGACCAAGGGCGTGGAGTGCCGTAAGGACAGTGGCGTGGTGGACGAGATCCCGGGCGCCTACAAGTCGATCGAGAAGGTCATGGCTCAGCAGACCGATCTGGTCGAGCCGATCGCCCACCTCATGCAGGTCGTCTGCGTCAAGGGCTGAGTTGCGTCAGGGGGCGGGGAATCGCCTCCCGATGCTCCTTTCGTCCGCCGTGAGATTCAGAAGCCGCCAACGACGGACCTGACAGCTGCTCGCGGATCGCCTGAGGGTCTTGGCAGCATCGGCCAGAGTCGGGCTCCCGAGGAGGATTGTGTCCTCTTCGGGGGTCCAGCTTCGCCTGGTTACCCGTTTCATGGCTGCCGGCCGGCGCCACGATCCCGCGAGTGCTGCCCCGGACTGCTTTCGGGGCAGCGACAGACAGCCGGTGTAGTAGACGTCGCTGGCGATGGCGACTGCCTCCTCTCGGGTGTACACGATGTTGTAGATTCCGTCTCGGCTGTTCCGGCGGAAGATGCGGCGCTCGGACCCCGACAGTGCTTCGGCATAGTCGGTGAAGAATGAGGCGATGGCGTCGCTCTTGGTCGTGAGGCCGACGAACGGAAGGTCCTGGGCGGTACGTCCCACCGAACCGTCGGCGTCGATCAGACCCCGCAGGTAGTCGCGGCCCGAGAACGGAACGGTCGGCGGGGCCACGATCTCGGACTTGCGCCCGACCGGCAGGCCCAGCGCCTGCAGTTCCTCGCGGAACTCACGGGCGCACACGGTCCACATCACCGACGTGTGGTCCGCCTTGAAGTTCGTGGTGCGGGTCCGGTAGCGGATGCTGCTGTTGAACGGGCAGAGGCGCTGGAACTCCTCCAGGATCGGGGCGTCCCGCGCGGAGAGCTCCACGGCGAGCCGGCCCTTGTTGCCGACTCCCTGGGTGAGGTGGCCGTCCGCCTGGATGAAGGCGAACATGTAGGCGTGCTCGGGTCGTTCGAGGTCGAAGAACGTCATGCGGCGAGCATGTGTGCGAGCGGGCGCCCGCAAGGGGTGATCGCTCACCAGTTCGCCGAAAGGTGTGGATGCGACCGAATCCGTGAACGCAAAGCGCCCGGCAGTGCTAAATGCACTGCCGGGCGCTGTCGCGATCCAGCCCGCTCAGGCGGCGGCGGGGAGTTCTTCGAGGCCTTCGGCGACGAGCTTGGCGAGGCGGTCGAGGGCCTCGTCGGCGTTCTCGGCGTCGGTGGCGAGGATGACCTCTTCGCCGCCCTGGGCGCCGAGGGCGAGCAGGCCGAGCATGGAGGCGGCGTTGACGGGGTTGCCGCCGGGCTTGGCGATGGTGATCGGCACGCCGGTGGCCGTCACGGCCCGGACGAAGATGGAGGCGGGACGGGCGTGCAGGCCCTCGGCCCAACCGATGGTGACGCGGCGCTCGGCCATGAGACGTGCCTTTCCGGTGAAGCTGGTCACGGCCGGGCTCGGGGAAGCGGCCATGTTGTCTAGACCAGTGTTGCACGCAGTCGACCTCGGCGAGCCGCCGCGTTCGGGAGTTGTGATTGTTTCTTTTCGGGGCATTTTCCTGGCATAAGGCCCGGCCAGTGGCCCTGTCCACCCTGCCGCGCGTGCACGCCGGGCGCCATTCGGCCCGCCGCCGGATAACCTGACGATCGTGGACGACTCCGCGGCGGCGCAGCACCCAGGGCATCCGGACTATCCGCAGCACTGGGAGGCCGACATCCTGCTGCGCGACGGCGGCACGGCCCGGATCCGGCCGATCACTCCCGCCGATGCCGGGCGGCTGGTGGAGTTCTACGAGCAGGTCTCGGACCAGTCGAAGTACTTCCGTTTCTTCGCCCCTTATCCGAAGCTCTCGGAGAAGGACGTCCGCCGGTTCACGCACCACGACTTCGTGAACCGGGTGGCGCTGGCCGTGGTGGTCCGGGACCGTTTCATCGCGACGGTGCGGTACGACCGGATCGATGCCGAGGGCCGTCCGTCGGACTCCGGGACGGATGCCGAGGTGGCGTTCCTGGTGCAGGACGCGCATCAGGGCCGCGGGGTGGCGTCGGCGCTGCTGGAGCACATCGCGGCGGTGGCGCAGGAGCGGGGGATCCGTCGTTTCCAGGCGGAGGTGCTGCCGGAGAACCGGAAGATGGTGAAGGTCTTCACGGACGCCGGCTACACGCAGCACCGGAGTTTCGCGGACGGTGTGGTGCACCTGGAGTTCGACCTGGAGCAGACGGACCGCTCGCTGGCGGTGATGCGGGCGCGGGAGCATCGTGCGGAGGCGCGTTCGGTGCAGCGGCTGCTCACGCCGCGTTCGGTGGCGGTGATCGGGGTTTCGCGCAATCCGCAGACGGTGGGGCGGGCGCTGCTGCGGGATCTGCTGGGCGGTTTCGACGCCGAGTTCGAGAGCAAGCGCGGGGACGGGGAGGCCTTGCGTCCCGTGTACGCGGTGAACCGCAAGGCTCCGGCCGGGACGGAGCTGGACGGTGTCCCGGTGTACCGCTCGATCCGGGACGTCCCGGGTCCGGTGGACCTGGCCGTGATCGCCGTCCCCGAGAGTGCGGTGCCGGCGACGGTCGCCGAGTGCGGCGCCCACGGGGTGCAGGGCCTGGTCGTGGTGACGGCGGGGTACGCGGAGACGGGCCCGGAGGGCCGTGACCGCCAGCGGGCGCTGGTGCGGCAGGCCCGTGCGGCGGGGATGCGGGTGGTCGGTCCGAACGCCTTCGGTCTGATCAGCACGGATCCCGGGCAGCCGTTGAACGCCTCGTTGGCGCCGCACCTGCCGCGGCGCGGCGGTTTCGGGATCTTCTGCCAGTCCGGGGCGATCGGGGTGGCGCTCCTGGAGGCCGCGCACCGCCGGGGGCTCGGCGTCTCGTCGTTCGCGTCGGTCGGCAACCGGTCCGACGTCTCCGGCAACGACTTCCTGCAGTACTGGGCGGAGGACGACGCGACCGAGGTGGTGCTGCTCTACCTGGAGTCGTTCGGCAATCCGCGCAAGTTCACCCGGATCGCCCGCCGTCTGGCCGCGGCGAAGCCGGTGGTCGTCGTGAAGGGTGCGCGCCACACCGGGAGCCTGCCGCCGGGCCACGCCGTGCCGGCCACGGCGACGGGGTTGCGCGACGCGACGGTGGACGCGCTGTTCGAGCAGGCCGGGGTCACCCGGGTGGAGACGATCACCGAGCTGTACGACACCGGTGAGCTGCTGGTCCAGCAGCCGCTGCCGCCGGGGGACCGGGTCGCCGTGGTCGGCAATTCGGACTCGCTGGGCCTGCTGACGTACGACGCCTGCCTGAGCGCGGGCCTGCGCCCCCGTACGCCCGTCGACCTGACCACCGGTGCGACCGGCGAGAACTTCCGGATCGCGCTGGACGTCGCCCTGTCCGATCCCGCCGTGGACGCCGTGATCGCCGTCGCGATCCCGCCGATCGGCACGTCCGCGCACGCGTTCATGGGCGGTCGGCTGGCCGGTCCGGAGGATCCGGAGATGGGTTCGGACGATCCGGAGATCGCCACGGCGCTGCTCGAAGCCGGTGAGCGGGCGCGGGAGTTGGGCAAGCCGCTGGTGCTGGCGCACCTGGCGCTGACCGATCTGCCGCTGCGGCTGCGTCCGGGCGGCATCCCGGCGTTCGCGGCGCCGGAGCGTGCGGTGCGGGCCCTCGCCCACGCCGTGCACTACGGGCAGTGGCGGCGCCGGATGGCGGAGGCGGAGGAGACGGCCCGGGTGCCGGAGTTGGACCGGATCGACGAGCCGGGGGCCCGCGTGCTGGTGGACGCGGCGCTGAACACCCGCGCGGCGGTCGCGGCCCGTACCCAGCCGGGCGGCGCCCGGATCACGCTGCCCGACGCGGAGACCCGCGCGCTGCTGGCCCACTACGGCATCGACGTCTCGCCGACCCTGCCCGCCCCGGACGAGGGGACGGCGGTGCGGGCGGCGTCGGCGTTGGGTTACCCGGTGGCGCTGAAGGCGACCGCCCCGCACCTGCGCCACCGCCCCGACCTGGGCAGTGTCCGCCTGGACCTGACCGGCGAGCCGGGCCTGCGCCGGGCCCACCGCGAGCTGGACGCCCTGCTCGGCGGGGCGGCGCAGGCCGAGCTGGTGGTGCAGCGGCTGGCGCCGCGCGGGGTGGACACCGTGATCGGCGCCACGGTCGACCCGGCGGTGGGCGCGATCCTGTCCTTCGGTCTGGCGGGGGCGCCGGCCGAACTGCTGGGCGATGTCGCGCACCGGCTGGTTCCGGCCACCGATCAGGACGTCGCCGGGCTGATCCGGGAGGTGCGGGCGGCTCCGCTGCTGTTCGGCTGGCGGGGCGCGGAGGCGGTGGACACGGGCGCGCTGGAGGAGCTGCTGCTGCGGGTGTCGCGGCTGGTGGACGATCTGCCGGAGGTCGCGTCGGTGGATCTCGAACCGGTGGTCGTGGCCCCGCACGGGCTGGCGATCCTGGGGGCGCGGGTGCGCATCGCGCCCCTGCCCGTCCGCAGTGATCTGGGCCCGCGCGCCATGAGCAGCCTGTAACCTTCCTTGGTTGCGCCTGCCCGTGGGCGCTGTTGTCCGAAGCTCGGCGCCGCGCCGCCCGCTTCGTCGGCGGACCATGCCAGGATGGAGTTATGGCGAAGACCGGTACCACCACCACTCAGGACCTGCGCTCGGCGATCGAGCGCAGTGGCTACTACCCGGCCCTGGTGTCCGAAGCGGTGGAGTCCGCGGTTGGCCCGGAGCCGATCAGCTCGTACCTGGTGCACCAGGAGACGACGTTCGACGCCAACGAGGTGCGCCGGCACGTCACCGTGCTGGTGCTGACCCCGACCCGGTTCGTGGTGAGCCACACCGACGAGCAGACCGGGGACGCCGCCGGCCCGTCGGTGCCACTGGCGACGACGTCGACGGAGAGCGTCCGGCTGGACCGGATCGGTTCGGTCGTGGTGAGCCGGATGGTGGCGAACCCGGAGACGTACACGCCGGGCACGCTGCCGCGCGAGGTCGTGCTGACGATCGGCTGGGGCGCGGTGCAGCGGCTGGACCTGGAGCCGGCGGGCTGCTCGGACCCGAACTGCGAGGCGGACCACGGCTACACGGGTTCGGCGACGGCTGACGACCTGTCACTGCGGGTGAGCGAGGCCGGCGACGGTCCGGAGACGGTCGCGCAGGCGCTGGTGTTCGCCCGGGCGCTGTCGGACGCGACGGTCAGCAACGGCCCGCGGGCCTGAGCCCCGCCCCGCCCGACCGCCCGCGCAGGACGAGCGCCCGCGTAGAACGACCGCCCGCGCAGGACGACTGCTCGCGCAGGACGACTGCTCGCGTAGAACGACCACCCGCCCAGAACGACTGCCCGCCCAGAACGACTGCCGCCGACCGCCACGAAACCGGATCCATGTCTTTCGCACCTTCCGACGGCTACGACGCCTTCGAGATCCTCGATCCCGCCACCGCCCCCGCTCCCGCCTACGGCAGCGGTTCGCTCTGCGACCTGCTGCCCTCGGTCGCGGCGGGGCTGGGCGTCGAGGGCTTCTCGGCGACGCTGCCGATCGCCCCGGCCGACCGCGTGGTGGTGTTCCTGGTCGACGGCCTCGGCTGGGAGCTGCTGCTGCGCCACCCCGAGTACGCGCCGTTCCTGTCCTCGCTGGCGGGCAGTTCGATGGGCGGTTCGGGCCGTCCGCTGACGGCCGGGTTCCCGTCGACGACGGCGACCTCGCTGGCGTCGGTGGGCACCGGCACCCCGCCGGGGCAGCACGGTCTGGCCGGTTACACGGTGGCGGTCCCCGGTGCCGGGTACCTGATGAACCAGCTGCGCTGGCAGCCGCCGACCGACCCGGCGGCCTGGCAGCCCTACCCGACGGTCTTCGAGCGGACGCACGCGGCCGGGGTGGCGACGGCGCAGGTGTCGTCCCCGCTGTTCGCGCAGACCCCGCTGACCAGGGTGGCGCTGTCCGGCGGCACGTTCATGGGCCGGACCACCGGCGAGGAGCGGATGGACCGGGCCGCAGCCTGGCTGGCCGAGCACGACCGGGCGCTGGTGTACACGTACGTCAGTGAGCTGGACGGCGCGGGCCACCGCTTCGGCGTGGACTCGGACGAGTGGCGGATGACCCTGGACGCGGTGGACCGGCTGGCCCGCCGGCTGGCCGAGCGGCTGCCGCCGCGCTCGGCGATGTACGTCACGGCCGACCACGGCATGATCGACATCGCGCCGGAGGACCGGATCGACTTCGACGAGGACTGGGAGCTCGGCGCGGGCGTGGCCCTGCTGGGGGGCGAGGGCCGGGCCCGGCACGTGTACGCGGTGCCGGGGGCCGCGGCGGACGTGTACACGGTCTGGAGCGAGGTGCTCGGCGACCGGATGTGGGTGGCGACCAGGGACGAGGCGATCGCGGCGGGCTGGTTCGGCCCGGTCGTGGACGAGCGCGTGTACGCGCGGATCGGCGACGTGGTCGCCGCGGCCCGGGACGACGTCGCGATCATCGCCTCCCGCAACGAGCCCGGCGAGTCGGCGATGATCGGACTGCACGGCTCGATGACCCCGGTCGAGCAGTTCGTGCCGCTGCTCGAAGTGCGCGCCTGAGCCGTGCCGCCGATGTCGTCCGCAGCGCCGCTGCCACCGCTTCCCCGGTGCCCGAACTCCCCTGATGTGAAAGGCCTTTGCTCCACCCATGGCTGAACTGGTGTTCTTCTCGGGCACGATGGACTGCGGCAAGTCGACGCTGGCGCTGCAGATGGACCACAACCACACCGCCCGCGGCCGGCAGGGGGTCATCCTGACCCGCCACGACCGGGCCGGCGCGGCGACCATCTCCAGCCGGCTCGGCCTGCGCGCCGAGGCGGTCGAGGTGACCGACGACTTCGACTTCCACGCGCACGTGGTGCAGCGGCTGTCGGCCGGCGGCCGGGTGGACTACCTGATCTGCGACGAGGCCCAGTTCTTCGCGGCCGGGCAGGTCGACCAGCTGGCCCGGGTGGTGGACGAACTCGACATCGACGTCTACACGTTCGGGATCACGACGGACTTCCGCACCCGGCTCTTCCCGGGCTCGCAGCGGCTGATCGAGCTGGCCGACCGGGTCGAGGTGCTGCAGGTGGAGGCGCTGTGCTGGTGCGGCGCGCGGGCCACCCACAACGCGCGGACGGTCGGCGGCGTGATGGTCGTCGAGGGCGCGCAGGTCGTGATCGGCGACATCTCGGTGAAGGAGGACGAGGTCGGCTACGAGGTGCTGTGCCGACGGCATCACCGCCGTCGCCTGACCGCGGCGACCGCCCGTGCCTCGGTGCTCTCCCCGGACGTGCTCCCCTTCGAGCAGTCCCAGTCGTGAGGCCGGTCCCGGGCCGTCGTTCCTAGCGGGGTTCCAGGACGGAGAAGTGCCCGCCCTGCGGGTCGGCCAGCCGGGCGGCCCGGCCGCGCGCGGTGTCGTGCGGCTCGACCAGGACCCGGCCGCCGAGTTCGGTGGCGCGCCGGGCGGTGAGCGCGGCGTCGCGGACGGCGAAGTGGATCCGCCAGCGGGGCGGGTGGCCGCGCAGTTCGGCGCCGTGCCGGATGCCGGCGACCGGCCGGCCCTGCACGAGCAGCGCGGATTCGTCGGCGCCGGGCCGGAGGGTGCGGCCGAGGACGGTGGCGTAGAACGCGGCGGAGCCCTCGGCGTCGGTGGTGAGCAGTTCGGCCCACGCGGGGCCGCCGGGTTCGGGTCCGGCCTCGCGGCCGACGTGCTCCTCGCCCTGCCACAGGCCGAAGACGGCGCCGGAGACGTCGGCGGCGATGGCCATCCGTCCGGCGCGTTCGGCCTGGAGGGGCCCGACGGCGACGGTGCCGCCGCACTCGCGCACGAGCTGGGCGGCGGAGTCGGCGCTGTCCACGGCGAAGTAGGTGGTCCACTGCACCGGGAAGCCGGTGGCGCTGGAGACACCGAGGCCGGCGACCGGTTCACCGTCGAGCTCGGCCCGGACGTAGTCGCCGAGTTGGGCCGGTCCGGGGGAGTAGCTCCAGCCGAGCAGGTCGCCGTAGAACGCTCGGGCGCCGGCCAGGTCGTCGGTCAGCAGGCTGACCCAGCAGGGCGTGCCCTGGGCGAGCCGGAGTTTCACCGCGGGCAATGCGGGCCTCCTCACGGGCGGTTGGCGCACGGAATTCGCGCACGCGAGGGTGATGCTTCCACTCCGGCGCGCGACCAACCCTTCGGCCGCGCGGAAATTCCGGCAAAGACCGCACAAAGAGCGGCGGTTCGGCCGCGCTGCGCGACAATGGCCCACATGACCACCTACAACGACGGTTCCCCGCTGATCTCCGCGGCCGGGCTGCGGGAGGCGCTCGCCTCGTCGCGTCCGCCGGTGCTGCTGGACGTGCGCTACCAGCTGGTCGGTGCGGCCGCGGGCGGCCCGACGGCCGCGGAGGAGTACCGGGCCGGGCACCTGCCGGGCGCGCACTTCGTCGACCTGGACCGGGACCTCGCGGCCGCGCCCGGCGCTCCCGGCCAGGGGGGCCGCCACCCCCTGCCGGACCTGGAGGAGTTCGGCGCCGCGATGCGCCGCTTCGGTGTCTGCGCCGACCGTCCGGTCGTGGTGTACGACGGCGGGCCCTCGCTGTCGGCGGCCCGCGCCTGGTGGCTGCTGCGCTGGGCCGGGCACCGCGACGTGCGGGTGCTGGACGGCGGTTACGCGGCGTGGTCGGCGGCCGGGCTTCCGGTGACGGCCGAGGTGCCGGCGGAGGAGGAGGGCGACTTCAAGCCCGTCCCGGGCAAGATGCCGACGATCGACGGGAATGGCGCGGCGGCGTGGGCGCGCAGCGGCCTGCTGCTGGACGCCCGGTCGGGAGAGCGCTACCGGGGTGAGACGGAGCCGGTCGACCCGCGCGCGGGGCACGTCCCGGGCGCGGTGTCGGCGCCGACCACCGAGAACGTCGGTGCGGACGGGCGGTTCCGGCCGGCCGCGGAGCTGGCCGAGCGGTTCCGCGCGCTGGGCGCGGGGGAGCGGGAGACGGCCGTGTACTGCGGGTCGGGGGTGACGGCGGCGCACCAGGTCCTGGCACTGGAGGTGGCGGGCGTGCCGGCCACGCTGTACCCGGGGTCGTGGAGCGAGTGGTCGAGCGACGCGAGCCGTCCGGTGGCGGTCACGGAGCAGCCGGGCTGAGCGTCCCGCGCCCGCGGGCGTACGGAAGGGGCGGGAGGCCGAAGCCTCCCGCCCCTTCTCGCGCGGACGGTTATTCCTGCTTCTTGCGCCGGCTGCCGAAGACGATCTCGTCCCAGCTGGGCACGGTGGCCCGGCGGCCGGGCCGGACGCCGTCCGCCTCGGCCTGCCGGTCGGTGGTGCCGACCAGGCGCTCGCGGTGCGGGGCGACGGCGCGCGGCATCAGGATGTCGGCGTACGCGGAGCCGGCGCCGACGGCGGGTGCCGCGGCGGCGGCCGGTTCCTCGGTTTCCTCGGCGACCTCGGCGGGCACCGGTTCGACCGGGGCGGGTCCGACGGCGAGGTCGCCGCGGAAGGCGGGGACGACGTCGAGCAGGCTGGTGAGCGAGTCCCGGCCCTCGGCCGCGGCCTCGCGCGCCTCGCGGGCGGACATGATGCGGTCGGCGGAGGGGCGGTCGATCATCGGGCGGGGCGGCCGGTCCTGGGGGAGCCGGGCGATCCGCGGGATGAACGGGAAGACCGAGTCCTCCTCGCGCTCGACGGTCTCGCCGATCAGCGCGCGGGCCTCGTCGTCGTTGGGCGTGACGAGGCGCCGGGGCGGGTCGTACGTCCAGGAGGCGCTGCGGCCCTCGCCGTCGGAGCGGTAGGAGAGGATGACCTCCCACGTGCCGTCGTCGCGCCGCCAGGAGTCCCAGCGCTCGGTCTCCTTCTCGGCGCCGCGCAGCGCGAGCCGTTCGGCGACGGCCTCGCCGAGCTGCGGGCCGGGGGACTCGCCGTTGCGGCGGATGGCGGTCTTGCGGGCGCGCTCGGCCATGAAGGCGCGTTCGGCGAGGACGGGTCCCTCGAAGCGGCGGACCCGGTCGACGGAGATGCCGGCGGCCTGGGCGACCTCCTCGGCGGAGGCACCGGCTCGTATCCGCGCCTGGATGTCGCGGGGGCGGAGGTGGCTCTCGACCTCGATCTCGATCTGGCCGAGGCGCGGGCGGTCGCCGCGGATGGCGGCGCGCAGCCGCTCGTCGATGGGGAGGGTGTACTCCGTGCTGTCGGCAGCCTTGAGCACCAGCCGTGTGCCGTCGTTGCTGACGGCCACAACCCGCAGTTCGGGCACGGTTACCTCCCGGGTGGTGCCTGCCGACGTCACCTGCGTCGCTGCTCCCGTACTGAGTGTGGCCTGCCCACTCGCGACTGGCCACAACCTTGCTGAGTTCCCCGGCGTGTCGGGCTCACGCCCGTCCACACCGCTGTGGCACGGTTGCCTTTTTGCCACGTCATCCGTCGACGTCGCGCCTGGGTGTCCCGGCCGTCCTCGCACGCGGAGTGTTCGCGACGATCCGGGACCGGCGTCGCCGTGCGTGCCTGTGTCGTGGCTCTTCGTCAAGTTGCCGTGGTACTGGCAGTCGACAAGTCGACCCAAGGCTCAGGCTTTACGAACAGTACTCCATTCGTGGCATCCGGAGGGGCGGCTCGCCGCTCAAGTCTCCCGCGATTCACGGGAATCTCAAGAGCGCGCGCCCCGGGCGGCGGACCGCTGCCGGATGGACGGTGATCATCTTCACACAATCGCGGAGGGAAGAACCGGATTTTCGTCCCTTGTGTCCTTCTTTGGGCAAGATGGAGTGACTTGTTCGAAGAACAGTCGTACGGACCGAGGGATGTCGATGCCGGAGCGGGAGCCCGTCGAGGAGGGCGGGAAGGACGAGCGCAGGCGGATCGATCTGAGTGTGGCTCAGGTCGTGGCGAGCGCGCTGGCCGCGGTGGCGGGGGCCTTGTTGGCGTCCGAACTGGGGGTCTACGGCACGATCATGGGCGCGGCGGTGGTGAGCGTCGGGGCCACCACGGGCGGTGCGCTGTTCCAGCACCTCTTCAGGCGCACCGGCGAGCAGCTGCGCGAGGCGGTGGACCGCGGGCCGAACCAGACGGTGAACGGGCTGCGCCAGGTGCCGGCGGACGACGTGGCTCCGGTGGAGCCGCGGGTGCCGGTGATCTCGTCGGAGTGGAACGAGCCGCAGGTGGTCCGGGCGCGCCGGCGGTGGACGTGGCGGACGTACGCGGCGGTGTCGGGGCTGGTGTTCGTGCTGGCGATGACGCCGATCGTGGCGTTCGAGATGGTCACCGGGCAGCCGGTGTCGGCGACGGTGACCGGGCAGACGGGCAACGGCACGTCGTTCGGCGGCAGCGTGGGCACGGATCCGAAGCCGCCGGCCGGCGATCCGACGGGCCGGCCGTCCGGTGGCGGGCACGGGCCGGGCGCGACGCCGTCGGGCGGTGCGTCGGACCCGGCGACGTCGAGGCCGCGGCCGGAGCCGAGCGGCAGCCCGAGCGGGTCGCCGACCTCGGGCGGGTCGCCGTCCCCGACACCGACGCCGACCCCGGACCCGAGCCCGAGCGGGACGCCCACCTCCGGCGCGTCCCCGTCGGCGGGCGGTGGCGGGAAGCCGACCGGCGGGACGACTCCGCAGCCGCCCGCGCCGAGCCGGGCCCCGGCGTCGGAGGCCCCGGCGCCCGCCGCCGGAACCCCGGCGGGCCAGGGCGTGTCCTAGTCGCCGAGGACCCGGCGCAGGTACGGGTTGGCGAACAGGCGGCCGGGGTCGACCTCGTCGCGCAGGGCGGTGAAGTCGCCGAAGTGCGGGTAGACCCCGGCGAGGTACTCGGCGTCGCGGGTGTGCAGCTTGCCCCAGTGGGGGCGGCCCTCGTGGGCGGCCATCAGCTGTTCGACGCCGGTGAAGTAGCCCTGGTCGCGGGTGCCCCGGTAGAGGTGGACGGCGATGTAGGCGCTGTCGCGGCCGGAGGCGGTGGAGAGCCAGAGGTCGTCGGCGGGGGCGAAGCGGACCTCCACCGGGAAGCTGATCCGCCAGTCGGACCGTTCGATGAGCGCCTTCAGCTCGCGAAGCACGTCGGCGACGGCGGCGCGCGGCACGGCGTACTCCATCTCGACGAAGCGGACCTTGCGCGGGCTGGTGAACACCTTGTGCGAGGTGTCGGTGTAGCTGCGGTCGGACCACGCGCGGCTGGCCAGCGAGGCGATGGCGGGGATGCTGCCGGGGAAGCGGCGGCCGACCCGGCAGGCGCCCTCCCACACGGTGTTGGAGAGGAAGTCGTCCTCCAGCCAGCCCTTGAACCGGGGCAGCGGGGCGGCCGGGCCCTGGCTGCGGTTGTTGCGCTTGGTGCTGCAGCGGTCGGTGTGCGGGAACCAGTAGAACTCGAAGTGCTCGTTGACGGCGGTGAGGTCGTCGAGGCGGTCGAGGACCTCGTCGAAGCGCATCGGCTGCTCGTGGGCGGTGAGCAGGAAGGACGGCTCGACGCCGAAGGTGAGCGCGGTGATCACGCCGAGCGCGCCGAGGCCGAGCCGGGCGCCCTGGAAGAGCCGCGGGTTCTCGGTGGGCGAGCAGCGGTGGACCGTGCCGTCGGCGAGGACGATCTCCAGGGCGCGGATCTGCGCGGCGAGCGAGCCGGAGTCGCGGCCGGTGCCGTGGGTGCCGGTGCTGGTGGCGCCGGCGACGGTCTGGACCTCGATGTCGCCCATGTTGGTGAGCGAGAGGCCCTCGGCGGCGAGGAGCCGGTTGAGCCGGTGCAGCGGGAGGCCGGATTCGACGGTGACGGTGCCGGCCTCGCGGTCGATCCCGCGGACGGCGGTGAGCGCGTGCGGGCGGATCTGGACGCCGTCGCCGGCGGAGGCGATCGCGGTGAAGGAGTGGCCGGAGCCGACGGCCTTGACGGTGCGGCCCTGTTCGGCGGCGCGCCGGATCTCCCTGGCCAGTTCCTCCGCGGTGCCGGGCGCGGCGGCCCGGGCGGGCCGGGCGCTCTGGTTGCCGGCCCAGTTGGTCCAGCGGACGGCGGTCGCGGTACTGGCCTGGGGCATGTGCTGACTCCTGCTCCGTGGCCGACGGGGTCGGCGGGGTCCGGGCGGTGGGGGCCGCCGGTGGGGCCTGTGCACGGGGCCGCGCGGGCCCCTACCCGCGGGTAGGCCCGCGAGTAGGGAGGAGATTAGTCAGTTCACCGTCCGAGGTCTACGGGTTCGACGGCGGGCGCCCCGGGCTCGGCCGCGGGCAGGCCGGCCCGCAGGGTGCGCAGGCCGACGAGGGCGACCAGGACGCCGAACACGCCGGCGACCAGCGGCACCCAGTAGCCGGCGGCGGCGCCGGAGGCGTCCACCACCCAGCCGCCGGCCGAGGAGCCGAGGGCGACGCCGAGCGCGAGCCCGGTGGTGGTCCAGGCCATGCCCTCGGTGAGCTGGGCGGCCGGGACGAGCCGTTCGACCAGGGCCATCGCGGAGATCAGGGTGGGGGAGATGGCGACGCCGGCGAGCAGGAGGACGGCGCCGGTGGCGAGCAGCCCGCCGAGGCCCTGCACCGCCTCGGCGACGAGCAGCACCGGGATCATGGTGAGCGCCATCATCACGACGCCGACGACGAAACGATTCGCCAGGGGGCTGGTGGGCTTGAGCGCGCCGTAGACCATGCCGGCCAGGCCGGAGCCGAGTGCCCACACGGCGAGGACGGTGCCGGCGAGGCCCTCGTGGTCCTGGGCCCGGGCGAAGGCGACGGTGACGATCTCGACCGAGCCGAAGATCGCCCCGGTGGCGATGAAGGTGAGCACCAGCACGACCAGGCCGGGGTTGAGGATCGCGCTGCGGCCGCTGCGCCCGGCGGCCGGGTGGACCGGCGGCTCGGTGCGCCGCTGGGCGGTGAACAGGACGATCCCGACGGTGAGCGCGAGGCCGGCGGCGAGCAGGCCGGACTCGGGGAAGACGTTGGTGGCCAGGCTGACGGCGAGGATCGGGCCCACCATGAAGCAGAACTCGTCGACCACCGCCTCGAAGGAGTACGCGGTGTGCAGTCGGGCGGGCTTGTCCCGGTAGAGGTGGGCCCAGCGGGCGCGGACCATGGCGCCCGCGCTGGGCATGGCGCCCATGCCGACGGCGAAGAGGAAGAGCGTCCAGTCCGGGGCGTCGAAGTGGGCGCAGAGCAGCAGTCCGGTCGCCGCGGCGATGGTGAACGCGGCGGCGGGCAGCGCGACGCGGCGCTGGCCGTGCCGGTCGACGAGCCAGGAGACGGCCGGTCCGAGCACCGCGGCGGCGATCGCCAGGGTCGCCGAGACGAGGCCCGCCACCCCGAAGGAGCCGCGCTGCTGGGACAGCATGGTCACGATGCCGATGCCGGTCATCGAGATCGGCAGGCGGGCGATGAACCCGGCGGAGGAGAAGGCCAGCGTGCCGGGGGCGGCGAATATCTGGCGGTAGCTGGACAGCACGCGGAAGCTCCGGGGAGGTAAGGAACAAGGCGGTTGAACACAGCTTACGTATGTTGGCAAACGGTATTTTCCGGGCTCTCCGCGCCGCCCCGCCGACGGGCCCCGGCCCCTCAATGGCAGGATCGGTGCCATGTCCGACGCGCGCAAACCCTCCCTCTCCGGCGCCGCTCCCTACGACGCCCTCCTGCTGCTCTCCTTCGGCGGCCCCGAGGCCCCCGAGGACGTCGTGCCGTTCCTGGAGAACGTCACCCGCGGCAGGGGAATCCCGAAGGAACGGCTGAAGGAGGTGGGCAAGCACTACTTCATGTTCGGCGGGGTCAGTCCGATCAACGGGCAGAACCGCGAGCTGCTGGCCGCGCTGCGCAAGGACTTCGCCGACCACGGCCTGGACCTGCCGGTCTACTGGGGCAACCGCAACTGGGCGCCCTACCTGACCGACACCCTGCGCGAGATGGCCGCCGACGGTCACCGCCGGATCGCCGTCCTCGCCACCAGCGCCTACGCCGGCTACTCCGGCTGCCGCCAGTACCGCGAGAACCTCGCCGACGCGCTCGCGGTCCTCGCCGACGAGGGCGGCCCCGAGCTGCGCGTCGACAAGCTCCGGCACTTCTACAACCACCCGGGCTTCGTCGGCCCGATGGCCGAGGCCACCGTCGCCGCCCTGGAGCGGCTGCCCGCCGGCGTGCGGGACGGCGCCCGGCTGGCGTTCACCACCCACTCCATCCCCGACGCGATGGCCGAGACCTCCGGCGCCCCGGACGACCCGGCCCGCGGCGAGCCCGGCGGTGCGTACGTCGCCCAGCACCTGGACGTCGCGCGGCTGGTCGTCGAGGCCGTCGCCGAGCGCACCGGCGTCGCCGGCCGGCCGTGGGAGCTCGTCTACCAGAGCCGCAGCGGGGCCCCGCACATCCCGTGGCTGGAGCCGGACATCTGCGACCACCTGGAGGCCCGGCACGCCGACGGCGCGCCGGCCGTCGTGATGGTCCCGATCGGGTTCGTCTCCGACCACATGGAGGTCACGTACGACCTCGACACCGAGGCCGTCGCCAAGGCCGCCGAGCTCGGCCTGCCGGTGGCCCGGGCGGCCACCGTCGGCGCCGACCCCCGGTTCACCGCCGCCGTGCGCGAGCTGGTCCTGGAGCGGGCCGCCACCGAGCGCGGCGAGGACGTCACCCGCTGCGCCCTCGGGGCGCTCGGGCCCAGCCACGACGTGTGCGCGGTGGCCTGCTGCCCCAACCCGCGCGCCCCCCGCCCGGCCGCCGCCGAGCGCTGACCCGTACCGGAGGAGATGCCCGTGTCCAGCCCCGCCCTGCCCGACGCCCGGCTGCTCGACGACCTGCTCGACGTGGCCCTGGACGCCGCCCGCCGGGCGGGCGCCCTGCTGCGCGACGCCCGGCCCGCCGACCTGGGTGTGGCCGGCACCAAGAGCAGCCCGGTCGACGTGGTCACCGAGATGGACCTCGCCTCCGAGAAGCTCGTCGTGGAGCTGATCGCCGAGCGCCGCCCGCAGGACGGCTACCTCGGCGAGGAGGGCGCCGACCGGCCCGGCACCAGCGGGGTGCGCTGGGTCGTCGACCCGCTCGACGGCACGGTCAACTACCTGTACGGGCTGCCCTCGTGGGCGGTGAGCGTGGCCGCCGAGGTGGACGGCCGGGCGGTCGTCGGCGTCGTCCACGCGCCGGCCCGCGGCGAGCTGTTCCACGCCGTCGTCGGGCGTGGCGCCCGCCTCGACGGCGCGCCGATCTCCGCCCGCCCGGCCCCGCCGTGGGGGCAGGCGCTGATCGGCACCGGCTTCAACTACGTCGAGGCGGTGCGGGTCCGGCAGGCCGAGGTGCTGCTGGCCCTGATGCCCGAGGTGCGGGACATCCGCCGGGGTGGCGCCGCCGCGGTGGATCTGTGCGACGTCGCCGCCGGGCGCCTGGACGGCTACTACGAGCGCGGCCTGGCCCCCTGGGACCGCGCCGCGGGCTGCCTGATCGCCACCGAGGCGGGTGCCCTGACCGGCGGACGGCCCGGGCACGGCCCGGACGGTCGGCTCACCGTCGCCGCCGCGCCCGGCGTGTACGAGCCGCTCCAGGAGCGCCTGGCCGCGCTGCGCGCCTGGGCGGATTGAGCGCTTCACCGGACGTTCGCCCCCGGGACACGTCATGTCCCGGGGGCAAATCTTTGCCCCCGCAGGCGCGGGTTCCTCCCGGGCCGGGCAAACGAAGAGCCCTGGCATACGGGGGATGCCAGGGCCTGGGGTTTCGCACGGCCCCCGCAGGGCCGCTGGTGCCGGAGGACCGGCGTCGGGTCAGGTGCTGCGAAGCGTCACGCGGCGGTGCGGTGGCGCTCGAGCACGGTGTCCACGCCGTGCTCGGCGGCGAGTCGGCGGAGGTCGTCCAGCTCGGACTGCTCCACCTCGGCGAGGAACTCGTCCCCGGCCTCGATCGCGCGGTGCAGGTCCTGCTCGGCGTTGGCTATGCGCTGCAGGATTCCGGCCTTGAAGGCGTCCATACGGGCCCCCTTACTGTGTCGGACGTGCACGGTCGTGCGTTCTCCGCCCTGAGGTGGTCCGGTCGACGGAAGCGCCCGGGCCGGCGGGTCTGCTGCTCCGGTCGGGCGCGGAGACGGCCTCGGCCGCTCCCGGTGACGTCCCATGCCCCAGGGCTGGCGCGGATGAACGCACGGCGGGTGGGTGCGACCGGCCAAGGGCCAGATCGCGGGTGTGCAGCTGTCCTCCCCGCCCCGACGGCCGGGAAACCTGCCCGGCCGAGAAAGTTGCCCGTGTCACAGTCCAATCGGACTGCTCCGGGTACGAACCGTGACCGGTGGGGAGCCGGGCGAACCCTGCCCGAGGGGCAGCTTATCGCTGCTTTACCGAAGGACCAGGCAGGATGGAGACACGTTCGGAGCCGTGCGTCCGCTTCCGGGGCCGGCCTGGAGAAGGGACAACGACCGTGCGGGTTCTCGTCGTCGAGGACGAGCAGCTGCTCGCCGAGGCCGTCGCAACCGGCCTGCGCCGCGAGGCGATGGCCGTCGACGTGGTGTACGACGGGGAGGCCGCGCTCCAGCGCATCGCGGTCAACGACTACGACGTCGTGGTGCTCGACCGGGACCTGCCGCTCGTCCACGGGGACGACGTCTGCCGCAAGGTGGTCGAACAGGGCCTGGCCACCAGGGTCATCATGCTGACCGCCTCCGGCGACATCAGCGACCGGGTCGAGGGCCTGGAGATCGGCGCCGACGACTACCTTCCGAAGCCGTTCGCCTTCAGCGAACTCGTGGCCCGGGTAAGGGCGCTGGGCCGCCGCGCGACCGTCCCGCTGCCGCCCGTCCTGGAGCGCGCCGGCATCTCGCTCGACCCCGGCCGCCGCGAGGTCATCCGCGACGGACGCACCGTGCAGCTCGCCCCCAAGGAGTTCGCCGTCCTGGAGGTCCTGATGCGCGCCGGCGGCGCCGTCGTCTCCGCCGAACAGCTCCTGGAGAAGGCCTGGGACGAGCACACCGACCCGTTCACCAACGTCGTGCGCGTCACCGTCATGACGCTGCGCCGCAAGCTCGGCGACCCGCCGGTCATCGTCACCGTGCCCGGCTCCGGCTACCGCATCTGAGCGGAGCCCGCCCCGGATCCCCGGCGGATCCCCCCACCGACCAGCGCCCGCCCCGGCGGACGCCCCGAGAGGACCCATCATGACCACCCCGCCCCCGGCCGGCGGGCCCTCCGGCGCGCCCGCCGGCGGCCCGCGCGTCGTACCGCCCAAGCCCGCACACCCCCCGCGCGCGCCCCGGCTGCACCAGTCGACGCACGAGAACTACGTCCCCGGCGACGGCATGCTCGCCTGGCTGCCGTTCCGCCCCACCATCCGGATGCGGCTCACCCTGCTCTACGGCGGGATGTTCCTGATGGCGGGCATCGTCCTGCTGCTGGTGATGTACTACTTCGTCCGCCAGGCCCTCCAGGACGCCTCGCTGCCGCACCTCGTGCTCAGCAGCCCGACCGGCAACATCAGCGTCACCACGCCGGACGGCATCACCATCACCAACCAGGCGACGCTGGACCGGTGGCTGGCCAACTACCAGACCGTCCAGTCCAACCAGGCGCTCAACACGCTGCTGCGCAAGTCCCTCACCGTCCTCGTCTGCCTCGCCGTGATCGCCTTCGCGGCCGGCTACGCGATGGCCGGCCGGGTGCTGCGCCCGCTCGGCCGGATCACCCGCACCGCCCGTGACGTCGCCTCCTCCGACCTGCACCGGCGGATCGAGCTGGACGGGCCGGACGACGAGCTCAAGGAGCTCGCCGACACGTTCGACGGCATGCTCGACCGGCTCGACCGCTCGTTCGACTCCCAGCGCCGCTTCGTCGCCAACGCCTCGCACGAGCTGCGCACGCCGCTGGCGATCAACCGGACCCTGCTGGAGGTGCAGCTCTCCGACCCGGCCGCCTCGCCCGACCTCCAACAGCTCGGCAAGACCCTGCTGGCCACCAACGAGCGCAGCGAGCAGCTGGTCGAGGGCCTGCTGCTGCTCGCCCGCAGCGACAACGAGCTCACCGAACGCCGCCCGGTCGACCTGTCCGAGGTGGCCTCCCGGGCGCTGGAGCAGACCCGCTCGGAGGCCGACAAGCGCGAGGTCGAGCTGCGCTCGACGCTCGATCCGGCCGTGGCCTCGGGCAACGGCGTCCTGCTGGAGCGGATCGCGCTGAACCTGCTGCAGAACGCCGTGCGCTACAACACCGCCGGCGGCTGGGTCGAGCTGACCACGGCCGAGGTGCCGGGCGGCGGCGAGCTGGTCGTCTCGAACACCGGCCCGGTGGTGCCGCAGTACGAGCTGGAGCACATCTTCGAACCGTTCCGCCGGGTCAAGGGCGCCGACCGCACCCGCAGCGACAAGGGGGTCGGGCTCGGCCTGTCCATCGTGCGCTCGGTGGTCCGCGCCCACGGCGGCGCCATCGAGGCCACTCCGCGCCCCGGTGGCGGCCTCACGATGCGGGTGCGCATCCCGGGCCCCTGACCGCGCCCGCGGGCCGCTGCGGGGCCGGTTGCGCCGCCCGTCGCGCCGCCCGCGCCACCGCCCTCCGTAAGCGACCGTTCGAGGCCGCCCCCGCCAGGCCCGTCAAGACGACATAAGGCCAGGCGGGGGCGGCTTGTCTTTTCCGGTCCGGGCAACTTACGGTGTCGTAACCTACGCAACCGTAAGTGTGCCCCTCCGCGCGTCCCCCGACGTGCCCGCCCAACGCGCCCGTCCCGCGCGTGCCGTCCCCCAGGAGCAACCCCCGTGACCATCGCCCCTGTGCAGCGCAGCACCTCGCTCGGATCGAGCGCCTGGACCGACGCCCGGCTGATCCTGGCCCTCGAAGAGGTCGTCGAGAAGGAGCTCAACCGCCACCTCGCGGTGGCCAAGGAGTGGATGCCGCACGAGTTCGTGCCGTGGAGCCAGGGCCGCGACTTCGACGGCGTGCTCGGCGGCGAGGCCTGGTCGCTGGAGCAGTCCCAGGTGACGGCGCTCGGCCGGGTCTCCCTCGTGGTCAACCTGCTCACCGAGGACAACCTCCCGAGCTACCACCACGAGATCGCGACGATGTTCGGCCGCGAGGGCGCCTGGGGCACCTGGGTGCACCGCTGGACCGCCGAGGAGGGCCGGCACGGGATAGCCATTCGCGACTTCCTGCTCGCCACCCGGGCCGTCGACCCGGTGGAGCTGGAGCGGGCCCGGATGTCCCACATGTCCGAGGGCTTCGAGTCCGACAACGCGCACAGCATGCTCCACTCGGTGGCCTACGTGGCCTTCCAGGAGCTCGCGACCCGCATCTCGCACCGCAACACCGGCAAGCACGCCGGCGACCCGCTGTGCGACCAGCTGCTGGCGAAGATCGCCAACGACGAGAACCTGCACATGGTCTTCTACCGCAACCTCCTCAAGGCCGCCCTGGAGATCGCCCCGGACCAGGCCATGCGGGCCATCGCCGACGTCGTGACGGACTTCCGGATGCCCGGCCACGGCATCCCGGGCTTCGAGCGCGCCGCCGCGCAGATCGCCATCGGCGGGGTCTACAACCTGCGCATCCACCACGACGACGTGCTGCAGCCGGTGCTCCGCCACCTGCGGGTGATGGAGATCGACGGCCTCGGCGCGGAAGGCCTGATGGCCCAGGACGAGCTCGGCGTCTTCCTCGACGGGCTGGACGAGCAGGCCCGCAAGTTCGAGGAGCGGCAGGCCGCCCTGCTCGCCCGCCGGGCCGCGCGCCGCGCCTCCTAGCACGCCCCTGCGGGCCGACGTCCGCCGGTGGGCCCCCCACCCGGGCGGCGCCCGGTGGCGCGGGGGGTCCCGGGGGGCGGCGGGGGGTTGGGAGTGGGTGGTTTTTGCGTGATTTTGCCCCGCAGTTTATGTAAGGGACCAAACTCA
>NZ_JBHYWI010000049.1:63675-67567 GCF_042751525.1 Kitasatospora sp. NPDC059408
GTCGGGGCCGGGGCCGCCCCCCGCCCCCCCCGCCGGGGCCCCCCGCCCCCCCCCCCCCCCCCCCCGGGGGGCCCCCCGCCCGCGGGGCCCCCCCCCCCGGGGGCGCCCCACGTTCGCGCGGGTGCTCCCGGGGGCCGTCGGGAGGTTCGGAGTGGGTGGATTTTCCGTGATTTGCCCCGGAAGATTCTGAACGTGACCAAGCTCACACCGTGTCGCTCCGCGACGTCGGCCGAACTCGGAGAGTGATCATGGCGATTCGGGCCCCGATCGCCGTCCGTGACCGGATTTCCGGCCCGGACGCGTGCGCGGGGTTGACGGGCGCCCCTGCTGGGCAAGGGATTCTGCGGGTGCCCGTACGGTCCGCGCTCACTCTGAGTCGCCGCCTGACGGGCTCCGGAGGGGGCCGGAGATGGCCCAGCGTGAGGCCTCCCGCGCCCCGGTGGATCACCCCAACGGACCCCGGGCTGAGTGTCGATTGAGTAACAGGGCTTGAAGTAAGGCAAAATCTCCGCCTCGGGTCGGGCACAAGACCGACCCCCCATGCGTTACGTGCGCTGGAGATACCGCACACACCGCACAACCCGGAGGGGGAGAGCGAAAAATGGCAACGGACTACGACACCCCACGCAAGACCGACGACGACGTCAACGAGGACAGCATCGAGGAGCTCAAGGCTCGGCGGAACGACAAGGGCGGAAGCTCTGTCGACGTCGACGAGTTCGATGCGGCCGAGGGCATGGAGCTCCCCGGCGCCGACCTCTCGAACGAGGAACTCGCCGTTCGCGTCCTGCCCAAGCAGGCCGACGAGTTCACCTGCATGAGCTGCTTCCTCGTGCACCACCGCAGCCAGCTCTACAGCGAGAAGAACGGCAACCCGATCTGCCGGGACTGCGGCGCCTGAGCAGCGCGGCGGACACGGCCCGGCACCCGCGGTCCGCGCGGAGCCGGCACCCAGCCCCTTCCGGCTCCGGGCAGCGGAGCCGGACGGCAGGTCCGGGCAGGACAAAAGTCGTAGGGACGGTCCCGCAGCCGCGGAACCGTCCCTCTTCGTCTTCCGGCGTGCGCCGGTGGCGCGCGCCCTGCGCTACGCCCGCGCGCTCCGGCGGGCCTCCTCCAGCGCCTCCGCCAGCTTCATCGGCGAGCGCGTGGACAGATAGAGGTACGGCGTCGGGTCGGTCGGGTCCGTCACCTCGACCCGCAGCGCCGTCGGGACGTAGCTGCGCAGCAGCATGAAGGCCCGCGGGTCCGCCTTCGGTCCGCGCCAGGCCACCGCCTCGGCCGGGCTCAGCGCGTGCGCGGTGCCCAGGGCGTCCACCGGGATCCGGGCCGGGCCGGCCACCAGGGAGCCCTGCACCACGCGGATCCGGGCCGAGCCGTAGCTGCTGATCGCGACCGCGCCGACGGCGATCCCGACGACCAGCCCGATCAGTGCGCCCAGCCCGCTGACCCGCAGCAGGATCAACGCGAGCGCGAGCCCGGTCGCGACCGGGAGCAGCCACCAGGAGCGGGGCACGGTGAGGCGTTCGTCGTACATGCCCCCATTGTGGGCGCCCTCACGGCCGGGCCCGGACGGCACCCCCGCCCGTCGCCGCGTCCGTCCCGCCGTCCGGCGGCCGTCCGCCGCCCCCGCTACCGCCCGGTAGGGCGTCGGTAGGGTGGGGCAGCGTGACCGGTACGACTGCCCCCACGCCCCCCGCCGACCGGTCGGCGCCCGCGACACCGCCGACCCCGACCACCCCGCCGCCGGACGCCGTGCTGCCCCCGCGGGCCCCCGAGGCGCCCGCCCCCGGCACCCGGCTCGGCTCGCACTACGAGCACTGCTTCGGCTGCGGCCCGCAGCACCCCGGCGGCCTGCGGATCGACGCCGTCGCAGGCGTCGGGCTCGACGTCACCGCCGAGTTCACCGTCCGGGACGCCCACCAGGGCGGTCCCGGCCTCGCCCACGGCGGCGTGCTCACCACGGCCATGGACGAGACCCTCGGCACGCTCAACTGGCTGCTGCACGTCCCCGCCGTCACGGGCCGGCTGGAGACCGACTTCCTGTGCCCCGTCCCGGTCGATTCGGTGCTGCACCTGCGCGCCTGGGTCACCGGCGTGCACGGCCGCAAGATCTACGGCGCCGCCGAGGCGCGGATCGGCGGCCCGGACGGGCCGGTCGCGGTGCGGGCGCAGGCGCTCTTCATCCAGGTGAAGCTGGAACACTTCACCACGCACGGTCGTCCCGAGGACATCGGGAAGGTCCTCGACGACCCCGACCTGATGAAGCGCGCACGAGCCTTTGAGGTGAACCCTTGAGCACCACCAACCAGCCGCTGGACGTCCTGATCCGGCGCATCGACCCCGAGCTGCCGCTGCCCGCGTACGCGCAGCCCGGCGACGCGGGCGCCGACCTGCGCACCACCGTCGACGCCGAGCTGGCGCCCGGCGAGCGGGCGGTCCTGCCGACCGGTGTCGCCATCGCCCTCCCGGACGGCTACGCGGCCTTCGTCCACCCCCGCTCCGGGCTGGCAGCCCGATGCGGAGTTGCGCTCGTGAACGCCCCGGGGACGGTCGATGCCGGGTACCGTGGAGAGATCAAGGTGATCGTCGTCAATCTGGACCCGCGCGAGGGGGTCAGCTTCCGCCGAGGGGACCGGATCGCCCAGCTGGTCATCCAGCAGGTCGAGAAGGCCCGCTTCCACGAGGTGGCCGAGCTGCCTGGGTCGGCACGCGCCGAGGGCGGGTTCGGGTCGACCGGTGGCCACGCCGCGGTCTAGCATGCCCGCGGCCTCGCAGGAAGCCGAGCAGGTATTCGCATCGGTCTTGGACCGGGAAGGACAGTGACCGTGTTCCGTCGTCGCCAGAAGAGCGAGGACGCTGTCGAGCAGCTCGCCGACGACGCCATCAGCGCCGACGAGACGGCCGATGACGTCGAAGGTTCCGCCGAGAGCGAGAACGTGACCGAGCTGGACCCGGCCGACAGGGTCGGCCTGCCGCCGGCCCCGCGGCCGGACGGTCCGTGGGACCACTCCGAGCTGGAGAACCCGGAGGAGGGCCGCGTCGACCTCGGGGGCCTGCTGGTCCCGGGCGTCGAGGGCATGGAGCTCCGTGTCGAGGTGGCCGGTGACGCGATCGTCGCCGCGACCCTCGTCCTCGGCAACAGCGCCGTCCAGCTCCAGGCCTTCGCGGCCCCGAAGTCGGAGGGCATCTGGGGGGAGGTCCGGGAGGAGATCGCCAACGGCATCACCTCGCAGGGCGGCCTCATCGAGGAGGAGGAGGGCCCGCTGGGCTGGCACCTCCGTGCCCAGGTCCCCGTGCAGCTGCCGGACGGCACCCAGGGCGTGCAGCTGGTGCGCTTCGTCGGCTGTGACGGGCCGCGCTGGTTCCTGCGCGGCGTGATCTCCGGTCAGGCGGCGGTGCAGCCGGAGATGGCCGGGATCCTGGAGCAGGTCTTCCGGCAGACGGTCGTCGTGCGCGGCGAGAGCCCGATGGCGCCCCGCGACCCGATCGTCCTGAAGCTCCCCGAGGACGCGCAGATGGTGGCCGACGGCGGCGGGGCAGCCGCTGCCGCCGCCGAGGGCGAGAGCCGCTTCGGCGGCGCGTCCATCGACCCGTTCTCGCGCGGCCCGGAGATCACCGAGGTCCGCTGACCCCGGTTCGACGCCTCGCCGGCCGTTCACCGGCCGTTCGCCGATCGCCCCCTCCCGGACCCCGGGCGGGGGCGATTTGCATGTGGCGCCCCCGGGCCCGTACAGTTCCGGAGTCGCCGCGGGAGACCGGGGCAACGAAAGCGGAAAGCAAATCCGATGAATGAAACTCCGGAAAACGGAGCGGAAAACATCTGATAAGCTGGAAACACGAAAGAACGAAGCGCCCGGAGGGCCCGCTGGAAGGCGGCTCGAAGGAAGCGTCC
>NZ_JBHYWI010000050.1:0-66795 GCF_042751525.1 Kitasatospora sp. NPDC059408
CACCTCGGCCACCCGAGAGATCACGCTCACCTTGCCGGCTCAACCGCGACGACCCGTCAAGGCGCAACAGCAAGAACCCACCCGACCCGTCCCCCTCCCGGCAGTCGATCTGGCGCCACGCCCGTAACCGGTCCTCACCGACCCGGGTACGTCGGTCCGCGTGTGGGCAACGCACCCGGGGATCCCTACGGGCTGCAGGGACAGAAGGGCTACGGCTCCAGGGCCGACGGCTGGACTGCGAGGTAGGCGTCGACCCGCTCCCGACGCAGGACCTCCTCCAGCCGCTCCTCCTCGAACTCGAGGTTGCAGTGGTTACCCTCGACGCAACCCTTCGCGCCACAGCCGTGCGGGTCCACGTAGCGGACGGCGCTCTCGCCGATACGCGCCATGAGCCACCGGGCGCGGGCGGCGTCCACGTGCCCGGCTGCGACCAGGTCGAAAAGCTCCAGCACCGCCGGGACCTCGACCAAGGCGCCCCAGCCCGGCAGACTTCGACGCTCCGGGGAGCAATCCTCATAAGAGAGTCCGCCGCGCAGCCTGATGGCCTCGATCGAGTGGTCCCCGAGCTTCAACCTGGCGTGCATGGCGACTCCTTCACAGGTGAAGCCGGGCCGTGGCAAGACGAAGAACCAAGGTCCCGGCCGAAGATCCGTCGGCCGATCAACGCCCGGACCACCGGATGGTCACGAGTTCGCTGCCAGAAGAGCAGCCATCAGAGGCCCGGAGGACCCGCCCGCTGCGGCACGGTCCTCCCGGCCCTTCCCCTTCACGGACTCAACGGCCCCTCGGCAACGATCCCCGCCACCGCCCGGTCCGCCTGCCGGTTCACCCGCACGGTCAGCACCCGCTCCAGAATCTGGACCTGCCGCCGCCACGCCACGCTGGAGCAAGCAACCCGCAGCCGGCCCCGGTCATCGAGTCCGAGCGGGCGCACCCCGGCCGCAACCTCATCCCCGACCGCCGACCGCCACCACTGCGGCACGAAGCCCATGTCAGTCGGTCTGGCCGTTCAACCGGCGCAGCTCCACCAGGATCGAGGCCTGGCCCTTCATCAGAGTTTCCAGCGCCTTGCCCTGGGCTTCCAGCGTCGTGGCCTGTGCCGCCAGTGCCGACCCGTGCTCCTCCAACGACCGGCTGTGGCTCTCCAGCAGTCGGCTCTGCTCGGCCTGCCCGGCTGCCAGCGCCCCGACCGCCTCAGCCAGGCGCTCCAAGGTGCGGCCCTGAGCAACCAAGGCGTCACGCTGGGCGACCTGGTCCTCGCGGATCGCGTTCAGCACCTGGGTGTGCCCGCGCAACGACGTACGGACCTCGGCGCTGTCGCGGTCGGCCATCGCCGCCATCGTGCGCGTGGCCGCGGACTCCTCCCGCAGACGGTCGACCTCCGCCTCCAGCGCCGCCAGCCGCGCGCGCAGATCACCATCGCTGTCGCTCATGTTTTCCATTGTCCAGATCCCTCCCCCAGTGCCCCAGTGACAGTGAGCCGCGGTCACCGACGAATCCGTCCACCCTAGCGCGCGACGACCGGCGCCAAGCCGGTCGCCAAGGTCATGCGGCACCGCTTCGCCGCGCGGCCGCCTGTGCGGCGCGTAGCGGGCCGGCCTACTCCTGGTCGGGGACAGCCTTGATGGTGCGCCGCCGACGAGCGTCGACGTTGCCGACCTTGCGGGGGCCTTCGGCGCGGGCGTCGGGGGTGATCTCGGGTGCCTCCATCGCCTCACCGACCAGGCGGCGGATCTCAGGGTTGGAAGCGAAGAAGAACCGGGGGTTGACCCGGTAGCTTCCGGGGTCGGGGTGATCGACCAGGTGGAGCGTCTCCAGGCGGGCCAAGGCCTCGTACGCGGTCGACGTCGAGGTACCGCAGTCGTGGGCGATCTCCTCGACGTCGGCGGTGATCGGGTCGAACACGGCGCCATGGCTGGTGAGCCATTCCAGGACGCTGCGCTGGCTGGCGCTCAGGTTGAGCGTGTAGACGGGCGGCATGCCAAGGCTGTCCGGGTCGAAGCCGCCGTGGTGGCTGTGGGTGGCGGCGCTCATCGGGTACCTCCGGTCATCGTGTCCCTGGCCGTGGTGGTGCGGCGCGGTCCGGGCGCCTTGGCGGCGGCCTTCTCGGCCGCCTTCTTCGCGGCGGCGATCGCCTTGGCATCCGGCGTGATGGGCGGCGGATCCAGCCGTCGGCATGCCTGCACCTGGGCGTCGCCAGAGCCCTCCCAGAAGCGCCGCGGGTTCAGCTGGTACGTCTGGCTCCGAGGGCTGGTCTTGAGCAAGATGTTCAGCTTCACCAGGCGGGCGAGCGCCGTCTTCGCGGTCGTCTCCGTCGCCAGGATCGCCTCCGCCACGGCGACCGCGGTCACCTTCACCGCCGCGCCGGCCCCGCCGTTCGAGCGCACCCAGTCGATCGTCGCCCACTCCGCCCCGGACAGCGCCAGCGAGTACAGCGGCGCGTCGTCCGTGTAGGCGTTGAGGGTGTAGGAGCCGTCCATGGTGTGCGGCGTCCGGGGCTTCGGCGCAGGCAGCACCGCCCCCGTGTCCAGGTTCACCAGGGCGATGTTGCCCCTGCGAGCCATGCTGCTCCTCACCATGCTGTCGCGGTCCGCAACCGGTCCAACGACCGGTCCGCCTTCAGGTCCCTAAGGGCTGATTTTTCAGACGTTAGCTCCGGAAAACCCGACCTTAATGGCAAGAACCTACAGGATGGGACCCAGAAAACGCAGGTTCCCTGCAGCGTGTCGAGCCACACTCCCCCCGGCGGCCTCTGCCGTAACGTCTGGTTTTCTGGCAGCAACGTCTGGAAAACCAGACGTTAGCAAGGGGAAAACCGCAGGTCAGGGCATATGTCTCTTCTTAGGTAGTAAAGGTGCACGTCCGTACCTGGCTCCGCCACCCATGCCTCGGTGACCTGGCACCGCTGGGGCCGTAGGCCCCAGCTCGGTACAGGCGAGCTGGCAGTGGCTCTCCGGCGGATTGGCTGTTCGTGCCGCTGCTGTTGTCCGGGCTGAGCACCGAGGCTGGCCTGCTAGCCGCAGGTGGTAGAGGTCGCGGCTCCGCTCGGGTTGCTGCTGCTGTCAGGTGCATCGGTACCGGTTGCAGGGCGGCCCCGGGCCTTGTTCCCGGTGGTGAGGGTGGGCATCACGGCGTTTGTCAAGTGGGTGGTGACATCGGCCACCGCTCGGAGGCGGGCAAGTCGAGCAGGTGTCGGGCAGGCCGGACGGCAGGTCTCCCTGACCAGGGCGGACGCCAGCCACTTGATCCGGGGCAACTGCCCAGGGAGGGCCGTCAAGGCCCGAGCGGTAAACGCGCGAGCATGCGAGTGCGTTTAGGGCAGGCGGCAGCGCATGTCCAGCCCGCGCAGGGCTGGTGGGGGGTGTGGGGGGAGGAGCCCCCCACATAGGTAGGCGGGTCCAGCGCCGCCGGGCGCTGGCCACGGGTGCGGGGGCGGAGCACGCCGCGCCCAGCCACCCGGTCCGCTGCCGACCGCAACGTCGTTGTGGTTGCCGCCCCGTTCCGGCCGGGGCGGAAGGGCACCTGGGTCACCGACGACGTGGCGAGATCGAGGGGCCGACGTGCCAGGAGCCAGCTGGTCGGTTCGGTTAGGGCTCGATGTGCACGGTGACGTAGAGGTCGCCGGGCTGGCCTCCGTTGTAGCCGCTACCGCCCAGGCCGCGCAGACGCAGGCGTTGTCCCTCGCGGACGCCGGCGGGGATGCGGACGTTGTGCTCGTACCGCCTGGTCACGACGGTGCCGGTGTCCGAGCAGGTGGAGCACCAGGCGGTCCTGCGCTTGGAGCCGCGGCAGTCGGGGCAGGGGGTGTGTTCGCTGCGGCGGATCGGGATGATCTCGCCAAGGGCAGCTTCTGCGGCGGTGAGGGTGACATCGCAGGTACTGTCCTTGCCCTTCTGCGGGGCGCTGGGGTTGTAGTACCGGTCGGTGATCGCCCTGAGTTCGCGGGCCGTCTCCTGAGCGGTGGCGGGGCGGTGGTCAGGAGACTTGGCCAGGAGCCGGACGATCAGGTCCTCAAGTTCGAGGGGGACTTCGGGGCGGAGGGTGCGCAGCCGGGGTGGGGTGTCGTTGGCGTGTTGGTGGGCGTAGCGCCAGAATCCGCCGGTGCCGTCGAAGGGGCGTTGGCCAGCTGCCATTTCGTGGATGACGCAGCCGAGGGAGTAGAGGTCGGAGCGGTGGTCGAGAGCGCCGTTGAAGGCTTCGGGGGCCATGTAGGCGGGGGTGCCGATCAGGATGCCGGTGGCGGTGATGTCGTGCCGGGTGTCGGCGCTCTTGGCGATGCCGAAGTCGACGAGCTTGGTGCCGTTGTGTTCATCCCTGATGATCATGATGTTGGACGGCTTGATGTCGCGGTGGATCAGGCCCTCGCGGTGGGCGGCGGTGAGGGCGTCGGCAACACACCACGCGATGTACAGGAGGTCGGGCATCGGCAGGGGCCCGCGTTCCTGGACGGTGCTCAGCGGGGTGCCGTCGATCAGCTCCATGACGAGGTAGGACAGCGGTCGGCCGTCGTGTTCGGTGGTGCCGACATCGTGGACGGTGACGATGTGGGGGTGGGAGAGACTTCCGGCGACGGTGGCCTCGCGGGTGAACCGGGCGCTGTGCGCGGCGTCGTCTTCGAGAAGGAGCTTCACCGCGACGGGGCGACCGATCTTCGGATCGTAGGCCTCCCACACCTGCCCGAAACCGCCTGCGCCGATCCGCTGGACGAGCTCGTAGCGCCCGTCCAGCACGGTTCCCGCTTGCACGAACTCCCCTTCCGGTAGCGGCCGCCGTGTGGTCCGTCGGTCACGCTACGCGGAACTCCCCGCCTGGGGCAGGGTGAAACCCGAACGCTGGCGGAGGGTCGGCCGTACAGCGAAGGGGCGCCCCGCTTTCGCGTACATGTGACGTGACCCCAGGATCACGTCACATGTACGTGAAGCTCATCAGGGCCTGGGACTTCGGGTGCAGCGCAGTCGGCTACCGGGCGGACGGCGGAGTGACGGCGTTGGCCATGGCGGCGGCCAGGGCCTGCGCGTCGTGGTGAGCTCGCTGCCACCAGGCGGCGCCCGGGTGGTGACCTGCGAGGTCGGCGGCGGGTTTCATCGTGGCGGCGAGGCCGGCGAATGCCTTGTGCAGTTGGACCGCCAGCTGGTCGTGGTCGGGGACGCCGGCGCGGACGGACCGGCGCAGCGAGCGGGTTGCGCGTGTCAGCTCCTCGGCCGCCTCCAGCGCGGTGGCGGGTGCCCGCTCCTGGGGCGGGGTGTTGGTGAGAATGCGGATCAGCTCGGCGAGCTGGTCGGTGGTGAGGTTGGTGCGCAGTTCCTGGGCGTAGTCGGCGAGTTCGGCGTTCTGCTGGGCGGAGGGATCGTCTGCGACGCGGGTTCGGCCGCCGGGCGTGCCGGTGAGCACTCCCTTGCGCTTGAGTTCGGTGATGACGCCGAAGGCGGTGGCGGTGGTGGTGCCGTGTTCGCGGGCGAGTTCCCGGACGGGCGGCACGGTGTCGCCGGGCCGCAGCCGGCCTTCCCGGATGTCGGCGAGCAGCGCGTCGGTGAGCCGCTTGGAGCGGCCGCGGACGGCGTCCTCGTCGGGCTCGTCGCCGGAGGGGTTCGCGACGCGGGTTCGGCCGCCGGCCGGTCCGGTGAGCAGCTTCTCGTCCTTCAGCAGTCCGATGGCGCCGGAGACCGTGGCGTGGCTGACGCCGTACGCGGCCGCGAGCTCGCTGCCGCCGGGCAGTGGTTCGCCGGGCTGCCACCGGCCGCTGTCGATCTCGGCGCGCAACGCGGCCGCCAGGCGCAGGGTCCGGCCCTTTCGGGGCCCGGGGAGGTCGACGTTGGTGGTGGTCGTGGTGTCCACGGTGGGCTCCGGTTCGTGTCGGTCCCGGCCGGCGAGGGCGGGAGGCTGCGGACGTACGCTGATGGCCGGGCCCCTCGCGATTCGAGCGTGAGGGGCCCGGCCATCTTCCCGGGTTGTGCTGATGTGGGGTCAGGGTCCGGCGATGACCCAGGTCACGAACACGGACTTCATCTGCTCGTGCACCCGGTAGACGACGCTGATGCGGTCGCCGGTGTCGGCGGCCGGGTCGGTGCGGGCGGTGTAGTCGTCGACCTCGGGGTCGGTGCCGCCGGGCACCGGGATGCCGAGCCGAGGGTAGAGCGCGAGGCGTTCGACGAGCTTCTCGACGGCGTCCAGTTCGCCGGGGCGCAGCTGGGCGAGGGCGGCTTCGGCGGCGTCGGAGAGGAAGACGTGCAGCGGCTCGCGCGGTTCGGTCGGCTGGTCGTCGGTCACCGGTCGCCGCCGGCGGCGCGCACCCGGGCGAAGACGTCGCCGGCCGGACTCCAGTGCTGGCCGCCGATGGGCGCGGCCAAAGAGGCCATGGCCTGCTCGTCGGTGCGCAGGGTCAGGCGGTGGCGGTAGGTGGCGGCGACCTCGGCGACGGCGGCGAAGTCGCCGATCGGGGAGGCGTCGAGGGCGGCGGCCAGGGCCTGCTCGAACTGCTCGCGGTCGCCGGGCAGGCCGTAGCGGGACAGGGCGGTGCGCAGCTCGTGCAGGGTGGCCGGCCGGGGAACGGCCGTGTCCTGGTGGTCGGGCTGGGTGGTCACCTGGTCCTCCTCGGTGGTGGCGGCCGCCGTGGTGGCGGGCCGCAGGTTCGACGGTAGCGGTCGACGGGCGGGCAGTGGAGCGGTCCTGGTCACGCGGCACCGCTGAGGGTCACCGGCTGGCGGGCCTTGCGCAACGGAACGGCGTGGCCGCGGGCGACGGCGAGGGCGGCGTGGTGGCGGGCGAGGGCTGCGCGGGCCCGGGTGGTTCGGGCCAGGGCTTCCTCGTCTTCGACGCAGGGGCGGTGGGCCCCCTCAGGTTCGCGCAGGCGGTTGTAGTGCTGGCGCAGGATCTCCTCCCGGGCGGCGGCTTCTTCGTCGACCGCTGCCTGGCGGGCCTGGGCCTGGTCGCGCATCTGTTGGCGGAGCTGCTGGTAGGCGGTGTGGTCGGCGAGCGGGGGCCGGGCCGGCTGCGCGGCGGGCCGGTCGTCGCGGCGGGTGGGCCGGTCGTCGGGGTCCTGGTCGTGCTGCACGACGGGGGCGGGGCCGACGCGGACGTCGATGGCCCGGACGGTGCCGGGTCGCAGCTGCTCGAGGTCGGTGAGGATGCGGCGGTGGTGGAGGCGGAGCTGGGCGGCCCAGGCCGGGGAGTCGGCGACCACGCGCAGGCGGCGGGTGGTCGGGTCGTAACCGACGAGGTGCCAGTGGCCGGCCGCCTCGGCGCCGACGATCGAGGGCCAGCGGTCGCGCAGGCCTCCGCCGGCGGTGCCGAGGGTCCAGCCGTGGGCGGCGACCAGGGTGAGGAACACGTCCGCGATCGGCTCGGGTTCGCGCGGGCCTCGCCGCACGGCCGTGGTCTGCCGAGTGGCGCGCTGGGCGGGGGCGTTGCCGCTGGTGCGGGCGGCCTGGCGGGCGGCGCGCAAGGCGGTACGGGCGAGGTCGGCCCCAGTGGACGTGGTCATCAGCGGCTCCCAACGAGTTCGCGCTCACGGCGGCGGGCGGCCAGCTGCTCGCGGAAGGCGACGCCCTCGGAGTTGTCCACGGTCATCCAGGTCGGAACCGTGACCGGAGGCAGTTCGGCGCCGCCGATTGCCCGAGGGACCTCGGACAGGGCGGGCTGGTCCAGCAGTGGTGCGCACAGGCCGCACGGCAGCACGGTCCGCATGTGCCGGTCGCAGTACGCCAGTTGCTGCTCCTCGACCTGCTCGGTCTGGCCGTCGATGTCCGCCGGCCCCAGGGCCGGGGCGGTGCGGGCCTTGGCCAGGACCTGGTCCCGCTCGGCCTGGCGGCGCTTCGCGTGCCGGTGCCGGGCGCCCTCGACGTGGTACGCGCAGGTCTGGCACTCGCCGCCGAGTTCCACGTCGGTGCCGGACTCGCAGGTGGGCAGGTGGCAGCCGCGCCGGACCAGGCCGCGGTTGCGTCCCGGGGCGGCGAGCCAGGCGTACGGGTCACGGATCTTGTCGCGCTCCAGGACGTACCGGCGCTCCAGGCGCTGGGCGACGCGCTCGACGTCGCCGCCGACCTCGCGGATCGCCTGGCCGACCGCCCGGGCCACCTCCTGCTGCTGCCAGCGGTTCATCCGGTTCACCAGGTCGGGCACCAGGCGCAGGACCTGGTGGACCTCGGCGCTGACCGTCATCGACGGCACGGCGGAGGCCTCGGTCTTCGAGTTCGTGGTCGTGCTGGGGGTCTTCTGCAGTTCCGGCGAAGCCGCGACCAGACGGGCCACGACGGAGGTCTGCTCGGCGACGGCGGGCACCGGATCGACCAGCGCGGAGTCGCTCGCGTACACGCGGGTGTCGCGCGGTACGGACGTCTCGGCTACGCCGGAACCGCAACCACCAACGGCGCGCAGGGGCTTGTTGGGAAGAGCTTGATCAAGAGAGCTTGATTGTGGAGCCGAAACGAGGGGGGAGGGGGGAGTCAGATCGAGGGGGGAGGGTGGAGCCGAAACGAGGGGGGTCTCCACCGACTCCATCAGGGAGAACAGGTCGAGCTGACCCGCGCAGCCGGACACCTCCTCGACGTCGGCCGGTTTCGCCTGCGGCCGGGCCTGCTGGGGCTGCGCGAACAGCGCCTCCTGCGTCACCACGCCGACCAGCGGGACCGGGTGCACGGTGTACCGGTACGCCCCGCCGACCTCCCCGTCCCGGGAGACCCAGCCCTCCGCCACAAGCTGCGCTGCGACCACGCGGGCGGTCTCGGCCCGCAGCCCGCACAGCACAGCCAGCTGCCGCGCCGAGGTCGTCGTCTCTAGGTGCTCCCGGTAGGACAAGGCCGCGTAGACCTTGAACCTGGTGCCAGACAGCAGGTTCCGGGCGACCGCCGAGATCCACACCGCGCGCACGTCCCGGCCGGCCTGCTCGACCCGGCGGGCGATCGTGCCGCCCTGGCGGTGCTCGCACTCCACCAGGACGCCCTCGGCCTTGCGCAGCAGCGCGGCCACGGTCCGCTCGTGCAGGCCCAGCCCGCCCGCGATCGTCGCGTTCGACGCCCAGCAGTACCCGGCCTTGCTCCGGCAGTAGTCGCCCACCACGGTCACAGCCCGGATCTGGTCCCCAGTGAACCGGGCGAGCCAGGCGACCGGGAATCGGGTACCAAACGCGTCCTCGGCTTCGGTACGCGCGGGAGCCGGGGACTCCATCGACCCGCTGACCCGCTGGCCGGGAACGGCCGGCACGGCCAGAACCGCACGGTTCGGACCCGATCGTGTGACACCGAAGCCCTCACCCGAATGGGTGATGTGCGTCACATTGTCGACAGCGTGCGCGGTGGATCCAACAACCGGTCCCTGAACCGGTCCCCCGACGAATCCCATGGCAGGAACGGGGGAGGAGAGATGTCCCCCCTCTCGGACCGCATCGTCCAAGCTCAAACCGGGGACACCACCCGCCGCGACGGGGACACGGAGGGACTGGAATGGGGCTGTGAGCTGCTGCAAAATGACAGAGCCTTCCTAGGCGCATGTAACCGGCCCACTGCTGCGGGTCGGTGAAACAGCCGCCCCGCACCAACGGGTCGGCAAGACGGACCCCCTCGGGGGTCCTGGTTCTGGAGAACCTGCAGTGCCGCCCTTCCCGGGCCCCGGCCGCCAAGCCGGAGCCCGTTCCGGGCCCTCGTCCGATCGCCAAATCGGACGGATCACGTAAGACCGCAGTCCAGTGGTTGGCCCCACTGGAAGCGGTCCGGGGTTGCTGGCCTCGCCAAAGGCCGGCGCCCCCAAGACGACTAAGTCACACTGACCCCCTTCGGGGGAGAGGTGTGTCCGGATACGACGACGGCACCCCGCCGGAGCGACCTCGAACCGGTCGCCTCTACGGCGGGGTGCCGCGCGTGTGCCTGCTGGCGGGTACGGGTACCCTTCACTGCGTCACCACCTTCCGCGTGGTCGACCGGGACGGGCCCCCGGCCAGGGGCGCCGATCCACTCTGATGCCGTCCGGGCTTGCTCAAGGTCCGGGCGGCAAAGTTCGTTTTGGATCACTGTCGGAGCAAGCCTATCCCTGTGGATAGCACGATGCGTAGCCGCTAGTGCACCGTGTCGATCTGATGATCCAACGGCCAGACGGTCTGACAAGTCCCTGCTCACTTGGACTCCCGCAGAATCCTGAGGGCACCTTCAGCCGAGAGTTCGCCGTTGTCCTTCGCATCCGTCCAACGGTGGAGCGTCTGGGCCACAGCGCGCAGCACCTCGTCCGGCAGGCCTGCCGCCCGCAGCGTGTCGGCGGCCTCCTCCAGCTCCGGCGCCCACCTCCATGCCCGGGCCGCGGTCTTGGCGATGTAGTTGGTCTCAACCAGGTAGCTGCCTGACCGCTTGCTGGCCACGTCCAGCAGTGCCTGGTCGACACCGTGATGTTGTGCGAGACCGTACGAGAGCGCAGCCAGCACCCGGGACGCTTTCTGGTAGGCGGTGTAGGAGACCTTCAGCGCGGACGCCTGACCGATCTCCTCTCCCAGGAACGGCGTCGAGACTGCCGTTCCGGAGAACAGTCCCGAGACCAGGCGGGCAGCATCCGGCGGGCCGGAGAGGAACAACTGCGCGCGCTTGCCGCCGACCGGCGGGGAACCGATCACCGAGCCGTCGACCAACGCCCGAGCGCTCCCACTCACCAGGTCGGCGATCCGCCGCACCCGGTCCGGGCTGATCGCGTTGCTCTCGACGTACACGCCAGCGAACCTGTGCCCGGCGACCTTGCGAGCAACATCCTCGGCAACGGCCGGCGGGCACAGGCTCAGCACGACCTCGGCTCGCTCCAACAGCGCGCACAGCTCGGCCACCGGCTCCAGCCCGGCCTGCTCGGCACGCCGCACGGTTGCGGCGCTACGTCCGGCCGGGCACCAGAGAACCCGGCTGCCGACCGACACCGCACAGGCCGCGACGGCCGCGCCCATGCTGCCCGGGTGCAGTACACCAAGAACCGGCTGGGGCGACGTCACTGGGCGCTCCCGTGAACGTGCGCGAGGGCATCCACGGCGGTCTGGGCGATGAAGTCCGGCTCCGCCCCACCCGCCCAGGGACGGCCATGAGAGATCCAGATGGTGCGCAGCCCGGCGTCTCGACCGCCGACGACGTCCAGTTCGGCGTTGTCTCCGATCATCCACCCGCCCCGGGAGAGGTCCCGGCCGACGCTGGCGGCCGCGGCCTCGAAGATCCGGCGGTCCGGTTTCCGGGCGCCGATCTCTTCGGAGATACACACGTCGTCGACCACGTCGGCGATGCCGGAGGCCTTCAGCTTGGCGCGCTGGATCTGCGCGCCGCCGTTGGTGACGACGACGACCTGGCGGCCGGCCTCCCGTACGGTGGTCAGTGCCTCGATCACGCCGGGGAACGGCGTCACCGACGCGGCGAGCTCCGGCTCGTACCGCGCCCAGAGTTCGCTGGCCGACTCCGGGAGTTCGAGCTCCGTGCACAAGCCCTCGACCACGCTAACGTCCGCTCGGATCCGCATGGCCTCGAGCATCTGCTGCTCGGCCGCCGGACCCAGACGGTTTTCCGTGCAGTACCCGGCCACCCAGTCCGTTACCGCGGAGAGCCGGTTGATCAGCGTGTCGTCGAAGTCGACCAATACCAGGTCGCCGTGTGGTGCGGTGAGCGCCCGGCGGATCTGTGCGGCGGCGGCTTCGGGCCCAACCTCGTTCGTGCGGATGGTCAGGTCGAAGCGGAAGTTCGGGTTGGCGTCGAGGTCGGCCCGGGTCGCATCCCACGCGGCCAGCCGCGCCGGAGTGTCCGTGTCGCCCCGACCCGCCGACCGGGCCTCGGTCGTCTCCCGAGGGCACCACAGCAGGACGGTCAGCCAGTCGGCCGGGTAGCTCTCGAGTACCGCCCGCACACCGTCGACCTGGCCCAGGTGCATCACCGGAACCCCAGCTGTGAAGGCCTCGTCCAGGCCAGGCCGGTCCGTCACGTACGTGCTGTCATACCGGGAGTTCTCGTAGACGACCGCGCCCGACGACCGCAGCTCCTTCAACTGCTCCGGCGTACCCATCCGGTAGCCGGCTGACCGGCCCGGTCCAACTTTCACCCGCGAGAACAGGGCGAAGTCGGGATCGAGTGAGGTGAGGGCTCGCGTGATGGTGTCCTTCCCAGCAGCGGGCGGCCCGTAGAGGATCACCCCCACACCGCGCTTGGAATGCTGCTCATTCATGCGTACACCTCCCGGATCGCCTGCCGGGCCTGGTCGGCGAGCGAGATTGCCGCGCCGAGTCGGTTGTCGACGACCAGGTGCGGCACGGCCGGCCGCAGATCGACGTCGATGGTCTGGAGGTACTCGTCCCAGCGCTGAAGCTTCCAGGCGTCCCGGGCCGCGGAGCGGAAGGTGATGTACTCGCGCATCGACTCCGGGTCGCACTGGACCCAGATCGGCGCAACGTCGACGCCGAGCGATGCGCAGCGGTTCGTGAGCCGCTGCATCCATTCCTTGCTGGTCATCTCGGCGATGAACGGCGCGGTCATCACAGTGGAGATGCGGCAGTTGATGTTGGCCCAGGCCGCCTGCATCAGGCAGTCGTACTCCACGTTGCGCACCTGCTCCCGGTACAGATCGGTGTGCCGGTCGTTCGGGTCACCGCCGAGTGCCACCAGCAGCCGTTCCACCAGCGGCCGGGTCAGCGGGTCCTTGTCCAGCAGCGGCCAGCCGGTCAGCTGGGCGAGGAATCGGGCGAACTCCGTCTTCCCGGACCCGGCGTAGCCGCCGACCAGGACCACGACCGGCCGATGCGGATCGCCGCCGGTGTGCCGACGCTTCCAGGCGTCCAGGATCCGCTGCTGTACGCCCATGTGGTCGGCCTCGTCGTTGCCGGGGGCGATCCGGTGGATCGCTCGCTCGACGGCGAGAACGTGCGTTCCGTTGTGATCGTCGCTGGCTGGCGTCAGACGGAACTTCGTCTCCTCGCCCGGCAGTGCGGCTCGGAATCCGAGCTCCGGATCCGTCGCCCTGTAGAGAAGGCAGTACGCCCGACGGTAGTGCGGTCCGGGATAGACCTCACCCTGCTCGTGCTGCCACAACGTCTGCGGATTCGCGGCCGGGATGCCCTTGAGTTTGGCCTCCTCGGCGACCTGGCGCAGCCGCTCCCCCGCCTTCTCCAACGTCAGCCCGTGCGCCTCCCGCTGCGCGCGCAGCAGGTCAGGCCGCCACCCCGGACGGCTCTTGGCCATTTCCCCACCCTCCAGTGTCACCATGCCCGGCAGCCTAGGGCTGACCAGCCAAAACCCGTGTGTACGCAGATGTGAATACGTGTGTATGAACGTGTTGATGGAGCTGATGACACGTCTGTGATTCTTCGTCAGGTCCCCAGCCGCTGTGATGGACCTCGCAGCAGCTGGGTGATCTGAAGGAATTGGAGGTATGCATCAGTGGTCGTCTTCGGTGACGCCAACCCCATGCGGGAAGCGAGCACTCGGGTGCCGGCTAATCGTGTAGCCGATCTCGAAGAGCTCGCTACTCATGCGCGTGTCGTTGACCTCGGCGACCTGCCCGGTCGGCGAGGTGGTGACCCGCAGCACGCGCAGAAGTGGGACGCCAACATCGGTCGGCAGGTGCAGAGCTTCGGCTTCCTCGGGCGACGGCATGCGGGCGGAGACGCTCTCGCTCCACTCCAGGGGACGGTGGCCCATCTCCTCAAGCCTGTCGTAGATGCCGCCTGGTCCGGTGTCGGAGTCGGCGAGTCGAGTGCCGCGTGCCAGGTCCGCCGGCAGGTAGCTGGTCGCGAGCTGTTTGGGCGCACCAGTTTCCGGATCGCCCATCACCCGGTCGCGTACCAAAACCTCGGATCCGGGCTCCAAGCCCATCAGCGCGGCCAGGTCGATCGGAACCACACCCCAGCGGATTGTGGGGGGCTGCAGAGCCTTCCAGGGCTGGGCGGTGGGATCGAAGTAGTAGCCGATCTCGTCGCGGAAGACCTCGCGGGAGCGGGTGACGCGGAGCTTCTCGGGACGCTCGCGGACGATCGTCCCGCGTCGGCGTACCGCGATAACCAGCCCCTCTTGCTCCAGCAGTGCGATGGCGCTGCGGACTGTTTGGTAGCCCGCGCCGTACTGCTCCTGGAGCTCTGTCAGCATCGGGAGTTTGTCACCGGGCCGGTAGTGGCCCTCGGCGATCTTCTGGCGCAGGTCGGCGGCGATCTCGCGATACGAGGCGGCCACGGCGGTCACCCCTTTCTAAGGCTGGACGGGTCAAGTCTAGCGATAGCTCTATCAGGCGCTGACGGTCCGACACAATGCCGGCGGCGGGTTATAGCTATCGGTATTGACATCATGCCGCCCGTCCGCTCTACTTGGCAATAGCGATAGCTATAACGCTCCGTTAGGGGCGGTAGCTCGCCGTGGCCTAGCCACATGCGCCACATCCCCCATAGCTCGACCTGCGCCGGCCGATGGTGAAGACCAGACCCGGGGGCTTGCGCAGGACCCGCAGCAGCTGTGCTGCCCAGGTCTCGCGGACGACGTGTCGTTCGTGAGGTGTGGAGAACACAGCCGCAATCCAGCCCCTTCGTACTCGGGAGACCGTGATGCGCAGCAACTCTCGGCCGGCTCTCCGGCTCAGCTCTCTCCGCCCCAACCAGATCGAGATGACCCCCGGCATCCCCTTCTCCCTGATCTGCCCCGACTGCTCGGTCTGGCGCCGCATCAACCGCAGCAAGATCCAGCCCCACTTCCTCGACGACGAGACGACGTACTGCCCGGCCAGCGCCCAGCGCGTCGAGCAGGACGTCACCCCCGAGCAGTGGGCGGCGCGGATCGAAGAGGGCGTCGCGGAGATTGCCTCCCGCCGACCGACCAAGGTGCTCCGCAAGGTGCCGACCCCCAAGCCCCCGGCGGTCACCCAGCTCAACCCCGCCCCGGCCACCGCGGACAGCGCCCGCCAGACGTACGAGGCGCACCGCAATGGCTGCTCGGTCTGCACCGGCCGCAAGCACTGCACCGACGGCGGGCGCCTGGCCGCCACCTACCTCCGGCTGCTGCGGCAGGAGCCGCAGCGCCGCGCGGCCCAGGCCCGCACTGAGCAGGAGCAGCGCCGCACCGAGCGCCGTCAGGCCCAGCAGCAGCCGAAGCGCCGGGCGGCCGAGTGGCGCCGGGTCGACCGGGCTGTTGAGGACGCCAACACCCGGCGGTCCGAGCCGCTCAAGGGTGCGCGCAGCCCGATCTTCCCGCTGACGATGCCGAAGGGCACGCCCGCCGAGCCGCTCAAGGAGCGCCCGAAGCGCTCCCGCACCCGCGCCGCCGCCTGACCCTCCGCCAGCACGAACCACCAAGGCCGCCGCCGACCCTATCCCGGGTGGGCGGCGGCCTTGGCTGCTCGTGCAGCCAGAACGCACAGAAGGCCCCCGGGGCGGTACCCCCGAGGGCCTTGGTCGGTCGCACCACCCACCAGCAGTAGACGAGAGGACAACGACCGTGGAAACCATGATGGCACTCTCCGTCGACACCGCGGAGACCGCCGGCACCACCGACTTCGACGAGCTGTACGGCCGGTACTCCACCGCGCTGCTCGTGGCCGCCGCCGAGCAGCTCGCCGAGATCAACCCGGCCGCGACCGACCTCGACGAGGACCTCGCCGACGCCGTCTGGGACGACGTCGCCGCCGGCCTCTACCCCTCCGGCGCCTGCGGCCTGGACGGCCTGCTCGTCCTGCTGCGCGACAAGGCCCGCAAGGTCCGCGCCCGCGCGGCCGCCGCCTCCCGCGCGATCCGCGAGGTCGTCATCGACCTGGACGACCTCGCCGACACCGCGCCGGTCACCGCGATCCCGACCGCCCGGCCGCTCCCGGCCACCGTCTCCAACGCCGTCGCCGACCTCCGCACCCTCCCCCTGGCCGGGTGACGCGATGAGCAGTCAGCACCTGGGCGACGCCGAGTTCGCCCGCCGGATGGAGGAGATCCGCCAGGCCCAGGAGGCCGCCGAGCGGGCCCGCCAGCAGGCCGAGCAGATCCGCCAGCAGCAGGCCGCCAGCCAGGGAGGCACCCAGTGACCATCACCCACGTCGCCGTCTGCCGTTCCTACGCCGGCGGTACCCCCACCCCGCCCGCGCCCCCGGCCCCGCCCTCCCCCACCCCCAGCGGTGGCCAGTGAGCAGCCCCGAGGACCAGGCCTGGACCAGCAAGCAGATGGACGAGCTGCTCCGCCGGGCCCGCGAGATGTACGCGAAGGCGAAGGCCAAGAAGGCCGGCGGACAGCAGCAGTAGCCCGACCCCCGCCGTCGCGCCCCGCCCCGGACCACCGCCGGCGGGGCGCGGCGGTGTTCGGCGGTGCCCGCCCCCGCGCGCACCTATATAGAGGAGGAGCCCTCGTGGCGACCCGACGCACCCCGGCGCGCCGCCCGACTGCGGCGAAGACCCCCGCCAAGAAGACCATCGCCCCGGTCGCGGCCGAGCAGCCCGCCGCGACCCCGGCGCCCGTCGTCGTCGACCAGGCCGTGACCGACGCGGCGCTCGACCAGGCCCGCGCCGAGCTGGCCGACGCCCGCGACCGCGCCGCCGACCTCCTGGGTCTGGCCGAGCAGGCCACTGTCGACGCCGCCGCCCTGACCCGGGCCGCCGACGAGCAGGCGGAGCAGATCCTGAGCGGAGCCCGCCAGCAGGCCACCGACCTGCTGGCCGGTGCCGAGCAGGACGCCCAGGCGCTGTGCCAGGAGACCCGGTCCGCCGCCGGCGCCGAGGCCGAGCAGCTGCTTGCCGACGCGAAGGCGCGCGCCGTCGAGCTGCTCGCCGACGCCGAGACCGCAGCCGACCAGGTCCGTGCCACCGCCGGCGGCGAGGCCGAGCAGCTGCTCGCCGACGCGACGGAGCAGGCCCGGCAGGCGGCTGCGGTGCTCACCGCCGAGGCCGAGGCCGAAGCGGGGCGCCGAGCGGAGCAGATCCTCGCGGACGCGACCGAGACGGCCGGGCAGCTGGTGGAGGCCGCCGAGACCGAGGCCCGGCAGATCCGCCGGAAGTCGGCCTCCGACCTCACCACCGCCCGCGAGCAGCTCGCCGACGCCACCGAGGCCCTGGAGCGCACCCGGAGCCGGGTCGACGACTACCAGGCCGAGGCCGAGCGCGACTTGGCGGGCCGTCGGGCGCTGGCCGACCAGGCCTGCCGCGACGCGCTGGCCGCCGCCGACCAGGCCCGCGCGGACGCGGCCGCCGATGCTCAGCGCATCCGCGACACCGCCGCCGCCAAGGCCCGCCAGCTCGCGGAGGCCACCGAGGCCCAGGCCGAGGAGCTGCGCCGCCAGGCCGAGGACCTGCGCGTGCGGCTGGAGGAGATGGCCCGGGCGGACGCGGACGAGATCCGCGAGACGGCCCAGGCGGAGGCCGAGCGGCTGCGCGAGCAGGCCGAGGCGGAGGCCGAGTCGATCCGGGAGGAGGCCGCCCGCCAGGCCGCCAGCCTTCGCGAGCGCGGCCAGCAGCACGCCGACTCCCTGCGCACCGGGGCCGAGAGCCGGGCCGCTGACCTGGAACGCCAGGCCAAGGCGATGCGCGGCAAGGCCGAGGCCGAGGCGCAGCGGATCGTCAACCAGGCCCGCATCGAGGCCGAGCAGCTCATCGGCGGGGCGGCCGGGCAGGTGGTCGAGGCCGAGGCCAGGGTGAAGGTGCTGGTCGCCGAGGAGCGGCGGATCACGGCCAAGCAGGCGGCGCGCAAGCGTGGCTGGGCCTCGAAGGCCCGGCGCCGCGCCACCCAGCTGACCGGCTGGGCGTGGACGAAGGCGCCGTGGCTGGCGCTGGGCGCCGGCGTCGGCCTGACCGCCAGCGGCGAGTACGCGCTGGCGATGTTGGTCGGCATCCCGGCCGCGATCGGCTGGCTGCTGCCGGTGGCGATCGATGTGTGGGCGATGTCCGCGATCCGCGCCCACAAGAAGGGCGAGGTGTTCATCGCGCTGATGACGATGATCATCGCGAACGCGGTCTACCACATGGCCGACGCCCACCTCGTCGGCGTCGCGCGCGGCGCGGACGGCACGTGGCACGCGAAGTGGCAGTTGATCGTCGGCGTTGCATGCATCGCACCGATCGTCGTGTGGCGCGTCCACGCGCTCATCCCGCACGCCCCTGCAACGCACGACGACGACACCGCCCCGGCGGACGAGCCGTCTGCAACGGAGCCCGACGGGACTGAAACGGGTGCTGCAACGGCCCCGGTTCAGCCCGCCCCGGTGCCGGTGCCGGCTGCCCCGCCCGCGCCCGTTGCACGGCCCGCCGCCCTGGGTGAAACCGCAGGTGGCGCAAGTCGTGCAACGGGTGGCGCTGCAACGCGGCTGGCGCTCGCGGCCGGTGAAACGGGTCGCAACGCGGGCGCTGCAACGGCTGCAACGCGCGGGTCGGCTGCAACGTCCGCCGCCGCGTCGACGCCCGCCGGTGCAACGACGGTGAGCGTTGCACGGGTCCTGACCGAGACCGACATCGAGGTCATCACCCGGCACGTGCAACAGCACCAGGGCCCGCCGGAGAAGCTGCCGTTGCAGCCCATCGCCGACGAGCTCGGCGTCTCCAAGTCCACCGCGTCGCGGCGCGTGGCCGCCTACCGCGACCTCGCCAAGGCGAGCTGACGAGCACCCGGCCTCTCCGGTGGCCACCAGGGCGCGCCCTGGTGGCTGCCGAAGGTGCCGACGGCACCGAGCACCATCCCAAGACCCGTGCATCCGGCCGGAGCCCGGGTCGACAACCTTCCCCACCAGCGCGTGAAAGGACGGCCACCGTGGCCCACGACGACGACTACAACAACGACTTCGGGTGGAAGTCCGACCAGCTGCTCGCCCCCGGCGGCATGGCGATGTACACCGACCAGATCCGCCAGATCTTCCGCGACCACCGCGGGGACTTCCGCGACCTGGCCAACGACCTCCAGGGCGACCTCAAGCACAACCCGCCCGCCGGCGACAACGGCCTCCAGGCCAACTACCACGCCTGGAAGACCGCCCGGATCCTCCACCAGATGGCGGGCCACGCGCAGGCCATCATCACCCTGGCCGCCAAGCTGCGCGCCACCCACCAGGACATCTACGTCGAGCTGCCCAAGCGCCGCGAGGCGAAGGCCGAGGCCAAGGCGCTGGAGAAGGCCAGCCAGGGCGCGCAGGTGGCCCGCACCGCGGGCAACGTCAACGACCTGGTGCGCCAGATGGCGGCCCACACGGCCGGGCAGGCCGATGGCGACCAGGCCGGGCAGCCGACGGCCACGCCCGCGCAGGTCGGTCATCTGCCGGTCTTCGACATGTTCAAGACGGGCACCGGCCAGTGAGCGGCACGGCGCTCGACAAGGCGGCGCGCCAGGCGGTGGAGCGCCGCCTGGCGAACCTGACGAAGTTCTACAAGGACCGCCAGGACGCCGCGACGAGCGACCATGAGCTCGCCGCAGTGGTGCTCGACCGGGCCCGCGCGATCGCCAAATTCGCCGAGAAGAACGGCGATCCGACCAAGTGGTACGCGCTCGCGCAGTACCTCGACGCCTGGTGCAACCAGCACGGAGGGTGACCGGGCCAAGGGCCCGAAATCATCATCATCACCGGCTCCGCGAGCTCATCACGGGGCCCCAAGGCGCGGGCGCGGTTGGCGCGCGCGAGGCGCCCAGAACACAGGCTGTCTGTGAACAAAGTGAGGGGGGCGTGTTGTGCCGCACAGACGACGGAAACGTGGTCACCCTGCACCCCCGGATCGGTCTGCGCCCGCCCATCGGGCCGACCCCGAACACCCCCGCGCCGGCACCTTCCCCGGCGCTTCCGGCACCCGCCGCCGAGGCGTCGCCGCCCTCCTTCCCCCGGGTCCGCCACCGCCGTGCGGCGGCCCCGGCCGTCCTTCCGACGACCCTCCCGGAGAGCACCGCCGGGGGCGGGGAGACGGTTGTCGCCGCCCCCTCCGGCTCCCCCGCACCGGGCCCGGGCGGCCCGGCGCCGGTCCGCGACGCGGTCGCGCTGTCGATGGTCACCTTCGCCGCCGTCGCCCTCGCGGCGGCCCGCGGCACGGTCGGCGTCGCGTCCTGGATCAGGGCCCGCGCCGACCAGGTGAAGGAGGCCGCGGAGAAGGCGAAGGACGCCAAGGCGGCCAAGTCCTCCACAGCGGCGGGCGGCGGCCGGGTCCAGTCCGGCCCTGAGTGGGGCCAGCAGGCCCGCCAGCGCCAGGGCGCAGCAGGAGGGTCCGGCGGCGGCCGTTCCGGCGGTGGCAGCGGCGGACAGACCGGCCGCGGCGGCGCCCAGGTGCCCGCCACGTTCCGCTCCGGCCCGACCGCACCGGGCAAGGGCGGCGACCGGCCCGGCGCGCAGCAGCGCGGCACGGGCGGCAAGACGGGAGGCCCGGACCGGCCGAGGCCGGACGCCGGCCTGGCGGCGCGGGCCGGTCGCCCGCCCGGCAGGGGCCGCGGCCTGGCGGACCGCCAGCGCGACGAGGCCTCCGGCGCCACACCGGAGCGTCCGAAGCGCAGGAAGGACAAGGACCGCAAGGACAGTGACGGCAAGTCCGGTGCCGGCGGGAAGGACAGCACCGGCTCGGGCGGATCCTCCGGCGGGGCGAAGAAGGGCGCCGGCTCCGGCGGTTCGTCGGGCACCGGCTCGGGCGGATCCTCCGGCGGGGCGAAGAAGGGCGCCGGCTCCGGCGGTTCGTCGGGCACCGGCTCGGGCGGATCCACCGGCACGAAGAAGGGCGCCGGCTCCGGCGGTTCGTCGGGCACCGGCTCGGGCGGATCCTCCGGTGGGGCGAAGAAGGGCGCCGGCTCCGGCTCAGTCGGGGGCGGGTCCACCAGCGGAGGCAAGAAGGGCGGCACCGGCAGCGGGTCGGGCTCGGCATCGGACCGGGGCCGCCGCACCACGCTGGGCGAGGCGATCAGCGAGGAGGCCGAGCGGCGCCTCGACAAGCGTCGCGAGAATCACCGGCCCGTCTGGCGCGCCCCGAAGAAGCGCAAGCCTAAGAAGAAGGAGAAGAAGAAGCCTTCGCCGACCACCGGATCCGGCACGCCGAAGATGGCGACGGCCAGCTCCACCAAGGCCGGCGTGAAGCCGCCCACCAAGGGCAAGGCGCCCGGAGCCTCGACAACCAAGGCCACCACCGCGAAGGCGAAGAAGACCAAGACCACCGGCTCGGGCAAAGGCCCAGGGGCGTACGCGAAGCGGGCCGCGGCGAAGGCCCGGGCCGCCTGGGCCAAGCGGCCGAAGCGCGGGGCGAAGCGCCCGGCCTCCGGTCCGGCCGCAGGCGGCCCGTCCTCGACGGGCACCACGTCGGCGAAGGCCGGGACGCGGGCCCGCTGGGAGCGCACCAACGCCCGCACCTCCGCCAGCGGCTCCACGACGGGCCCCCGGTCCACGGGCACGCGGACCGGGACGGGGCCGTCGGCCGACCGGGGCCGGGCGGCCCCGCCGCCCGGGATGCGCCACGAGCCGCCCACGCTCACCGTCGAGCAGATCCGCAAGCCGCCCCCGGCGCCAGCGCCGACCGGCCCCGCCGTCACCGCGTCGGCGCCCAGGCCCGCCCTGGCCGCCGGGGGCGGCACGACCACCGCCGTGAGGAACCACATGACCGCATCCGTCGAGGTGTACGCGCCGTCGGCTGACTCCGAACTGAACATCTACGACCTGGTGGAGGCCGACGAGGCCGCCGCCGAGGAGATCCTCGACCGCGTCGACGAGGCGAAGGACGCCGCCGACGCGTGCGAGGACCTGGAGCACCACCTGGAGAGCCTCAAGGCCCAGGTGCTGAAGCTGAAGATCCCCGGCCGCCTGCTCGGCTACTGCGACCGGCTGCTGGAGAAGGCCGGCCGGGTCAAGAGCGAGGCCGAGGCCCTGGCCGCCGCCCTCCCGGCCGCGTCCGAGGCCATCAAGACCGCCGCCGACAACGCGGCCGCCAAGCACCAGCGGCCCGCCGACGTCAACCGCGACCACGGCTACGCCGCCCCGGCCGAGACCGACTACCACAAGGAGTAGCCCCCGTGTCCGATCTCCTGCCCGCCGCCCGCCAGGCCGTCGGTGCCGCCGTCGAGGTCATCGCCGACGGCGTCCGCTACGGCATCCTGATCGCCCGTCTCGCCAAGGCGGGCCTGGCCCTGCGCCACATGGCCGACCTCGCCAACTCCACGTTCGAGTACGTCGGCGACTGTGCCGCGTCCGTCGACCAGCTCGCCGAGATGGCCGCCGGGATGAACGTCGACGCCGACACCGTCGCCGAGCACCACCAGGCCGCGACCATCATGCGCGGCGCGCTCGCCAACGCCACCACCATGGCGAACGAGTGCCGCGAGATGTCGAGCCTGTTCGACGAGGCCTCCGCCGCGCACCAGGCCGACTACGGCGACGTCGCCGAGGCGTTCCAGAACATGCCCGTCGAACCGGCGGACCGCGAGTTCTACGCCAACCGCTGACCCGCACCCACCCCGCTGCCGCTGCCCGGCACCGCACCCCGCGGTGCCGGGCAGCGCCGCACCCGCCCCGGAAGGACCGCCCCCGTGGCCCCCGAGAACCGCGACACCACCAAGCCGCAGACCCTGCCCGCCCGCCTGCTGGCCGCCCTCGTCGTCACCGCTGGCGCCCTGTGGCTGCTCGGCGAGCTCTACGCCCGCCTCACCCACTGAGAGGAGAACCCGCCGTGCCGAAGCTCGACCGGGCCCGCCACCTCGCGGGCCGCGCCGCCACCGCGGCCGGGGCCGCAGCCCTGACCGCCAGCATCTTCACCCCGCACGTGCTGCCCGTCGCGACCCCGGTCGTCCTCGGCACCACCGTCCTGTCCGCCGCCTTCTCCATCCAGCCCTGGCGGCGCAGCACCCCCGGCGTGCTCAGCGCCCTGTACGCGACGCCGTCCGCGATCCTGCTCGGCGAGATGGTCACCTTCCGGATCATCCCGGGCGTGCACTGGGGCGAGGGCCTGGCCGTCGCCGTCTGGGCGGGCGTCACCTGGTGGCAGCGCCCCTCCCACCTGGCCCGTGAACTGGTCCGCCCCAGCGCCGCCGTTTCGGCCACCCCGGACTACCGGCCGCAAGCCCTGGTGCCCACCACGCCGGCGGAGCACCTGGTGTGCTCCTGGGCGCAGTGGGCGCAGATGGAGCGGTCCCCGGCAGCTGGCACCTTCCTCGAGCACGCGGTGGTCGAGGGCCGCACCGAGTGGCGGGCGCAGATCGTCGCCGAAGGCGGCCGCCCGGTGCCGGACATCCCGATCGCCGCGATCTCGGCGATCGCCAACATCCCCGAGGAGTTCATCTCCATCTCGCCGGTGAAGGGCCACGGCGCCGGCCGCCGCCAGCTGGTCGTCACCGAGCGCACCGGCGCCGACGTCGCTCAGCAGGAGATGGACCCGTTCACCCGCTGGGAGAAGGAGATCGCCCCCGGCGCCATGCCCCACTCCCAGCTGATCGCGATCCGGCGAGGCAACACCAAGACCGGCGAGATGGAAGAGGTGCTGCGCCCCGAATGACCACCACCATGGCCCCGGCGCCGCTCGGCCTGGACGTTGACGTCATGGAGCTGGAGGTCCAGGTCCCTCCCGGCAAGCTCCTCACCTACGACCTGCGGGCCCTGGCCTCCTCCCTGGAGATCCTCGACACCTCCTGCATGGCGGTCGAGACGGACGGCCTCACCCGCGCCCTGGTCACCATCTACCGCGACCCGCCGCTGGAGAAGCTGGAGCCGGTCCGCGGCGAAGACCTGGTGATCGACGCGCAGGGCTGGCTGACGGTTGGCCGCTACCACGACGGCCAGCCCGCCCAGATCCGCCTCTACGTCCCCGGCTCCGGGGCGCAGCGCGGCGCCCTGTTCGGCACCACCGGCGCCGGCAAGTCCCGCGCGCTGCAGCTGATCCTGGCCGCCGAGAAGCGCTCCGGGATCGTGTCCTGGCTCGCCGACCTCAAGGGCGGGCAGTCGGTGCCGGAGGCCGCCGGTCAGGTCGACTGGCGGGTCACCACCCAGGAGGGCCTGCTCGCGATGCTCCAGGCGGCGGTGCGCGTCGCCGAGGAGCGGATGCGCCGCTACGCCGCGATGGGCCGCAGCTCGTTCATCATCAACCGGCCGGACCCGCTGTTGAGCGTGCGGATCGACGAGGCGAACCGGGCGCTGGAGAAGGGCGCGCCGTACCGGGACAAGGTCGCCGCTCTGATCAAGGAGCTCGGCCGCACCGGCCGCTCGGTCGGCGTCGGCATCTCCATCGCGGCGCAGGCCTCGCACGTGGACGAGCTCGGCGGCTCCGACACCCTGCGCGGCATGCTCAAGGAAGGCGAGACCATCCTGCTGCGCTGGTCCAGCTCGATGATGCAGTCGCTCGTCTCCGACGGCCTGCTGCCCCCGGGCACGCACATCGTCCCCATCCCCAAGCGCTCCGGCCCGCCGCTGCTGCGCTCCCGGTTCGCCTCCGCCCGCGGCATGGTCAAGCCCAAGCCCGGCGGCAACACCGGCGGCATGGCCTACCTCCTCGGGAGCGACCGGCCGACCGCGATGATGCGGTTCTTCCCGGTCGGCTCCATGCACGAGGTCGAGGGCCTGGACCCGCTCATCCTCGACCTGTACGGGCCGGGCGAGCCCGCCCACCTCGAGGCCACCTCGCACGAGGCCGCCGGCGCCGTGTACCTGACCCGCGACGGCGACGGCCCCGTCGAGCTGGTCGAGGCGGCGAAGGTGGAGACGGAGCGCCTGGCCGAGCAGGCCGCCGCCGAGCAGAAGAGCGCCGGCTCCGGCAAGGCCACCGTCGCCGCCCGCATCGTCCGCGTCCTGGAGGACGCCGGCGAAGACGAGGACGGCGAGGTGGCGCTCGATTTCGACGAGCTCCTGGACGTCGTCAACGCCGACGGCGGCAAGCCCGTCGGCGCCCCGGTCCTGCGCAACAACCTCACCGCCCTCGGCAAGGTCAAGCGGGTCATCGCCCTCGGCGGCGGCCGCTACACCCTTCCCAGCTGACACCCCGCCACCCCAGCCCGGGGCAGCCCGACGCGGCTGCCCCGGCCCCGTCCTGCCCTGGAGCCCCCGTGGTCGTCTCCGCTTCCCTCGCCTTCGTCTTCGGCATCGCCACCGTCTTCCTCTACCGCAGCGGAGCCGTCCGCGTCCTCTCCGGCCTGACCCTCATCCTGTTCGGCTTCACCCTCGCCAGCACCGGCCTGGGCCCGACCATCAACCAGCTCCTCACCGGCCTGGTCCACCTCATCGGCAGCATCCGCGTCTGACCACCCACCAACCGCGCCCGCCAGCACCACCGACCGGAAGGACCCCGCCGTGAACACCCGCCCCGCCCACTCCCAGCTCGGCACCGGCCAGGTCAGTGCCGTCGACCTGTTCCTCGCCGAGGCCTCCCTCGACCCGCGCGTACGGCTCCGCCCGGCCGGCACCCTCGAGGACGCCGCCACCACGCTCGCCGCCCACCGGGCACTGGTGGAGCTGCGGCTCCTCAGGGCCCTGCCCGCCGCGCCCCGGCGCCCCGAGCTGCAGCCCGGCCCGCCCCGCCAGATCGTCTTCGTCGCCGACGAGGCCGCGTACCTGATCGGCCAGCCGCGCAGCGGCAAGCAGTCCCCCGAGGCCGCCCGCCTGATCCGCGAGATCCTCGCGCTCGGCCGCACCACCCGCCTCCCCAACTGACCATCCTCGCCACCCCGACCGTGCCCGCCGCCCGCCACAGGGCGGCGGGCACGACCCGTCTACCGAAGGGACACCACGCCATGACCTCCGCCGCCGCTCTCGCCCGCTACACCGAACTGACCCGCCAGCACGAGGAGACCGCCCAGCTCGCCGACCCGGCGCCCCGCCCGCCGGCCGACCAGCTCATCGACACCGCCACCGGCACCGCCGCCATCGGCCGCTACGCCGACGGCACCGTGGCCCGGGTGCCGCTGTGGAACACCAACGGCGCCGTGCACCTGCACATCAGCGCCCGTACCGGATCCGGGTCCAGCACGCTGATCGACCACCTGGTCGCCGCCGAGCACGCCTGCCCGCTCACCGAGCCGTGGGTCGCCGACCCCTACGGCGCCCGCCCGGGCCTGGCCGCCCGCACCGCCACCACCAAGGCCGACACCGTCACCCTGCTGCGCGAGGCCGTCGGTCTGCTGCACGGCCGCCTGGGCGACCCCGGCGACCGCGCGGCCTACTCCCCCAGCCCCGAGCGCCCGCTGATCACCATCACCCTCGGCGACTGGCCCCACCTGTCCACCTGCGAGGAGACGGTGCGCCTGGCCGAGGAGATCGCCCTCACCGGCCGCCTGGCCGGGATCAGCCTGCGGGTGGAGAGCTGGGGGCTCTTCCCGGCCGCGACCCCGCTGATCACCACCGCCCTGGCCCACGCCCACCAGGTCGCCCTCACCGCCCGGCTCACCCCGGGCCTGGGCACCCACGCGACGCACCCTCTCGCCCCCGCCCGGCTGTTCCGCACCTGGACCCCCGAGCAGTAACCCGCCCGCTCCCGGCCTCTCCGGGGGCCGCCGGACCCGCCGTCACCGGCCGGGCCCGGCGGCCCCAGAAGGCGCCGCGGCGCCCCCACCCACCCCGCTTCCCCGAAGGAGACCCCCGTGCCCGGCACCGACATCCCGAACAACGACTCGCAGGTCATCCTCCTGGAGCGCGGCTACGTGCCGACGAACATGGACGGGCAGCTCGTCGCCGTGCCGCTGGGCCCGGATTACGGGGACGCCACCTGCGTGCCCGCGCTCGTCGACGGCCAGGCCGTCGCCGTGCCCGTCTTCGACGTGAGCGCCCACCTGGACGCCATGGCCGCCCGCCTGGCCGACCACCGCCGCGCCGTCGACGCCCAGGCCCCCGTCCCTGCGGCCGCACCGGCCGTCGACCCCGGCCTGTCGCTCGCGGTGCGCCAGTACGTCCTGTACGGCTCCATCGCCTCCCTGGCGGCCGGCGGGGCGGTGTGGATGCTGGGCGCCGCCGTCGCCGAGGTCGCCCCGCACGCAGACGCCCTCGGGGACCTCCTCAAGTGGGCGGCCGTGCTCGTCGCGGCCGTGGTGCTCGGCGTCTCCGGCCTGCTCGGCAAGCTCCGCTCGGTCGCCTCCGGCTCCGCGTCCGGCGCGGGCACGAGCGCCAGCGGCGACGGCGCCAGCGCGACCGGCACCGTGCTCGCCCTGGTCCACCGCACCCACCAGACCAACATCGGCCGCCAGAGCGCCGGGTGGCGCGGCTCCATCACCAACAACAACGGCTGACCGCAGACCACCAAGGACACGCCCATGCGCTTCGCCCGCCTTCTCCCACGCCTGGCCCGCCGCCCCGCCCCGGCCTGGCCCGACGAGGAACTGCCCAGCGTCTACCTGCCCGCCTGCGCCGAACCGCCGGTCCCCCACCCGGAGCCCGAGCAGGACTGGTGCACCTGGCCCGACGAACTCGTCGTGCCGCCCGCCCTCGCAGCCGAGCGCCTCTGATCCGGCCGCCCGGCCTCGCCCCCGGCCACACCCGCCCACCCCGCCGAACGCCGGCCGGGTGGGCGGGCCCGTGTCCGGGGCCGTCACCGGCCGACCGGCCCGCACCACCCGACCACACCGGAACGGAGAGCAACAGCGTGCGCGCGATCGACCTCGACCCCGAAGGCCGCCACCACGGCGGCCTGCCCACCTACCCCTGGAAGTTCGGCCCCGAGGGCCTGGCCACCCGCCGCCAGCTGCGCGCCATGGGCCTGCGCCCGGCCGCCCAGGAGCCCACCGCCCAGGTGGTGTGCCGCCGCGGCCGCCGCCACGGCTACCTGTACCGAATCGACGCCGCCAAGCCCGTGCGGCCGATGACCCCGGGCCGGGCCGCCGCCCTCGACCGGGCGATGGCCGCCCGCCAGACGTGCCCGCTGTGCCTCGTCCGCTACGACGCCTGCCTCCCGCTCAAAACCCTCGGCTCCTGCCTCCCGTGCTCGGAACTGTCCGACGACGAGCGCGACCAACTCGCCGCCCTCACCACCGCCGCCTGACCCACCGTCCTTGGAGGACACCTTGAAGCTCCGCGTCTTCGCCAACGTGCTCGCCGAGGCCGTCGCCTTCGCCGCCCGCGCCCTGCCCACCCGCGCCCCCGTCCCGGTCCTCGCCGGCATCCTGCTGCGCACCGACGAGCACGGCCTGCACCTGGCCGCGTTCGACTACGAGACCGCGGCGACCACCCGCGTGGACGCGGAGATCGCCGACGACGGCACCGCGCTGGTCTCCGGCCGCCTCCTCAACGAGATCTGCAAGACCCTGCCGAAGGCCGCCGAGGTCGACATCGAGCTGTCCGGCTCCCGGCTGCTCGTCACCTCCGGCACGGCGAAGTTCACCCTGCCGACCCTGCCGGTCGAGGAGTACCCGCAGCTGCCCGGCGTACCGGACACCGTGCTCACCGTCCAGGCCGACGCCCTCGCCGACGCCGTCGCCCAGGTCGCCGTCGCCGCGAGCACCGAGGAGAGCCTGCCGGTGCTGACCGCCGTGCAGCTGCTCCTCGAGGACGACCGGATCACCCTGGCCGCCACCGACCGCTACCGCTTCGCCGTACGTGAGCTGACCGTCCAGCCCACCGGCACCCTCCCGGCCGTGACGCCCAAGACCGGCAAGAAGAAGGACAAGGCCGACGACGGCGCCGTCCTGATCCCGGCGAAGTTCCTCGCCGAGGCCACCCGCGCGATGACCGGCGAGCACCCGGTCGCCGTCGGCTGGTCGGACGGCCAGCTCACCCTCACCACCGCCGGCAGCAGCATCGGCACCCGGCTCCTCGACGGCGACTTCCCGCGCCACCGCGGCGTGTTCCCCACCCCCGCCGACGCCGAGCTGACCGTCACCGTCCCCACCGACGAGGCGCTGGCAGCGCTCAAGCGCGTCGCCCTGGTCGCCTCCGACAAGACCCCGGTCCGCCTGACCGTCACCGACGACGGCAGGCAGCTGTGCCTGGAGGCCGGGCACGGCGACGACGCCCACGCCGTCGACCGCATCCCCTGCAACACCACCGGCCACCTCGACGGCGGCACGATCGCGTTCAACCCCGGCTACCTCGCCGACGCCCTCAAGGCCCTCACCGCGCCCGAGGCCCGCCTCCACGCCACCTCGGCCACCAAGCCCGCCCTGCTCACCGGGCACTCCGGCGAACTCGCCGACACCGACTACCAGCACCTGCTGATGCCGATCCGCCTCAACGGCTGATCCCGCCTCACCCCGCCCGCCCCGCACCGACGGGGCGGGCCCCGGCACCAACCCCCGGCACACCGACCCGAACAGGAGCAGCACCCCGTGAACCAGCACACCGAGCCCACCGCCCCCCAGGAGCAGCCGAACGTCAGCGTCCGCGAGTCGGCCCGGCGCCGGGCCCGCGCCCTGACCGCCCCCGGCGGCTGGCTCGACCGGCGCCGCCGCGAACTCGCCGGCGCTCTGGACGACTTCTCCGGCGCCGAACCGTGGGTGCGCGCCCTGGCCTACCTGACCGCGATCGCCCTCGCCGCCCTGGTGCTGGGCACCGTCGGCGGCATCCTGTTCAACGCGGCTGGCGCCGTGATCGGCGCCGTGCACCTGCCCCAGGACCTGCCCGCCGGCGGCGACGGCCTGCGCGTCGCCGTCACCGGACCCATCCACGCCTACCTCATCGCCCACCAGGCCTACCCGCTCACCCCTGCCACCGCGTACGGCGCGTGGAAGACGGTGGGCCTGGTCGCCGCGCTGCTCGCCTTCATCACCCAGGGCGCCGTCGCACGTCTCGGCTGGACGGCCTGGTCCTGCGCCACCCTCGCCATGGTCTGGTCCGCCGCTCCCGAGGCTGGGCGCCCGGTCGCCGTCGGCCTGACCGCCACAGCCATCGCGGTCATCTCGCTGTTCGCCCTGCGCGGCATCTCGTTCAGCCTGCGCCCGATGGTGATCAACCGCACCGACGTGCAGCCGCAGATCACCATTCAGACCCCGGAGCCCAAGACAGCCCGGCCCCGCCCGGCTGTCCCGGCGCCGGGCTCGCCCTTCGACCAGCGCTGACCACTCCGGACGGGCCGGTGCCCCGGTGCACCGGCCCGCCCTTCCCCCGTCCGGGCACTGACGCTGCCCACCACTGCCGCCGCCGCCCCTGCCACCCAGGCCGGGACGGCGGGCGCGGTGGTGTGTGGCGCGGCCACCCGGCCGGCACCGAACCGTCCAGCACCCGCCCCCCTTTGGAGGACCCGTGAACGGCCGTCTGCTCCGCCTTCTGCCCGCCCGCCTGCTCCGCCGCCTCGGCTACGGCGCCGTGTACGTCGACCAGGACGCCCTGGCCGCTGTGCTGGAAGCCGACCTCGACACCGCCCGGGCGGGCCAGCCTGCCGACCTGCGCAAGGCCCTGGAGAGGCTGACCTCCCCGCTGGAGTTCCAGCCTGGCCTGGCCGCCCTGCACCGCGAGACGGCCGACACCGTCGTCTACCTCTGCAACCTCGTGTCGGCCTCCGAGACGCACCTCGACCTCCACGACCCCGACCAGCACCGGCTCTACGAGGACCTGGTGGCCGCCGCCCGGGCCGCCGAGGACCTCCGGCTCTGCGTCGCCACCGCCACCGCCCGCACGCTGCCCGTCCCCGACACGACCACCGCCGAGCTCCAGCACCGCTGATCCACGTCCGGGCACTGACGCTGCCCACCACTGCGGCCGCCGCCCCTGCCACCCAGGCCGGGACGGCGGGCGCGGTGGTGCGCGGCGCGGCCGCCCGGCCGGCACCCCGACAGGAGGACCCCGTGACCACCGACACCACCCCGTCCACCCCGGCCGCCACCGCCTACGAACCGTTCGCCCGACCCGACCGCAGCTACCGCCCGGAAAGCGCCCTGCCCGAGGCCACCGACTGGGAGCTGGCCCGCATCGCGCTCGACCGGCGCAGCTCCGCCGCCTACGCCGACGACCCGCACGCCGACGAGGCCCGGCGGATCGGCGAGGAGTTCACCGCCGAGGAAGCCGCACGGGTCGACGCGTTCCTCGCGGCGGGCATCCAGGACGTCGGCCGCCTGGACGCTGTCGCCGCTGGCCAGGCGCTCACCGGCGAGGACCGGACCTGGCTGATCGACCAGCTGCGGCGGGCCTGGGACCGCCTGGACCGCCTGCACGACTGCCTCGACCACTCCGGCAGCCTCCTGACCAACACCTACGCCGCGAGCAGCGTCGACTACGTCCGCTGGTCCCGGAAGCCGCAGGCGCTCTCGCCCCTGAACCGGCCCGGCCGCCCCGGCCGCCCGACCACCGCCGGCTGACCAGAGACACGAACCCCACGCACGAACGAAGGAGAAGGATGAACAGCACCCTGTCCTCGGAGGAGCAGCTGGCGCGCGCCGTGGAGTTCCGTGTGCCGATCCCCCAGGGCCCGGTCGGCGGGTACGGCGAGGTCGTCGTGCGCCGCGACGAGACCGGCGACGGCTGGGCGGTGACCGACGGCGCCCTGGTCGGCCTGCGGGCCTGGCTCGAGGGCGAGGACGGCGGCTGGCGGCCCGTCCGGGACATCGGCCGCGCCGCCGCCTACAAGCACACCCGCGAGGAGGCGCTGGCCCTGGCCCACCGGGTCGCCGAGTACGAGGCCGTCAACCACCAGGTGCTGCTCGGTGTGATCGCCGACCCCCTCGGCCACGCCATTCGCACCCGGCAGTACACGATCACCTGCCCGCGCTGCCAGACGCCCGGTGCCGAGGAGTACGGCGAGCCGGCCTGGAACAGCGACGACTTCGCGGACTGTGCCCGCTGTCGCTCCTGCGGGATCGAATGGGCCCTTGACCCCGGGGCCGACGCCTCCTGCACCACCTGCGGCGGCAGCGGCATCCCCGGTGCCGGGTCCATCCGCCGGCGCACCTTTGACGGCTGGGAGCCCGCCCCGAAGTGCGAGTGCCACGAGTCCGGGCGCTGACCCTGCCCACCACCGCGCCCTGCCCCTGGTGCCGGACAGGCCGGCGGGCGGGGCCCGGTGGTGCGCGAGCCGACCGGCCCCAACTCCGAGAAATGCATACTCTGGACATGCATAGTCTGAGTCTGCATACTTGGTTGAGCGGGAACCCCTCCCGCCCAACCGGGAAGGAACTGCCATGGGCATCTACTGGGGCGAGAACACCGGACACCGCAGCTGCCTCACCACCCAGCGCCTCGCCCGCAGGCTGCGGTGGGCCCGCATCGGCGACAACGCCACCATCCGCACGTTCCTCACCGCCCTGGACGGCGACCACCGCGGTGAACTCGTCCTCACCGCGGACCAAGCCCAGCAGATCATGTTCGCGCTGCGCTGGGCCGCGGACCGGATGCGCTGGTTCGCCCTCCCCGGCTGGACCCGCCTGGCCCGGATCCTGGCCAACGACGCCGAGCGCGCCTGGCGCAGCGGCGGCTGGACCATCGAGTGACCTCCGCCAGGCCCGCTCCGGCCGCACACAGGGCAGACTGCGAGTCTGCATTCTCCGTGAATGCAGACCAGCAGCCGCCCGCACGCCAGGAGCCCGTCATGCCCCGTCCTGACCAGACCACCCGTACCGAAGGCCGCGCCCACATCGCCGCGCTCAAGAAGAGGCGCGACAAGATCCACGCCGATGCCGAGAAGGCCAAGACCGACGCGGACGCCGAGATGTGGGCCGCCATCGCGGAGCTGATCCGCACCGGCCAGGTCCTCCAGGCCGACGCCGCCGCCGAGACCGGCTTCACCCGCGACCACGTCCTCAAGCAGACCAAGCGCTACAGCTCCGGCGGCTGACCGGCCGCCAGCGCGTCCCGGCACCGGCCGGCGAGGGTTCACGACCCAGGCGCGCACCATCCGGGACACCGCGTCCCGGAGCAGCTCGGAGAGGGAAACCCGATGAGCAGCACCACCACCAGCACCGTGTGGACCGCCGCCTGGCCCGAGAACGTCCTCGCCCGCTACCTCACCGTCGGCGGCGCCCAGATCGACCTGACGAGCGTCCGCTTCCGCACCAGGTTCCTCCCGAAGGGCCGCCCCTACGTCGGCGACACCTACCACGAGGTCGACGGCTTCACCTGGAAGTGCAACGGCTGCGGCACCACCGGCAGCGTCGGCGTCTACGGCGACCCGTACCTGCCGAACGAGCGCCAGGACGCCCACCTGGACGCCAACGCCCACGCCAACGAGTGCCGCTCGATGCCCAAGCCCACCAGCTGACCCGCCAGCGCGTCCCCGGCACCCGGCCGGCGCGGGCTCACGACCCGGACGCGCACCACCCCCTTCCGGCACCACCGGCCGCGCACCCGACGGCCGGTCACCCCACCGCGCCCGAACGCGGACCCCTCTGCAGCCCGCCCGTGGCACCCGCACGCCTGCCCAGACGGCGGGCGCCCAGCCCACACCCACACCACAACCACCCGGAGGAATCCGTGACCGCCACCGACCGCGCCGCCCGCTTCGCCACCTCCTACGCCCTCCTGCGGGCCGCCGGAGCGATCGGTGACATGTGGGTCCAGACGGACACCTGCGCCCGGATCAAGGGCGCCACCGACACCAACCCCGTCGTCGACCGCGACGAGGAGACCGGCACCGAGACCGTGCACGGAACCCGCGAGGGCCAGCTCGCCTGCGCCCACCACTGCCTGACCTACTCGGCCACGCAGGCCGGCGCCCTCCTGATCGGCTCGCGCCTGCTGGGCCTGCGCTTGAGGCCCGGCCGCGTCACCGCCGCGCTGGCCCTGTCCTTCGCGACCCACTACATCGCGGACAGGCGACAGCCCTTGGCCCGCCTGGCCAACGCCACCGGCAAGGGCGCCTTCTACGAGCGCCTGGCCCCGGTGTGCGGGTCCTTCGAGCTCGACCAGGCCTGGCACCACGGCTGGGAATCCGCAGCCGCCCTGCTCCTGGCCCGCTGACCCGCGCCGGACGCTCACGCTGCCCACCACGACGCTCCGCCCCCGGCCACCCAGGCCGGGCGGTCGCAGCGCTGTGGTGCGCGGCGCGGCCGTCCGGCCGGACCCACACCGAGAAGGGAACCGATCACCGTGTCGGTCTCGAACTGCGCCTTCTGTGCCATCGTCAGGGGAGAGGCGCCCGCCGACGTCGTCCGGGAGTGGAGCGACGCCATCGCGATCCGCCCGCGCAGCGGCGGTGTCGCCGACGGGCACCTGCTGGTGATCCCCCGCCAGCACGTGGCGGACGTCGGCACCGACCCGCTCGTCTCCGCGGCCACCATGGCGCGCGCCGCCGAGCTCGCCGCCGAGCTGCCCGCCGCCAACGTCCTCACGAGCCGGGGCGCCGCGGCCACGCAGACGGTCTTCCACCTGCACCTGCACGTCGTCCCCCGCACCGACGGGGACGGCCTGCCCCTGCCCTGGACCCCGCAGCACGCCGCCCGGAACGGAGCCACCGCGTGAACCTCCACCTCGTCATGGCCCGCGAGCCCCTGCCCACCCACGGCCCGTCCGTGTTCCTCGCCGGCCCCACCCCCAGGCTCGGCGGCCCCGTCGACTCCTGGAGGCCGGCCGCCTACGCCGAGCTGGGCGCCCAATGGACCGGCCCCGGCCCGCTGACCGTGCTCTCCCCCGAGTCCCGGGGCGGTCGCCGCGCCGAGCACTACGACGACCAGGTCGACTGGGAGACCGCCGCCCGGGCCAGTGCCGACGCGATCCTCTTCTGGATCCCCCGCGACCTCGAGCACATGCCCGGCTTCACCACCAACGTCGAGTTCGGCCTCGACATCGGCACCGGCCGCGTGGTCCTCGGCTGCCCGCCCGACTGCGCCGCCCCCGAGCGCAACCGCTACCTGATCTGGGTCGCACACCGCCACGGCGCCCCCGTGCGCGACACCCTCAGCGACACCGTCGCCGCCGCACTCGCCCTCGCCTCCACCCGCACGCCCAGCCAGCCCGGCCCCGCCGACAACCCGCTGCCCGACGACCCCACCGGCGCCTGGCTCTGACCACCCACCACACCACCTCGGAGGCCCCCGCCATGACGACCACGACCCTCGCCACCGCCCGCTCCCGCGCCCTCGAACCGGTCCAGCCCGGCGACCTGGTCGTGCTGATCGGCGCCGCGGCCAGCGGCAAGACCACCCTCTTGCAAGACGTCCCGGCCCACCAGATCGTCTCCCTCGACCAACTGCGCGCCGCCGTGTCCGAGCCGGGCGACCAGAGAGCCACCGCCGACGCGCTCCTGCTCCAGCACCAGATCCTGACCGCCCGCCTGCGGCGCGGCGTGACGACCTACATCGACGCCGTGTCCGGCCTGCCGCACCACCGGCTGCAGCTGGTCGACCTCGCCCGCCAGCACGGCCGCCGCCCCGTCGCCGTCCTGCTGCGCGTTCCGCTCGACCTGTGCCTCGCCCGCAATGCGCGGCGGCCCGACCACGAGCGGGTGCCGGAGAAGGTTTTGTGCGAGCAGCACGCCCAGACCTCTGCTGCGGCCGCCGCCCTGCTCGGCGAGGGCTTTGCCGAGATCCGCTACCACCGCACCGGGCACTGACGCTGCCCACCACCGCGCCCCGCCCACCGGCCAGCCAGGCCTGGGTGGCCGGGCGCCGTGGTGAGCGACGCGGCCGCCCGGCCCACCCCAACTCCCCTGGAGGCACCTGATGACCGAGCAGACGACCCGCGCCCGCCTGCTGAGCAACGCCCTCGACACCGCCGACAACGTCGCCATCGCCGCTGCGGCGGCCGCCGCCGGCCTCACCACCTACCGCACCCTCGCCGCCCGTCCGGCCGAGACCCGCTTCACCCTCGCCGTGGCCGCCGCCGGCCTCGCCGCCTGCCTCGCCGACCAGGCCACCACCCAGCTCCGCCGCCCGCTGCGCCACCGCCTCGGCGTCCCCACCTACGGCTATGTCCCCGCCCCCGCCCCCGCCGCCGCGGCGCCCGCCCTGGCGCCCTCGCGGGAGCAGCTTGCCGAGGAGGTCGCCGCCGACGCCGCACACCGCGCGGCCACCGGAGCCCACGGCCTCGACCGCAGCGGCGGCAGCCTGACCGAGGCCGCCAACTGGGTCGGCGTGCAGGACGGCACCGCGACGTGCGAGCTGCCCGGCGGCGCGCACCTGCTGTGTGTCCCCTCTCCCGCCGACCAGCACGGCTACAGCACCCGCACCTACCTGCTCGTGCGTGACGGCGAGCAGCAGATCCGGGTGGGCAGCATCAGCGAGCTGGTCGCGCTCCTGGACAGCCCCACGGCCGACGCGGCGCAGCCCGCCGACGACGAGGACCAGGACGACGACCCGTGGGCCGCCCTCGGCGAGGAACTCGCCGTCGCCGAGCTCTGCCCCGCCGCGGCCGCCGACGAGGACCAGGTCGACGAGGACGACGAGGACGACTACCGCGACCAGGAGGCCGAGGCCCACGCGGCCGGCCTCCTGTAGTTCGACAGCACCTCGGCAGCGGGCCGGCCTCCACCGAGAACCGGCCCGCAACGTCACCGCCGCCCTCCACCTCCTCCTGCACCGCCCCACCGCCAGCCATGCCTGACAATCCGCCAGCACCCGGCCCGGCCCCCGCACCGCAGCTGGCCGGGCCGACCCGTCGAAGGAGCCCGCACCATGACGATCACGCCGATCCCCCGCCGCGGCCTCTACACCACCAACCCCGACGAGCGGCTGCGCCCCGGCACCCCGGACCGGCCCTGGGAGCTGTGGCTCACCGGCCCCAACACCCTCCTGCCGATGCCCGACCTCGCCACCGCCCTGATGGCCGCCGCCGAGCACAACGCCCTGTCCACCGACCTGGACGACGGCTCCCCGTACCAGCCCGTCAGCTACGCCGTCGTCCTCGAGCACGGCTACGCCTGGCGGCGCCGGGGCGTGGCGGGGTCGGGCGTCGGAGTGGCCGTCCCGTCGTTGTGCTGGACCGCCAAATGCGGCATCTGCGGTGACGTGCTTGAGCACGAGTTCATCCCCCACCACCCCAGCCCCGAGGACGCCGCAGACGACGCGGTCGGCAGCTGTGAGTGGAGCCAGCTGTCCGACGGGCGGCTGGTGTGCGAGCACCGCGACGAAGCCCACGACCACGCCCGCGCTCAGGCTCGCGCCCACGGCGCCCCCGAGCAGCCGGACGAGAACCAGCTCCCTCTCCTGTAGGCCCACCACCTCGATGGAGGACCACATGTACCGACCCGTCATCGCTCCCCGCCCCGACAGCCCGAGTAGCCAAGCTGTTGGGGTGGACTTCGACGAGACCCTGATGGCGGTCGATGAGCGAGGATGGATGGGCGGCCAGGTGTACGGCGAGCCGATCCCCGGCGCCATCGAAGCGCTGCGCCTGCTCGCCCAGCACCGCGCCGTCTTTGTCTACACCGCCCGACACCGCCGATTCCACGAAGCCGTCGCCGGATGGGTCACCCGACACAGCGGCCTGGTGACCCGGGTCAACGACGACCTGGACCGGGCCTACTGGACCGAGCGCGGCACCATCCTCGTAACCAACCTCAAGCTCGGCGCAGCTGCGTACGTGTGCGACAAGGCCATCCACTTCAACGGTGACTGGACCACTACCCTCGCCACCGTCACCCGCGTGATCGGCCTGACCCCGGCCGCCGTCTGACAGCACTACCCGAAAGGGCCCGTTCCTGGCGTGAGTCGCCGGGAACGGGCCCTCTCGCGTTTCGGGGGTCTTTACGCCGTAAAGGTCTCCTTGGTGAGGCCCATGCCCGCGGCGATGCCCCGGTACTCGATGGCTGGCGCGCTGGCCGGCGCGTACAGCGGGAGGGCGGTCTGCGCGGAGTAGGCCTCGGCGACCTTCGTGCTGCGCCGGACCGAGGGGTGCAGCACGAGCTCGCCGTAGGCCTCGCGCAGCTGATTCTCCGAGTCGCTGTAGACCTTGCCCTGGCTCTCGTGGGAGACCGACTCTCCTATCACGATCCAGTCGATCCCGAGGGAGATGCCGAGCGGGCCGAAGGCCTTGTTCATCTCGGCGAGCGTGGACTCGAGCTCCGTGAGGGCGCGGGCCTCCTTCTCCTGGGACTTCACGCAGGCCATGACCTCGACGCGGTCCTTGTCGGCCAGCAGGGCACCCTTGGTGGTGAGCTTGAGGTCACCGGGGCAGTCGATGAGGATCACGTCGAAGCGGCCCATGACGGCGGGCAGCAGGCGGCTGAACCACATCTCGCGGAGCATCGCTCCCGCGAGCTTGTCGTCCAGCTCCTTGAGCCTGCGGGATCCAGGCACGAGCCAGAGTCCCGGGATGATCGGGCCGCCCTCGCCTCGGCGGGCGGGGATGGCAGCCTCGTCCAGGGTGGCGAGGCCGTCGACCACGTCCCAGAGGGTGGCGATGTTCTCATCCGAGTCCGGGTCGTCGTAGCCCAGGATGTGGGCCAGGTCGCGCTGACTGTCTGCCTCAATGACCAGGACCAGCAGTCCTTCCTCGGCCGCGACTGCGGCGAGGGCGCTGACCGTGGTGGTCTTCACCGATCCGCCGGACTCGTTGACGGCCACGATTACGCGCGTCACGCGGCCGGTGTTCGGCGGGATCTGGAGGAAGGTGTCGGGGATGGTCATCACGTCTCCAGATCTTTACGCCGTAAAGGCGGGGTCGTCGGTCAGCAGGCGCAGCTCCGAGTCCGTTGCCTCGTAGGCGGCGTGCTCGACCAGCCAGCCAATGTAGGGCCGGTCAGCAGGGGTCGCGGCGGCGCCCATGCGCAGCTCGCATCCGGCGAGGGCGAGCGCCAGGACAGCCTGCCGGGGATGGGTGGTGGCCACCGAGGCGACGTAGGACTCGGACTCGGCGTCGCCGTTCACGGCGGCGAGCCACTGTCCGGCGAGTTGCTCGGTCGCGTCGTGGTCGGCCGGGTTCCTGAGAGCGGAGAGGACCACGGCGGTGTCGTCGGTCGGGGTCCCGGTCAGGACGGCCTGGCACGCCGCGCGGCGTGCGCTGGAGGCCGGGTCCTTGTCGGCGCCGACCGGGGCCTGGTGGGGGACCTTGGCCTTCGAAGTCTTGCGGGGCACGCTCTTCTTCGCGGGCTTGTCGGCCGCCTTCTCCTGAAGGCCGGCCCACGCCTCCCGCTGGGCCGCGTGGTCTTTGGTCTTGCCGAGCTCCCGGGCCTGCTCGATCGTCATGCCGCCGGCCTTGAAGGCGTCGAGGACATCGGGAGCGAGGTTGGCCAGACGCCGCCGCTGCGAGACCCATCCCTCGCTCTTGCCCAGCGCCGCCGCCACGGCGGAGTAGGTGCCGAGGAGCCCCTTGAGCTCCTCGATCGTTTCGAGTTCCTCCAGCGGCGACAGGTCCTCGCGCTGGATGTTCTCCGTCAGCGCGAGGACCAGGATCTCCGTACGGGTCGTCGCGTTGGTGTTGATGTGGATCGGCACCTCGGCCAGCGACACCATCGCCGCGGCAGCCAGCCGCCGGTTTCCGTTGACGACGACGTAGGGCACCGCCGCGACCGCGTCGGCGTGCTCCGGATATGCCGCCGCGTACACCGGCGCCGGGACGAGCGTCAGCGCCTGGGCGATACCGCCCTGCCGGATGCTGTCCGCCAGTTCCTCCAGACGCGGCAGCTCCGCCCGCGGATTCGCCGGATTCGCCACCAACTCGCTCAGCAGCGCCGTCACCTTCACGCCCGCGCCCTGCTGTTCCTGCTGCTGTTGCAGCCGCAGGCGGCGGCGCTCGGCGAGGGAAAGGTTGTTCTGCAGACCAGGGGGTTGTGACACGGGATCTCCGGAGGTGGTGGTGCAACTCGGAAAGGAGACTATCCCCCGGCGCCGTCCCGACAGGGGAGCGGGCGGTCTTTACGCCGTAAAGATGCCAGAGGACCCCAGGGAAGGCGAGGCGGCGGCCAGCATGACCGTGGCGTTCACGTCGGAGGCAACCTAGACGCCTGTCGCCCACTCCTTCGAGCGATGGTCCGGTGTGGAAGCTGTCCTGACGTCCGGCAGGTCGCCAGGATCCGGTGGCATGACGCGCAGAATCGGCCCTCTCCAGCAAATGATCCTGGACGCGCTGAGGAAGGCCCAGGGTCCAGAGCCCTACCCGGTGCTCCTCCGATGGAACGCCCTCGCTATCGCCCTGAGGCGACCTCGAAGCGAGCTCGGAAACATCCGGCGTGCCGTAGCCAACCTCCACCTCGTCGAGGAAGTCGAATGGCCGGACAGCTACTCTTACAACTCGTACGGCGTACGGCTTGTTGCCAACCAGGAGCAGCATTGGCTGTGGGAGCAGCTCATCACGGCCTTCCCGTACGTCGGTCGATCGGCCACCGCTTCCGACTACCGCAGGCCGACTGCGGCGGAAGTCAGGGTCGCGTTCGAGCAAGGCTGCTACAGCTCCGACATGTTCGGGGTCGAGCTGGCGGCGCTCACCAGCCTGGTCAACGCGTACTGCCAGACCTCCTACGATCCCGCCGAGGTCGCCTGGGAGCGAGAGCGGAGAGCACGACAGAAGGACCAGCTGATGTGCGGTACGTACCGACTTCAGCTGAGCAGGGCCATGCACAACCTCGCTGCCAAGCTGGAACGGCAGAGCATCGAGGCCCGCATGGTGACGGTCGGGCCATTCCGGGTCGACCCCCAGATGGCCCTCGATTCTTGCCCCTGCTGCCTAAGGACGTTCACCGCCGACTCCCAACCGGAGCCCGCTGCGATCCTGGCGACTGCGTTCCGGCAACCCGCCGACGCGCTCTGCGCCAGCTCCTCCGGCCGATAGCTATCGGCGACGCTCTCAACGGCCGGACAACCGAAGCCAGACAAGCCGGCCACTGCCTCCGGCTCGACGAACGGATTGCGGTGAAGCACTCCTCGAGCGGCCCTGCGCTCCGCAGGCCAGTGCCAAATGCCCGTGCTGTACGACGCGCTGAACCTCTACGGTGACGGGGTGACGATTCCGTGGACCCCTCTGCCCTACCGCGATGGCGGCACCACTCCCCTGCGCGAGGACGTTCCCGCCGCCCTGGAGACGCCGCTGCGGGAGTGGCTCCACGATGCCGTGCTGCGCCACGGCGGGGACGTGTGGCAGAGGGTCGCGATCCGCTGCGACCTGGCCCTGAACACGGAAGACGACTCCGACTACAGCGACGTCGACTACCCGGAGCGCCTGGCCTACTGGACGCCGGTGGAGCGGCTGCTCGAGGCGATCGACGCCCTGCTGGACCTGCTGCCCGTCCCTGCGTCGACCGTCATTCCCGCCCGGCTGGCTCCCCCGGCCGCTGACGTTCCGAGAGCGGGTGCGCTGCTGACCATGGCGGCCGGGATGAGCGCGGTGCTCGCCCAGCAGAACACCGTGAGCCGCAAGCCGCTGCAGCGGCTGCTCGACGACGCGCGCTCGCGCTACACGGTCCGGCCCGACGGCGGCGCCCTGGTCGCCCGCGTCGATCCGGCCATCGCGCGAACCTTGCAGACCGCGGCCGAGAGCGCGGACCAACCAGAGCGGGGATCGGCCTCGGAGCACCTGCGCGAGGCGATCACTCAGGCTTACGCCCTCACCCCGGACCCAGTGAAGGCTTATAGCGAGGCGATCAAGGCGGTGGAGTCGGCGGCCCACGCCACCGTGCAGCCCAACCACGGCCGGGCGACGCTCGGCACGATGCTGGGTGAGATGCCGAAGATCGCGCCCAAGCTCGTGTTCGAGATCGAGGGCTCCGACCCGCAGGACGGCATCGAGATGGTGCGCCGGATGATGCTGCAGCTGTGGGACGGCCAGACCAGCCGGCATGGCAAGCAGCGCCCCACCCGAAAGGAAACCCCGGCCGAGGCCAAGGCTGCCGTTCACCTCGCCGCGGTGCTGGTCCAGTACTTCAGCTCCGGGGCGATCCGCCGGGCGTAGCGGTCGCGGACGGCGGGCCTTGGGCGGAATCGGCCAGCCCCGGCCCCGGGCCCGCCGTACGGCGCTCCGCCCGGCTGCGCCCGCACGCCCTTGACGGCTCATCAGCCGAGCGGAACGGTGGAGGTGCAAGGATCCGCAACCGGCTTGGCAGGAGGAGCGGTCATGGCACTACGGTTCAGGGGCATCGACCCGGACACACCCAACGGTGGCTCTCCGACCGTGTGGCTGGAGGACGAGAAGGCGGAGATCGTCATTCAGGGCTGGCTGCCCGACATGGAGATGTACCGCGTGATCAGCGAGACCGAGTGGGTGGAGGGTCACCCCACCGGCGTCCCGGACCACGAGGGTGTCGTCCGGATCCCGGTCCGGATGATCCCGTTCCTGCGAAAGGTGTGCGATGAAGCCGAGCGTGCCGGACTTTGGCGCCCTGCTGAGGAGCGCTGAGCGCTCAGCGTGCCACCTGGAGATGCGCGACTCCTACATGGACGACCCGGTGTTCGCCGACTGGCGCGCAGGCCTTCCGGTCGAGCGGCCCGAGGCCTACGACCTGCCCGAGGAGTACACCGCCTGGGCCGCCCTGGTGCGGGAGACGGTCGGCCGCGGCGTGGTGATGCGCCGGGCCCGGATCGTCTCGGAGCCGGTCACCGCCTACATCCGGTGGGAGCACGCGATCACCGAGCGGCACAACGTCGCGCTCGGCGAGCAGGTCCGCTGGCTGCCCCGCTCGAAGGCGTCCGACCTCGCGCTGCCGGGCAATGACCTGTGGCTGGTCGACGAGCGTCTGGTCCTGTTCCACTGGTTCACCGGTGACGGGGAGTGGGCCGGCCACGAGGTCACCGAGGATCCGGCCGTGGTGAAGATGGTGACCGGCGCCTTCGAGGCGGTGTGGGAACGGGCCGTCCCACACGCGCAGTACACCGTCTGACCCACCCGTCCACCACCACCCGCCGGGCAGCCAGCACCATGTCGTCGTCCCCGTCGTCCAGCGTCATCGAGGCGCGCAAGGCGCTCGCCAACCGCCTGGTCGGCCTGCGCAAGGACGCAGGCCTGACCGGCGACGAGCTGTCCGCCCGCTGCGGGTGGCACCCGGCGAAGACCTCCCGGATCCAGAGCGGCAAGTCCGCCCCCTCCGAGGACGACCTGCGCGCCTGGTGCGCGGTCTGTGGCGCCGGCGACCAGGTCCCCGACCTCATCGCCGCCGCCCGCGCGGTCGACTCCATGTACACCGAGTGGCGCCGCATGGAGCGCACCGGCCTGCGCGCCGCCCAGGAGTCCGTGGCCGCCCTCTACCGGCGCACCGGCCTCTTCCGCGTCTACGCCAGCCGCGTCATGCCCGGCATGGTGCAGACCCCGGAGTACACCACCGCCGTGCTGCGCTCGATCCAGCGCGAGCGCGTTGCCGTGGACGACGTCGAGGACGCGGTCGAGGCCCGGGTGGAGCGGCAGCGGATGTTGTTCTCCGGCCGGCACCGCTTCGGCCTGCTGATCGAGGAGTACGTGCTCCGCGCCGCGGTCTGCGACCCGGCGACGATGGCCGGTCAGCTCGGCCACCTGCTCGCCGTCTCCTCCAGCCCGTTCGTCAGCATCGGCATCATCCCGACAGGACCGGGCCGGCCGCACCTGCCAGTCGAGGACTTCTACATGTTCGACGACGCCGAGGTGGCGGTCGAGCTGACCTCCGGATACCTGCGGATCACCCAGCCGCGCGAGATAGCCGAGTACGTCCGCACCTTCACCGACCTGGCATCCATGGCCGTCCGCGGGGTGAAAGCCCGTCAACTGATCACCGCCGCCATCACCGCACTGGAGTGACAGAGCGCAAGATGGCGCAACTTCGTTGAGCACTCTTGGCGGCGCTCCCTACCGTCGTTGATGCCGCCCGGTGCGAGGACTCGACCGATCCCCCTCGGCACCGCGGACGCCCCGGGCGGCGCCCCACCCTCCGACGCCCTGGAGTACCGCCATGCCCGCGAGCAGACCGCAGCTTCGACAACCCGGCGGCGACCTGGTGGTGACGGCCGGCGGCAGGACGGTGGTCCGCATCGCCAACCAAAGCATCGCCTACCGCCGGGCCAGGCTGCTGCGCCGGCTGCACCTGCGGGGGTCGCTGCGATGAGCAGTTCCGACTTCGTGCCGCTGGAGAAACGCCGGCGGGGTCTGACCATCCGCTCGTACCGCATCGCGCCCGACGGCACCCGGTCCGACGACACCGGCGTGGTCACCGTCGACCCCGACGACGTGAGCGCCTACGCCCACCACCCGGCGGCGACCTGGCCGATCTGCCGCTGCCCGATCCACGGAGGCGACCGTGCTCACTCAGGTTGACGGCATCCTCGGCCGGCGCGGAATGAGCTCGCCCATCGTGTGGTCGATGTCCGGCGCAGCGCGCGGCCGCGCCGCGCTCCTGGTCGCCGAGCACCGCGTGAGCGGCCAGGAGATCGTCCGGAACCCGCACCTCACCGAGGACTGGGCCGAGTACGCGGTCCGCTCCCCGAACCTGCTCGCCGCGGTCCGGGCCGTCCTCGGGCCGGACGTCGCGGTGGAGAACACGTTTCTCGTCGTGAAGTGGCCGGGCCACTCTTTCGAGATTCCCTGGCACCAGGACGGCATCGGCGCCCGTCTGGAGCTGCACCCCGAGCGGTCGGTGTCCGCGTGGCTGGCCGTCACCGACGCCACCGCGGCCAACGGGTGCCTCGAGGTAGCCCCGGGCTCCCAGTCCGCCGGCTACCTGCCCGTCGAGAAGGAGGCTGCCACGGGCGCCGACCGCGGCCGGGCCGACCAGGCCCACGGCTTCACCCCCGAGACCACCATCCCCGTGCCGCTGCGCGCCGGCTGCGCCGTCCTGATGGACAGCCGCCTGGTGCACCGCTCCGGCACCAACACCAGCGACGGCGCCCGCATCGGGCTGAACGTCCGCTACACCGCGCCGGACGGCATCCTGCGGCGCGACCCCAAGAGCCCCAGCGTCGTGCCGATCAGCGGCACGGGCTGGTAGTCCGCCAGGACAACGGAGAGGAGAGCACCACTGTGACCATCCTCGACACGCTCGACCTGACGACCGCGGTGACCCGCGTGCGCGTCCTGACCGGGGAGGACGCCGACGCGGCCCGCCGCGCCGACAAGACCCCGATCGGCAAGTCCGACTGCACCTACTACTGCCCCGACGCCGCGACCGCCGAGCGGTGCATCGAGGCCCTGCGCGAGTCCGACGAGCGGCTGCGCAGCCGCCCGGAGGAGCTGATGCTCTGGGACTGGCAGTGCACCTACTGGGAGCCCGAGCCGGGCAACCCGAACGGCGGCGGCACCGTCCTGCTGGGCGTCGCCTGGTACGACCCGGCGTTCTTCGCCGACCGGCGCGACGCCTGGTTCGGCGCGATGCACCAGCGCATCTACCAGCAGCTGGGCATCCCGCTGGAGGACATCACCGTCACCCACTGGTCCCTGATCGCGTGATCTGAGACCACCAAGTGCGAAGGGCCGGACTCCCGCACCAGGAGTCCGGCCCCGCCGCATGCCTTCAGCCGCCCACGCTCTCCAGCACCGGCTCGGCGCCCGGCAGCGGCGTGCGGGCCTTCGCCCACCACACCACGACTGCGCACCCGGCGATGCCCACCACGGCGGTGGCGACGCCGCCGGCGGTGAACCCGGCCCTCGGGTGGGCCGCGGCCAGCGCGGGGATCCCGGCCATCGCGAGGGTGCCCATGGTCCGGATGACCGTCTGGTCGAGTGTCAGCAGCCGCCTGCGGGCTGTCGGCGGGAACTGCGCGAGGTGTGTGGACAGCGACACCGCCAGGAACGGCGAGACGGCCCCGTATGCGGCCGACACCGCCACCAGCTCGGTGACCGTGCTGACCGACCCGGTCACCGCCATCAGCGCCCCGGACACCGTCCACGCGGCGCAGTAGAACAGCGGGAGAGAGTTCGGGAGGCGGACGTTCCCGGCGATGGCGTTGCCGACGATCGACCCGGCCCCGGTGGCGGCCAGCATCACGCCGTAGGTGCCGACCCCGCCTCCGAGCCGCACCGCCACCAGCGCGGGCATCACGATCGACACCGCGCCCGCGAAGATCGCGATCCCGTGCACGGCCAGCACCACTCCGGTCTCCGGGTGCGTGCGCACCAGGGCTCGGGCCCGCAGACCGGCCTCGGGGACGGCGGCGGCGCCTGCTGGCGCGGGCTCCCGGTGCGCGGCACCGGCGCCGAGCAGGGCCAGGGCGACGGCGGAGAGCGCGAACGTTGCCGCGTCCAGCCAAAACAGCCCGGCCATCGGCATCACGGCCAGCAGCACGCCGGCGGAGCCGGGACCGGCGACCCGAGCGATCCGGTTGGTCGAGTCCATCAGTCCGTTGACGGCCTGCACCTCCTGGGGTCGAACGAGGTCCGGCACCAGGGCGCCCAGGTTCGGGTCGAACAGCGCCCCGCCGACCCCGAGAAGAGCGGCCGACACCAGCAGCCCCGGCGTACCGAACACCTCCCACATCCATGGCAGCCCCACGACCAGCACCATGCGGACCAGGTCCACCCCGGCGAGCGAGCGCAGCGTGGTGAACCGCTCCATCACCCGCCGGCCGATGGTGCCGAGCACGATGTAGGGCACCGACTCCGCGATCGCCACCAGGCCCATCGCCGCACCGCCGGATCTCTGCCACGCGAGCCACATCACCGCCAGCGCGTACAGCCGGTCGCCGAACACCGACGCCGTCTGCGCGCTCCACAGGAGAAGAACCGGGCCCCGCCGCAGCAGCCGCACGTATTGCAAGATCTTTCGCCCTCCGGAAAGCACGAAGTCCCGGCAGCAGGCGCGCCACCGGGAACTCCCGTAACCCTAGGGCAAGTTGAAGATCACCTGTCGCAGACTCCCCGGTCGCCCCACGCACCTGGCCCGACCGTTGAGTGCCGCCCTTGAGCGATCAGGCCCCGTGCTGGCAGGTCGTTCGGCCGGGCGAGCGTGAGCCGACAGGCGGATCGAACGGCGCCACGCCCGTGCCCCTACTCCTGCGGGCGCAGGCGGACGTAGCGGACGGTGCTGTGGCGGCCGCTGCCGACGGCGACCTCGACGAGCGGGGGTTCCCCGGTGACGGTCCACGTGGAGGGGCTGTCCGGCGGGCCCGGCTCCAGCCGTCTGGCGAGGGTGTCGGCGATCGGCCGGGCCTGGACGGGGGTGAGGCGTGGTGTGGTGACGGCGGTGCTGCCGTCGGGCAGGCGCACCAGCAGGGCCTGCGGCCGCCGTGGGGTCCCGGTGATCGCGATCAGCTGCGCGTCGGTGGTCTCGCTGTGGCGGATCTTCTGCCACGCGCCAGCGCCGTGGGTGGGGCGGTAGCGGGTGTCCAGCCCCTTGGCGACGATCCCTTCGATGCCCATGGACTGTAGGCCGCGGTACCAGTCGGCGGCTTCTGCCCAGCTGGTGGTCGCCATGCAGATCTGCAGGGGCGGCCGGGCTCCGGCGAGCGCCATCTCCAGCGCCTCCCACCGTTCCCACAGTGGCAGGTCCCGGATGTCGCGGCCCGGCAGCGCGAGCGCGTCCCAGGCCACGTACAGCACCTGCGTGCCGGCGGCGGCCCGCGCAGCGGGGGAGCGCAGCAGCGCGGTGAAGTCCAGCCGGCCGCGCCCGCCGCTCGATCCCTCGTACGCGACGATCTCCCCGTCGAGGACCAGGCCGACGGGGAGCGTGGCCAGCGCCGGAGGCAGCTGAGGGAACCGGGCGCCGAGGTCGTTGCCCCGGCGCGACATCAGGCGGACCTCGTGGCCTTCCAGCACGTGCGCCGTCGCCCGGATGCCGTCCAGCTTGATCGTGTACTGGGTCCCGCCCGGCAGCGCGTCCTCGGCCGGCAGTACCGGGACCGGCACGGGCTGCATCACCTCCACCGGCGGGCGCAGCAGCACGGGACTGCGGGTGCGCGGCACGCCTCCACCGCCTCCTACCTGCCGTCGTCCACGAGACGGCCCGGGCCGAGGCCGAGGTAGTAGGCGAGCGCCTCGGGAGCGCTGTCGATCATCGCCTGCTGCTCCTCCTCGGTGGGACGGTCCCGATCGAAGCATTCGAATGAGCACGCGCCCCAGGGGTTCCAGGCCGTCGTGCGGCCGCAGGCCTCGCAGGTCATCGTCGCGGTCCCGGCCATGCTGCACCTCCGCCCGGTGGGCTCCTCTACTCCACGGTAGGCCGCGTCGGAGACGGTCGGAGCTGACGTTTGATCACTCGAACCGGATATCGAACAATTGTTCCCATGACCGAAGCTGTGCCGTTCTCCCACCCCGCGCGCCCGCCAGCGCAGCCCGGGGACGCCGAGCGAGCGCCCCGGGAGCTGATGACCCTGCCCGGGTACTACCGGGACACGCGGCGGTGGCGCCTGGTGGAGATCCGGGTGGGAGGCGGCTGGCGGCCGGCCATGCTGACCGTCTGGCGGCGCCCGCCGGGCAGCGCGGTGTGGGTGGTCCACGTGACCTGGGGCGCCGATGACGCCTCCTGGGGCTGGTTTCTGTTCGACGAGCGCACGGTCAGGCCCATGCCCGAACCACAGGACGACGCTCCGGCCGGGCCGCCGTTCTTCGGACGATGGCGGGACACCACCATCGTCCCGGCCGAGCTCGCGGGCCAGCCCGCCCCGGACGGGGCCGACGGCTGCTGGCGTCTGGCCTGGGTCCGCACTGGTGGCCGGTGGCGCTCGGCCCTGGTGACCGCTCGGCGTCGGCCCGGGCCGACGATGCCGTGGATCATGCACGCCCGCTGGGGCGAGGACAGGTCGGCGGCCTGGCTGGTCGCCGACCCCGTCACCGTCCGTCCGGTCACCGCCACCGTGCCGGAGACCGCCGAGTCCTGCACGGATGGTTCGTCGGAGCCGGCGGGAGCCGCAGAGGGATCGTCGTGAGCGCGCGGATCGCCGCCGTACCGGACACGGCGGCGCCCGACCGCGGTGAGCGGCTGGCGGTCCTGCTCGAGGAGACCAGCCCGGCCGCCCGCCGCGCCCGCGTCGAGGCCGCCTCCCGGCCGGTCCTGCCCGCGCTGGAGCCGCTGCTGCCGGACGGCCGGCTGCCGAAGGGCGTGGTCGTCGAGGTCTTGGACGCGAGCCTGCTTCTTGCGGTGGCGGCGGGGCCGGCCGCCGCGTCGAACACCTCGTGGACTGCGATCATCGGCTGGCCCGAGGCAGGGCTGGCCGCTGCCGCGGCGTACGGGATCCCACTGGAGCGCACCGTGCTGGTGGACGGGCCCGGCGACCACTGGGTCGAGGCGGCCTCGGTCCTCGCCGATGCCTGCGAGACGATCATCCTGCGCCCTACGAGCCGGCCCGTGCCGCGTCAGCTCGCCCGCCTCGAGCAGCGCCTGCGAACCACGGGCGCCACCCTGCTGGCCCTCGACCCGTGGCCGGGTACCGCCGAACTGCGCCTGACCGCCGGGAACGCGGTGTGGTCCGGCCTCGGCGACGGCTGGGGGCAGCTCACCGGCCGCCAGGTCGACGTCCGCTGCGTCGGCCGGGGCCGCGCCGCCCGGCCCCGCGAGGCGTGTCTTCTCCTGCCGGACGAGCACGGCGGCGTGAGCGCAGCGGCACCCGCGCCGGTGGAACGGCTGCCCGGAGCGGGCGACGCCGTCGCGTCGGTCGCCGCTCTGGCGTAGCACAGGCGCCCGGCCCGCCGCGACCACTCGGTGCGCCCCGGGCGGAGCCAGCCGATGGCGTGTCAGGTGAAGTCGTGGAGCCGGGAGCCGTCGACGAGCGCCAGGTCGAACACACCCACCACGCCGAGATGGTCGGCGTAGTCGTGCTCGACCGTGCGGTAGTCCACGATCGCCGGGGTGAGCGCCGGGGTGGCGTGGAACTGGTCGACTCGAAGCCCGCCGTGTTTGCCGGTCGCCCGGCGCAGCGCGGGGTCGTTGCGTTGGTCGGCGAGGTGGGCGGCGACGTCGGTGAGGTCGGCGTCGCGCAGTGTCTGGCCGACGATGCGGTTGCTGACCCACGGGTCGCCGGGGTGCTCGCGCCGCTGGCAGCGGGAGGCCCGGTTGTAGGGCTTCACCCGGGTCCAGTCGATCTCCGGGTCGGTGGCGGTGGGGTGGTTGATGTCGCCGCCGATGAGGCCGATCCCGCCGTGGCGGTAGACCCGGGCGGAGAGGATCTGCGCCTCGACGGCGGCCTGCTGCGCGGAGTAGGGGATCAGGTGGGCGCTGACGGCGACGAGCGGGGCGGGCAGGCCGGCGGCGATGCCCCAGGGGGCGATCCGGGCGGCGGCGTAGCCGTGGTGCAGTTCGGAGGTGTACCGGGTCTCGATGTCCTTGACCTGGAGGTGCGCGGGGTCCCAGGCGACGGCGACCGGCCGGTTGCGTGACGGCGCGACGTACAGCTCCATGCCGAGCGCCTCGCCGGCGGCCTTGGCCTCGTCGGGATCGGCGAGCCAGTCGACTTCCTGGAGTAGTAGGAGCTGCGGGCCGACCTCGCGGATCACCTCGACCAGCCCCGCCCACCGGCCGGCGCCGGCGCCGTACTGGACGTTCTGGCTCATGACCGTCAGCACGGACACGCCGCCCCCTTCCCACCGCGGACGGTCCGCAGCGTGGTCGGCACGCTACCGGCCCGAGCGTGCCGTTCGGACTGGAACCCCGCGGGAGGTGCCAGGCAGATGACTGAGAGGTCCGCCGTGCGCAGTGGCGCTGGCTGACGGGGTGTCGGTCAGGTCGGGGAGGGCGTCAACTCGTGCACGGAGCGGGTGAGCGGGTTCAGGCAGGAGATCCGCACACGCATCGAGTGACGCTAGTCACATTGGTGACTCATCGTAGCCGATTGAATACTGGACAGTAATAAGCGAATCGGCCTGTCGTCGCGGCAGGCATGGGTCGCCGGCATGCGCACTCGTCACACTCCGTCCCAGAAGGCGATCTTTCCGTGAAATCCACTTAGGCCATATGCGTGAACCAGGGTGCTCCTTTGCTTGTCTGGAGGTGGGCCACAAGGTGGCTTCGGCGTGCGGAAACTGACGCCGTACTTGACCGAAAGAGTGAGATGGGCACCCTCTGCGACACGGCTGCGCCCATCCAGCCGGTCCGCACCAACGTGCGCTTGCGGCCGGTGCTCAGCCCGGCGGCGGCCGCAGCGCACTCCAGTTCGGGAGCGCTCCGGTGAACGACGACACCTTCGCGGGCAGCGAGATTGGACCCGCCGTGCACGAGCCCGTGGACCTCCCGCTGGACTTCGAGGCCTACTACTTGGTCAAGCAGCGGACGTTCCGCCGGTACGCCGCCGAGATGATCGGGGACCCCGCGGTCGGCGACGAGGTCTCGCACGAGGTGTTCACCCACCTCGCCCACAACTGGGCCCAGGCCCTCGCCGCTCCGGACTTCGAGCAGCACACCTGGGGGATCCTGGCCGGCGCGGTCATGTACCGGGTCCACTGGCTCCAGCGCGAGAGGGACCTGGCCGCCCGGCTCAGGGAAGCACGCCGAACGCTGAAGCAGATGCACCAGGCCCTCGCCAGGATCGAGGGCGGCGCCGGCCTCTACACCGCCCTGGCCGAACTGCCGACCCGCCAGTGCGAAGTGTTCGTCCTGCGCACCAGCATGGGCTACACCGCCGAGTACAGCGCGGAGATCCTGGGCATCCACCCGCGGACCGTCGACTACCACCACCGCCGCGCGCTCGCGGCCCTCGACCGACTGCTGACCGCCCGGCACGTCCTGCGCTGCACCACCGCCGTACCCGGGCCCCGCCGCGAAGGAGCCGACCGATGAAGCCCGAGAACCTCGACCACCTCCTCGAGGCCCCCGCCGACGGCGAGCCCGACGACTTCGACGTGCCCGCCGCGCTGCGCCGGATCTCTGCCGACGTCGCACGGATTCGGCGGGGTAAGCAGCCGCCGCCCGGCTGGTGGGCCGAGCAGGACCGGGCCCGGCGGTGCCTGGAGACGGTGGTGGCCGCGGAGATCGGCACCACCCGCCTCGCCCGGATCACCGATCTCGCCGATCTTCTGGACGACCCCCGGCACCCGCGCGACCAGCGTGTGGAGGACATCACCCAGGAGATCGAGGGGTTCCGGCTGTTCGGCTGCCTGCTCCACTACACCGGGCACCCCGTCAGCGCCGAGTTCTGGTGGAAGATCGGGGCAGGGGCCGGCGACCACACCTCTGCCTGGTGCCTCTACCTGCACCACCTCGGCCGGGGGGAGATCCGCGAGGCCCGGCTGTGGTTCGAGCAGGCCGTGAGTGTCGACGGGGACCTGGGGCCCGGTGTCCCGGTGCCGGCCGTGCCGGAGATGCCCGACTACTTCCGCACCGCCCCCATCGTCATGGACACCCGCACCGCCATGCCCTCCACGCCCTCCGGAGCCCTGGCCGTCGAGGTCGACCGCCTGGTGATGCACACCGGCGACGACACAGACGGTCTCGTCCCCTGCCCCGACCGCCGCCTGGCCGACCGCGTCGAGGAGTACGCGGGTCTGCGCTGACCCGGTCCGGCGAAGCCGGCCGCCGGCGCCGCCCCGGCTGCCCTGCCTGCCCTGTCTGCGGTGCCCGGAGGCCGGGCGCCGCCTTCCCCCCCCAGCCGAGGAGAGGCCCACGATGTCCACCGTGCTCCAGCACGCCGCCCTCATCACCGCGGCCAGTGCCGCCTGGTACGCGCTCGCCGTCACCACCGCCGCCGTGACCGCCGTCGTCGCGCGCAGCGACGCCCGGCGCCACGACGCCCGCGAGGTCCTCAAGGTCCTGGTCCGCCGGACCCGCTGACCAGTCAAACCGTCGGCCCCGGCCACCCCGTGCGGTGGCCGGGGCCGAGCGCTGCCCGCCTGCTCCTGGCGCCGGATGGTGAGCGTCCGTCACGATGACGGCATGACGCTACTGCTGGACGTCCTCCTGGACCGGCGCAACGAGGCGGAGGCCGGCCCGCCCGGCTGGCAGCCGGCCTGGGACCGCGCCCTCGACCTGCTCGCCCCGCACCTGCGGGGCTGGACCATGACGGTCGACGGGCCGATCCTCGCCGACGGCACCGCCGCGCTCGCCCTCGCCCTCTACCTGCTCTCGCACCAGACCGGGCAGGATCCGGCCGCTGTCACCCGCGCCCAGGTCGAGGAGCTGCTCGACCGCCACGGCGGCACCGACTACGACGTCGCCCCGCGCTGGGAGAAGATGCTGCGCGCGGCCGGGCACGCCCTGGAGGACCCGTCGGACCCGGTGTCGGCCTGCTGGCGGCAGCTGCGCGTCGACAACTCCCCGCCCGAGGACGCCAACGAGGAGCACGACTTCGACAGCTTCCGCCGGTGGGGACCGGGCTACATCGAGGGCCTGCGGCACGCCCTGGCACCCCGGTTCGCGGTCCAGTTCTGACAATGCCGTCGCAGGCCGACCGGGCCGGCCCCACTTGAGCGCGGTCAGCCCGGTCGGCGCGCGCCACCGGCAGCCACGGAGACAGAGCGCCTTGGCCTGGTCACGCGATGTGCTGGTCCGTCAGGATGGGGCCATGACGCTACTGCTCGATGACATGGCGGCCCGGCGGGACGCTGCGGCGGGTGGCCCTACCGGCTGGTACGAGGCGTGGGACCGCTCGGTGGCGCTGCTGTCCCCGTTCTGGCGGCGCGACATGCCGTACGGGGCGACCTGGTACATGGAGAACATCGTCATGGCCGACGGGTGCGCCGCCCTCGCGCTCGCCCTCTACCTGATCACCCGCAAGAGCGGCCTGCCGGTCGACGCCGTCACCCTCGCCGAGGTGAAGTCCCTGATCGAGGGCCCGGGACTGACTTGGGGCAACATCCCTGGTCGCTGGGAAGACGCGATCCGAAGCCTGGGCCACAACCTGGAGGACCCCGACGACCCGGTCTCGGCCTGCTGGCAGGAACTGCGCCTCGACAACACCCCGCCGCCCGACGCCCCCGACGAGATCACCATGGACATCACCCGGCGGTGGGGCCCGCGGTTCCTGGAGGCGCTGAACGTCACCTTCGGCCGTACCCAGGTCAGCTTCTGATGTCGGTGCAGGTTGGGATGCTGGCGGGCATGGACGACGAGGCGCTGATGCGGGGCCGGGTATACGGGATGGACCACGACGCGGACTTCGGCCCGCAGCCCGGCCACGAGTACCGGGAACTGTGCGCAGGGCCGCTGGACGGTCTCCTGCTGGACGTGACCGGCTGGGATGCCGAGCAGCTCGCCGACGGCGCCGCGCTGGCCACCGAGATCGGCCGGTACGGCGCCGGTGGCCGCGCCCACTACGAACCCCGCCCCGCGGATCCGTCCCGCTGGGACTGGAAGGGCGACACCCCCTGACCCACGCCGGGACCAATCCCGGCAGCAGCGCGACGCCCGCTTACTCACACTGGAAACAGGCTGGTCCGCGCCCGGACCCCCGAGCGGGCAGCGGACCGGCTTCTCTCACCTGCGTGCCGCGTTCTGGCCCGGCGGCCGTCCGCTGGCGCTCCCGGATGGCATGTTCGCGGCCGAAAGTCTGCAGGTCAAAGCCCTGGCCATCGGCTGATCGGCGGGTCTAGCATTCCCGGCACGGCGGCCCCACCACAGCACCACCGGGCCGCCGGCCAGAGCAGCCGCGCCGCGGCTCGGCGCTGCTTGCCTCCCACCGGCCGGGCCCGTGGAACGTACCCCCCGCCGTTCCCGGGCCCGGCCGGGCTGCGTCTCCCCGCGAATCAGGTCGTCGGATCAGCGACGGTGTCCGGGCGGGCGGCCTGCTTGAGCTTCATCTCGGCTTCGTGCCGGTTCCCTACCGTGGCCCAGTGCGGGTGGGCGTACAGCTCGGCGCCGACTGCGGCGAACGCGGTCCGCTTCTCCTCGGTCGGATCGGCGGCCCAGTCGGCCTCGGCGGTGTACCAGCGGCGCTGGAGTTCGAGCAGGTCAGCGGGGAAATCAGCTTCGGTCACCGGCTCATCGTAGGTCGCACACCCGTACGGTCGGCGCGCGCCGTCCCGGACGGGACAGCTGGCGGTCGAGGCTCACTGGAACGGCCCCCAGCCCGAAGCGCGCGCGGCCGTCGCGGTTGTTGCCGCCGTCGTGGGCCTTCGGCTGGCGAGGAGTCATCTTCTTCACCCTCCTTCCGGGGCTGGTAGCCGACCGCAGCCTCACGGCGGAGGGCGGACCGCTTCCAGGCATGCTTGTACGACTTACTAAAAAGGCGTGGACTGTGTCGGAGGGGAGGCGTAGAGTCGCCCTAGCGTTTCAAGTTAGGTGAATAGGCGTGGAGGTCTGGGTGTGTTCGTGACGACCGGTCAAGCCGGGACGGCGCTGGGGTGCTCGATCCCGACGGTGAAGAAGCTGATGGCCACCGGCGTGGTCCCCGGGGTCCGCGAGCAGGGCCGGCAGGTGTTCCCGCTGGCCGCGCTCCAGGCACTCCAGGCCCGACCTGCCGCCGACCTGACCGTGCTCGGCACGGCCGAGGTCGCGGTGCTGCGCTCGGACGCCCCGGCCCGGGTCGACGAGCCGGACCGCGACTGGATCGGCTTCGGCACCGCGCTGGACCAGGCGCAGCTGCTGGCCTCGCTGTCCGGCTGGTGGCGGTGCGACCCGGCCCGCGTCGCGGCCGGCGCCGTGCTGCCCGTGACGGTCGCCGGGTTCGTCGTCGCGTTGCTGACCGGCCTCACCGAGTGGGAGTCCGACGGCACGGTCGGCACCACCGGCCGGTTCCGCTTCCCGAAGGCGCGCATGGCCGGCTACCTGACTGACCTCACCGCCCCCGCCAACGCCGCCGACCCCACCGACCCGGAAGACGCCCGCCTGGCGGGCCTGCTGCTCGGCACCCGCCTGGCGTCCGTGTCCGGCGGCCCGATCGCCTACGTCGCCACCAACCCGACCACCGACACCACCACCGACGAGGGGGAGTAAGCCTGATGGACCGCAAGACGTACACCGCGAAGGTCGCCGAGCTGCGCCCGCTGCGCGAGGAGATCGGCAAGGCCGAGAAGACGGTCGCGGCCGCGCAGGCCGCGCTCGACAAGCTCAACCAGCAGCGCGCCCGCCGGATCACCGAACTCGCGGGGTACGAGGGCGCGAAGGCCGACGCCATCGCGAAGGCCTCGGGTCTGTCGGTCGGAGACGTCGTGCGGATCGCCCCGCTGCTGGACCCGACCCCGGCCGCCGTCCGCGCCGCCAAGACCGACGACCAGGCCGCCGCCGCCGCTGCGCCCGCCCCGGCCCCGGAGGCCGAGCCGGTCGCCGAGCCCGCCGCCGCGGTCGCCCCGGTGCTGGCCCGCCCGGCTCCCGTACTCGAGCAGCCGGCCCCGGCCGCCCCGGTCACCGAGGTGCCGACCGAAGTCGAGGACCAGGCCGTCGCCGAGCAGCCCGCCCCCGCCGCTGCGCCGGTCGTCCCGGCCGCTTCGGTCGCTCCGGTCGCTGCCTCGCCGCGTCCGGTGGTCGAGGCCGGTCCGCGCGAGCTGCCAACCCTCCCCGAGGGCCCGGCCGGTGCCCGGTACGAGGCCGTCACCACGGGCTTGGTCTCCAAGCGCCCGAACTTCACCCAGCAGGCGCGCAGCACGGTGTTCCTGGACGCGGCGGCCGGTGTGCTGGCCGTGCGCGACCAGACCGTGCGGCTCGACCTCGGCGCCCGCACGCCCGGGGAGATCCTGGACGCCGTCCTCGCGGCCGCGCCCGGAACCGAGCGGATCTACATCACCGCCGGCGCCCCGTGGCACGACGGCGCCGAGCGCTACTCCACGCTCAAGGACGCGGTCGCGGCCTGGCTGAACACCCCGAGCGAGCGGTGGACGACCGCCGTCGGCTCCGGCCGGGACAAGCTCGCCGGGCACTTCGTCCACCAGCGCCAGCCCGTCGGCCGCTACGCCCCCGCGAGCGCGCCGGACAGCGGCACCACCGAGATCCGGAGCATGGGGGAGTGGTTCGACCCGGACGGCGCCGACGTCGTCACCTGCCGGGACGCCTTCCGGCTGCTGTGGCAGGCGCTGCGCCGCCACTGGGACGACGCCGTGCTCATGGGCTCCCCGAGCCAGACCGGCCGGGACCTGTGGTCGCGCACCATCCCGACCACCGGCAAGTGGGCCGGCGGCTACCCGGTGCTGTCCGAGGAGCTGCGCGGTCTCCTGCACGCCACCGGCGGGCAGGGCCGCACCGAGCTGATCCTGCCGCCGCGCGTCCCGGAGCAGCTCCCGGCGCTGGTCGAGTACGACCGCACCTTCGCCTACGCGAAGCACCTGTGGAAGTCGCCGGTCGGCACCCCGCGCCGGATCACCGCCGCCGCGTTCGCCGCGATGACCGAGGCGGAGCAGGTCAAGGCGCTGATGTCCTGCTCGCACTGGAACGTGCGCGTGACCGTCCCGGCCAGCTGGAACCACGTCGGCCTGCTGCCCGCCCCGGTGACCGGGGACCGGGCCTGGGTCTACCCGTCCGAGCCCGGCGCCACCTTCACCACCTGGGCGGGCGGCGCCGAGGTCCACCTGGCGCTGTCCAACCACCTGATGCCGTGGAAGGTCGAGATCCTCGGCGGGCTGCTGTTCGAGGACGGTAAGCCGCTCGACGAGTGGGGCAAGCGCCTCAAGTCGGCCTGGGCGGACCTGACCAACCTCTCCAAGCTGCACGGCGACGAGCGCCAGCGCACCGCCGCCTACCTCGCCAGCCGCGCCGTCCGCAGCGTGCTGCTGTTCGGCCTCGGCGGCTTCGCCCAGCGCCCGCGCCTGGTCTCCGGCACCACCCCCATCGGCGAGACCCTCCCCGCCGGGGTGGAGATCCTCGGCCAGGACAACGAGGTGGTGACCTGGCAGCGGCAGGCCGGCTTCTCCCGCGACCCGTACGCCCACCCCGAGTGGGCCGCCTACGTCTGGTCCGGCGCCCGGGCGGCGCTGCTGGACATGAAGTACCGCCAGGGCAAGGAGGTCATCGGCTACGCCGGTGCCCTGCACGCGAAGCCCGGCACGGTCGTCTACTTCGGCACCGACGGCATCGCCCTGACCGAGCGCCAGCCCTGGCCCTACCGCGGCGAGCCCGGCGACTACCTCCTCAAGGGCCACCTGACCGGCCCGGTGGAACACCCGACCAGCCAGGAGCAGTACCTCAAGCTGCGCGGCCTGGGCCGCGCCGAACTCGCCGAGAAGGGAGCTGACCAGTGAGCCCGGCCGACCCGAACAACCCGAACGAAGCCGCCCGCCTGACCCAGGAGCTCATCGACCAGGGCTACACCAAGCGCCAGGTCGCCAAGATGCTGGGTCGCGACGCCTCCCTGGTCTCGCAGTTCTTCACCAAGGGCAAGGGCAAGGCGTTCGTCGGTGCGCTGCGCCAGGTCGTCCGCGCGGTGCGCGGCGGCGAACGCGACACCGAGGCGCTGTCCGGGATCGCCGAGGCGAACACCAAGCGGCGCACCACCAAGACCGGCCAGAAGGCCCGGGTTCGGGGCAAGGACGTCGTGGGCGAGGCGGGCGGCTCGATGGCCGGCCGGGCGGGGAAGCAGGCCATCAAGTCCGGCGCCTCCCACCTCGCGCCGGTGGTGCACGAGACCGGCCAGGCCGGCGGCCGCCTCGCCTTCACCGTCCGGATGAAGGCCGACCAGTACGTCTACAGCGCGGGCTCGGAGAAGGACTCCGGCGGCATCCGGCGCGGGTTCATCCCCCGCTCCGACGGCACCGAGGAGCGCACCTACGGCTCCGCCAGCACCGGGGGCTTCGACGCCGCCGAGTGGTCCCAGCGGGTCGCGGACCACCACGGCGACGTCACCGAGGCGATGCGGGCCTGGCTGGTGGAGACCGGCCGCGCCGTCGAGGACGCCGACATCGCCTACCTCGAGGTCCGCGGCTGGATCCCCGAGTAGGACCGATACGGCCTCTCCCCATCCATGACCTGGCCCCGGGGAGAGGCCGACCGCCCGACCCTCCCACAGCCCCGCCCGCACCGCCCCTGCCGTCTCAGCATCCGAAGGAGAAGCACAGCCGTGGAGACCACCACCGCCACCGCCGAGCAGGACGTGCCGGCCGCTCTGCGCGCCCAGGCCGTACCGCCGCTCCCGGCACAGCCTCTGGGTACGGTCAACCCGTTGCCGCTGCACTGGTTCCAGAAGGACGCCGTCGCGGCCGCGGTGCGCGAGGTGAAGGACGGCGGCCGGGCGACGGTGGTCGCGGCGACCGGCTCCGGCAAGACCCTGATCGCGGCTGGCTGCGCCCGGCGTCTGGCGGCGAGGGGCCGGGTGCTGGTGCTGGTGCCGACGATCGAGTTGCTGGAGCAGACGGCGGAAGCCTGGTCGTTGCGGGGCGGGCGTCGGGGTCTGGCGGTGGCGGCGTGTTCGCGGGAGGAGGCGCTGGAGAGCGCGGAGGCCGGTGGGCGCGTCCACGCCCAGGTGACGACGAAGGCCCCGCGGATCGCAGACCTGGTGTCCGCCGAGAAGGCCGGCGAGCCGGTGACCGTGTACGCCACCTACGCCTCGCTGGAGCGGATCGTCCAGGCTCACCGCGACTTCGGCCTGTCGGCCTGGGACCTGGTGGTCATCGACGAGGCGCACCGCACGGCCGGTTCGGAGGGCAAGGCGTGGGCGGCGATCCACAACGACGCGGACGTGCCCGCGAAGCGCCGGCTGTACTTCACTGCCACGCCCAGGATCGCGGACGACCGGCGCGCGAAGGACGGCCTGGCCGACCTCGCCGACGCCGATGGCGCTGAGAAGTTGCCCGTGCTCTGCTCCATGGACTCGGAGGAGATCTACGGCAAGACCTGTTTCACCTGGACCCTTGGGCAGGGGATTGAGCACGGCTACCTCGCCGACTACCGGGTGCTCGTGCCGGTGGTGACGGACGAGGACCTGCGCGAGCTGCTCAACCTCCCGGCCGTCGCCGACCTGCGCTCCCAGCGCTCCAACGAGGAACTGCTGCGCCTGGCCCTCCAGATCGCCGTGCTGCGCGCAGTCGCCGACCTCGGCCTGCGCCGCGTGATCACGTTCCACTCCCGGGTGTCGGCGGCGCGGGAGTTCGCGGGCACCCTGTTGGAGGCCTCGGAGCTGCTGGAGGACGCGGAGCGCCCGGAGCGGATCTGGGCGAAGGCGGTGGCCGGCACCGACCGCCTCAAGGACCGCCGGGCCGCGTTCGCGGACTTCAAGGCCCACACCGGCGAGGACGGCGAGGAGTGCGGCATCCTCTGCAACAGTCGCCTCCTGACCGAGGGCATCGACGTCGCCGCCGTGGACGCCATCTGCTTCGCGGACCCGAAGTCGAGCGTCATCGACATCGTCCAGGCAGTCGGCCGCGCGCTGCGCCAGTCCTACCGCGAGGGCAAGGTCTCCTGGGTCATCATCCCGGTGTACCTGCCGACGCCGGAGGTCGGCGACGACACCGCCACCGCGCACCCGGCCGAGGTCCACGACGCCGGAGAGGCTGTGAAGGCCGAGGCCGACGCCGAGATCGAGGCCTCCTCCTTCCGCACGATCTGGCGGGTCCTGCGGGCCCTGGCCGCGCACGACGCCCGGGTGGTCGGCCGGATCACCGAACTGCGCGCCAGCCGCTCGCAGGGCACCGCGCACACCACCGCGGCCAAGCCGGCCGAGGGCGAGGGCGAGGGCGAGGCGGCCGAGGCAGGGGAGGGCGAGCAGCCAGCGGCCCCGGCCGAGTCGCCGATCGAGTGGCTGCGGATCAACGCGAAGCAGCACGCGGCGCGGATCCTCCAGACCGTGAAGCTGCGGGCGTTCAACCCGCGCGCGGTCGAGTGGCAGCGGATGCACGCCGTCGCAGCCAGGTTCCACATCGAGCACGGCCACCTCGACCCCACCGACCGCGAGAAGCACGCCGAGCTGATCTCCTGGCTCACCCGCCAGCGCCACCTGAACGGCCAAGGCCTGCTCGACGCCGCCCGCGTCTCGGAGCTGGACGCGCTCGGCATGATCTGGTCGAAGAACGCCAACGCCTGGGAACGCGGCTACGCCTATGCCGTCGCCTTTCACCGCCAGCACGGCCACCTGGCGATCCCGGCGACCGCGAAGCTGGACGACTACGCGGTGGGCGCGTGGATGCGCCGCCAGCGCAAGGCCGACAACCTCACCAAGGACCAGGTCGCCAAGCTCGACGGCCTGGACGAGCTGTGGCGGCTGGAGCCGGACTGGAACCGCTCCTACCGCCGCCTGCTCGCCTACCTCGCCGCCGGCGGAACCCTCGACGGCCCGGCCAACCGCACCGGCGGCGAGGCGGACCCGACCTTCCGCCCCGGCACCTGGCTGCGCAAGCAGGACAAGGCCCGCGCCGAGGGCAAGCTGACCGACCACCAGACCGCGCTCCTGGACGCACTCACCCGGCACGCCGAGACCGTCACCGGCTGACCCGCCCCGTAAGACCCCGCCGTCCCGGCCCACCCGGGCCGGGACGGCTGTCCGTACCCCGCTCCCGACTTCCGGAGGCACCGCGCGATGACCGACACCACCCGCCCCGACCCCGCCGCACCCGATCGGCTGGAGCTGGCCCTGTACAGCAGCCGGCCCGCGCCCGCCGACCGGGACCTGGGCCGACCGATCCTCGACTCCCCGCCGGTACGCGGCGCGATGTGGCTGCGCTGGACCGGCCACGACGGCATCCGCACCCTCCACCAGGGCGCCGACCTGGCCCGCGGCTGGACCGAGAAGGACGTCGACGGCCTCAACGGCTGGGTGGCCCTGGTGGATGGCCGGGTCGTCCTCGGCGCCCGCCCCGGCCTCGCCGTGCCGGAGCCCGTCGTGCACGCCGAGGCGTGGCAGGCCGGCGCGACGCTCCACGCAGCCCTCGCCCAGCACCCCGCCCGCACCCCCTTCACCCAGGACGAGCACGGCGACCAGGAGCACGGGCTCCTCGGCGACGTCCGCCACCGGGTCCGCCGCCGGGCGGCCGGGATGACCATGGAGAACCTCCAGCAGGCCCTGCACCGGGCCCGGGAGGACGAGCGCGCCGCCGACCGGTACGCCGACGCCGGCCACGAGACCGCCTACGCCACCGCGGCCGACGCCCTGGCCGAGTGGCAGCGCGTACGCGACCACACCGCCGAGACCCGGGCAGAGCGCTACGACCCCGACTACGACACCGCTCTCCAGAACGCGCTGCGCCGTGAGCGCCACCGCCAGGACGTCGCCGAATGCGCCCGCGAGGCCGCCCACCAGGCCCGCCAGACCACCGACGCCGCCCACCGCCGCCTCGCCGGCACCGCCGCCCAGCCCCTCTACACCGCCCTTGACCGCGCCGGCCTCCACGCGCTCACCGACGCCGACCACCAGGCCGTCCGCGACCTCACCCGCCACGTCGACCCCGCCACGCTGCGCCAGGTCATGAGCTGGCTGGAGCGCACCCGCACCGCGGCCTTCGCGCTGCGCGGCACCGAACAGTCCTCGCCCGTCCGGCCCGTCGTACGGCGACGCCAGTTCTGACCGAGCAGCAGGCCGTGCTCCTGGACGCCCAGCGCACCGTCTGACCGGGCGGGACCGACGGCGCTGACCACCACTGGGTGGCCAGCGCCGTCGCCGTGCCGGTGCCTCCCACGGGATCAGGGACTGAGAAGCGTCGGTGCTGTCCGGGATGATGGATGGAGGGGCGCGACCGCGCGCACAGGTGCAAGGCAGGGTGGGTAAGTGGAGAAGCTGAACCTGAATCAGACGTGGGAGCTGGGGGAACCGTTGGACAGCGACCCCGGCGGCTTCGGACGGGTGTTCCTGGCCCGCTCCCCCGAGGGGGAGGAAGTGGTGGCCAAGCTGGTCCGCAAGGAACCCGGCGCGGAGCGCGAGATGCTGTTCGACGGCGTGGGCAAGCCCAACGTCGTCCCGATCCTCGACAGCGGCGAGCACGGCGACGACTGGGTCATCATCATGCCGAGGGCCCAGAAGTCGCTGCGCCGCCATCTTGAGGACAGCGGCGGCAAGCTCCCGCTGGCGGAGTGCGTCCAGGTGCTGACGGACATCGCCACTGCCCTGGACGGCCTGGACGGCGACATCGTCCACCGCGATCTCAAGCCGGAGAACGTGCTGCTGCTGAATGGCATCTGGTGCCTGGCGGACTTCGGCCTTGCCCGCTACGCGGAAGCCGCGACCGCCGCCGGCCTCTACACCCGCAAGGACGCTGGCACCGGACCCTACGTGCCCCCGGAGCGGTGGCGCATGGAGCGCGCCACCACTGCCTCGGACGTCTTCGCGTTCGGCGTGATCGGCTTCGAGATCTTCTCCGGCAGTTGGCCCTTCCCCGGCCTCGACTTCCGCCACCAGATCCTCCACGACAACGCACCGCGACTGGCCGACGCACCGCCCCTGTACGCGTCCCTGATCGGTGCGTGCCTCTACCGCGCGCCGCAGGCCCGTCCTACTCCCGCCGACCTCGTCACCAGGCTCGCGACCCTCGGTGGCCCGCCGTTGGCCGGCGGTCTGGCTGCCCTCGCCCAGGCGAACAGCGAGCAGGTGACCCGCACCGCTGCGGCCCAGCAGCAGGAATCCCAGCAGCGCACGGAAGCGGACCGTCGTGGCGACCTGCTCGAGGCGGCCGAAGAGTCCCTCGAGGTGATCTCCGATACGGTCCTTGCCGCGCTGGCCACCGCCGCCCCGGCCGGCCAGGTCACCCGCCGCCAGCACGGCGGTTGGAGCTTTGCCCTGGGCGGCGCGGAGCTGACCTTCGACCAGGCCGATGGGATGCTCCCGCAGTCATGGACCGGCGGCGGCTCGGCGCGGTTCGACGTCATCGCCCACACCTCGATCACCCTGAGCGTCCCGCCGAGCCGCAGCGGCTACCAGGGGCGCAGCCACTCTCTCTGGTTCTGCGACGCCCAGACGGCCGAGCAGTACGGCTGGTTCGAGACGGCGTTCAGGGAAAGCTCGTTCGGCGGGCAGCGACAGCCCAGGCCCACTGCCCCCTTCGCCCTGCCGCCCGACGCGGACGCTCGCGCGGCCATGAACTCCGGCATGCATGCCACACAGTTGGCGTGGCCATTTACGCGCCTGGAACCCGCCGACCTGGACGACTTCATCAGCCGCTGGGCGGACTGGCTGGCCCGAGCAGCAGACGGCCAGTTGGCCTTCCCGCCCAGCATGCCGGAGCGCCACACCCAGGGAAGCCACCGGTAGGAGTCGAGCGCCTGCCCACGCCCAGCATCAATCGTCGGCAGGCACAGCACGGCAGCTGCGGCCTGGACGGGCCCCCGGGGCCTGCTGCCCCTCCGTTCCGCGCGCCCCAGCCGGTGACCTCTGGCTGGGGCGCGCTGCTTCGTCGTCAGCGCCGCTGTCCACAGCCGACCCCGGCCAGGGTGGCGCCATGACGACGACGAAGAAGACCACAGCGCCCTGCCAGGCCCACGCCGCCGACAGCTGGGGCAACTGCCCGGTGGCAGAGCTGCGCACCGTCCAGACCCGGCTCCTGGCGCTGCTGGAGCGGTATGCCGACGGCCCGCTGAGCATGGGCTACCGGTTCAGCCCGGACAAGACCACCCAGCAGGCAATCTGCCTGCTCGCGGCTCTCCTGAACGTGGCCCCCAGAGCCGTACGCCGCCACGCCCGCGGCTCCCGCTGGCCCGCCGGCCGCAGGCTGCGCCAGGCGGTGAACTACCGGACGGAGGAGGAGTTCTGTCCCGCGCGCCTGGCCGAGCGGGCAGCGAAGCAGGCCCGGGCGGAAGCGGCGGATGCCCGGCGCCGAGCCGCGCGTGCGAGCCACGGAGAGAAGTAGCTCATCCCCCACCGCTGGGTGTGACCTGTTGGTGTTGTGGGGCGTGGAATGGCCCTACAGGCTGGGTTGTCTGGACCTTTGGTTGGGCGTGTTGGGGGCGGTCGGTGGGTGGTGGGTGGTGGTTGTTTTGGTGACTGTGTGTGGTGGCGGGGTGGGGTCGGGGGTCGGGTCGGCCCGCTCGGGGGGTGGGCTCGGTGTTGTGGGCTGTTTTCGGGGGTGAATTCCGCCGATAATTCCGCCCGGTTGTTTTGGCGGATTGGTTGCCGGTGGCGGTCTGAATTCGGGTTGGAATTGTGGTGGCGGGGGTGGTGGCGGGGGTTGGTGTTCGGTTTTGTCCGGGGTGGAGTTGCCGGGTCCCCGCGTCGTCCGGGCCTGCTGCGCCCTGCTCGGCCGCCGCCGTCCAGGCCGGGGTGCCGCCGTCCCGGCCGTCGTTCGGGGTTGTGGGGGTTGTGTCATTGGGGTGCTGTTTTCCCTGGTGGTGGGGTGTTCTGTGGGCCTGTGGGGCCTGTGGGGCGGCCGTTGCGGTCGTCGTCCGCCTCGGCTCGTTGCGGCCGCCGTTCGGGTCTGCACCGCCGTCCCCGGTGGTCGTGCCCTTGCCTGCCTCGCTGCGCCCTGTCCGGGTTCGCTGGGCCATCGTTCGGCATCGGGTGGGCACCTCTCGTGGTTCTGGTCGTTGACCGTGGCATGGATGAGGACGAGTGGGACGAGTACGTGGACCCCGACGACGATCGGCCGCTCCCGCGCTGCATCGAGTGCGGGCGGAACTGGGGGCACGCCGCAGGGTGTGACATCGCCCGGCGGGAGGCCAGCGACTGGCCACTATGAGCTCCCGAGGCTGACCCGGTCGTCCTGGCCGGCCGCCGTTCCGGCGGGGCGGTTGGGTGGCCGTCAGGCCGCCCCGGGGGCTGTTCTGGTGGTGTCCGGGAGACCGTCCCGGTGGTCGTCCTGGTGGTGGGTGGGGGTTGTCGCGCTTGCTGTCGCGTGCTGCTGTCGTGTGGGGTGCTGTCGCGTGTTGTGACGTGGGCGGATACCCCTCAACCGGTGTGTGTGGTCCGGGCGCGACAGGTGGGTGCGACAGGGGGCCGGGGTGGGGCCGCGGCTGCTGCTGGGGTGGTGGTTGCTGCCGGTGCCGGCGACCGCCAGGTGCCGGTTGTCCTGGCCGCGGTCCGGGGTCGCCGACGCCGTCCCGGGTCCGCCGTCCGGGGTACGGCCGGGACGGCGGCCGCTGTCGGGGCTGGCCTTCTCCTGGTGGTGGTGTTCGGTGGCCGGGTGGCCGACTGCAACGCGGGGTGCAACGCGGTGTTGCGCGGGGGTGCAACACGGGGCCGTGTTGCGGGTCTGACCAGGTGTTATGTGGTTGGGAGGGGCCCGGCTGGGCGTGTTGCACCTGCCGTGTTGCACCTTCCGCTCGGTCCGCCGGCCCCGGCTGCTCCCCGCCGTCTGCGCTGCCGTGCTGCTGCGCCTAGCCGCCGTCCGGGCCGCGCCCGTGCCTGGCCTGGCTGCCGTCCTGGTCGGCCGCCAGGCCGTCCCGCTGCGCCCGGCCTGGCCGTCCTGCTGCCGGTGGCCCGGGCCCGCCCTGGTGGTGGCCTGACCGCCCGTCCTGGCCGCCGTCCTGGCCGTACGGGCTTCTGGGTTGCCCGGCCGTCGCGGGCCGCGCTCCCTGCCGTCCTGGTCCGGTGTTCGGTTTGGTGTCGCCGTCCTGGGAATTGCTCGGTTGCCGCTGGGCGGGATTTTCTGGGCGGTCGGGAAGGGCGGTCGCCGTGTCGGTGTGGAGGGCCGTAGGCCCCTTTTCGGCGTGCCCGAATTCGATTCCTCACCGCTGCGCCCCGGAAGGGGTAAGGATTGCCGCCTGAAAGGGAGAGGAAGGGAATTCGCATTCCAGCCGCAAGTGCGGCCGGACAGAGCCGGGATGGACGGTTGCCGCGAGGTTGCCTGTTCGTCTCCAGCGCCCGCAGGGGAACCGGTACGATAGAGCTGTACGAAAGCCGGTGAAACGCCGCCGGATACGCTTCGGATTCCGATCCGGAGTCTGCGGTTGAGGGCCTGTCAGGGACTGCCGCACGGGGCGCCCGTGAGGGCCCGCCACCCGGGCCGGAGAGGCCTGAGCCGGACCGGTGCCCCCAAGGTGCCTCCCGAGGGCCGCAGGCCCCGCCCCGGGGGCGCCGGATGGGCCGCCAGCCCAGCAATCAGGCGGCGGACCGGCCACCGGCCGGGCCCGGGGGAGGGGCCCGGGGGTGAGGTTGTGACTGATACCCGAAGTCCGCGACACATCGTCAACGCCGAGGGCCGCAGGCCCCGGCCGGCACCCCCGCCCGATCGGAGGGATGGCCTACTACCCGAATTTCGCGTCACATCGTCAACGCTCACCCCCGGGCGCAGCCCGGGAAACCCTGCCAGCAAACCGGCCCGTAGGGCCGTGAAAACACCAGCCCAACAAGACGGGAAAGTCGACCGATTGACGGGCCGTAGGCCCGGAACAAAAGCCACCGGAAAGGCGGAGCGCAGCGACGCCAGACGCCCGCCCCAACGGCGCGTGCCGCGCCCACGAATTCGCCACCGGCGAATTCCCCCAACCACCCACCCACCCGCCGAGGCGCAGCCGAGGCCACACCACGCACGGTGACGGCGCAGCCGTCACCCCCCGGCTGACGCCGCGTCAGCGGCGCCCCGGCCGCCAGGCCGGGGGTAAGGCCCTTTAGGGCC
>NZ_JBHYWI010000051.1:0-63775 GCF_042751525.1 Kitasatospora sp. NPDC059408
GAGGAGCAGGCGGGCACCGCCGGACGGGCCCGCCCGCGCGGCCGCGCGCCGCGGCGGCCCAGCGGGCGCGAGCGGCACGACGAGAAGATCACCGTGTACGTGTCCGCCGAGGAGCTCATGGACCTGGAGCACACCCGGCTGGTGCTGCGCGGCGAGCACGGCCTGGCCGTGGACCGCGGGCGGATCGTCCGGGAGGCCATCGCGGTCGTCCTGGCGGACCTGGAGCAGCGCGGCGAGGCCTCCATCCTGGTGCGGCGCCTGCGCGGTCGCTGAGGGCCCCAGGGCCAGGGCCAAGGGCCCTCCGGGCCTCGGCGGGCGTCCCCGGGGCGCCCCGGGGATTCGGGCGCACGGCGTGTCGACGGCCCCGGGGCGGGGCGGGGGCCGGGGCCGGGTGAAGATGGAACGCCATGCCCAGCACCACCGAACCGCCTGCCACCACCGCGAGCCCCGGGACCGACGACGGGTCGCGGGGCGGGTTCCGGGTGCGGCTGGACAACTTCGAGGGCCCCTTCGACCTCCTGCTGGGCCTGATCGCCAAGCACCGGATGGACGTCACCGAAGTGGCGCTGGCCACCGTGACGGACGAGTTCCTCGCCCACATCCGGGCCATGGGCCCGGACTGGGACCTCGACGCGGCGACCGAGTTCCTCGTCGTCGCCGCCACCCTGCTCGACCTCAAGGCCGCCCGGCTGCTGCCCGCCGCCGAGGTCGAGGACGAGGAGGACCTCGCCCTCCTGGAGGCGCGCGACATGCTGTTCGCGCGGCTGCTGCAGTACCGGGCGTACAAGCGGGCGGCCGAGGTGTTCGGGGAGCGATGGGCCGCCGAGCTGCGCCTGCGCCCGCGCACCGCCGGGCTGGAGCCGCACCACGCCGAGCTGCTGCCCGAGGTGGTCATCACCATCGGCGCCGAGCGGCTCGCGCAGCTCGCGGCGAAGGCGATGGAGCCGAAGCCGGCGCCCGTCGTGTACGTGGACCACATCCACACCCCGCCGGTCAGCGTGCGCGAGCAGGCCGGGCTGGTGGCGGCCCTGCTCACGGAGCTGGGCGAGGCGTCGTTCCGGCGGCTGGTCGCGGACGCGCCGGACACCCTGGTCGTCGTGGCCCGCTTCCTCGCGCTGCTGGAGCTCTACCGCGAGCAGGCGCTCGCCTTCGAGCAGCCGGAGGCGCTCGGGGAGCTGACCGTGCGGTGGGTGGCCGAGCCGGGACGCGGCGCGGTGGAGGTCACGGACGAGTTCGACCGGCCGGTGGGGGAGAAGGAGGAGGACGGGTGACGGAGACGTCTGCGGACGGCGGCGGGCGGCCGCAGCGCCGCCGGCTGGGGCTGCCCGGGCGGCCGCGGGCCGAGGAGTGGCTGGAGCCGGTCTTCGAGCTCGTGCCGGACGAGCCGGAGCGGGCCGCGGAGCCGGTGGCTGAGGTGCGCGTGGCGGGGGCGCGTGTGGTGCACCAGAAGTCGGCTCCGCCGACTTCCGACGTGCCGGCGGTCCCGGCGGAGGCCGAGTACGCAGAGGAAGCCGGGAAGGCCGGTGACGTCGGGGAGGCCGGGGCGCCCGGCGTCGGGCTGCGGGCCGAGCTGGAGGCGATCCTGATGATCGTCGAGGAACCGGTGACCGAGGACCGGCTGGCCGGCGTGCTGGAGCGGCCCCGGGCCGAGATCGCCGACGCCCTGCGCGGGCTGTCCGCCGAGTACACCGCCCAGGGGCGCGGCTTCGACCTGCGGCACGTCGCCGGCGGCTGGCGCTTCTACAGCCGGGCCGCCTGCTCCCCGGCCGTCGACCGCTTCGTCCTGGACGGCCAGCAGGCCCGGCTCACCCAGGCCGCGCTGGAGACCCTGGCGGTCGTCGCCTACCGTCAGCCGGTGTCCAGATCGCGGGTCTCGGCCGTCCGTGGTGTGAACTGTGACGGCGTGATGCGTACCCTGGTACAGCGAGGACTGGTGGAAGAGGCCGGATCCGAGCCCGAAACAGGTGCGATCCTGTATCGGACGACGAACTACTTCCTGGAACGGATGGGGCTCCGCGGCCTGGACGAGCTGCCGGAGCTCGCTCCCTTCCTGCCCGAGGTCGACGACGTGGAAGCGGAGTCCCTGGAGGGCACGATGATCGCGGAGGCGGTCGCCGCCGCTGCCGCGCAGGCCGCGGACGGCAGTGGCGAGGCCGGTCGGGCTGAGCACGATCGGCAGGGGGCGGTGAGGTCGGCCGAAACGACCGCACATCCCAGACGGAACGACGTACGGACACTTTGATGCGTAGCAGTGGCAACGGCAGGAACAGCAGCGGCGGCGGAAGCGGTCGCGGCGGACAGGGCGGGGGCCGGGGCGGCGGCTCCTACGGGGGCGGCGGCGGCCGCGGCGGCTCGGGCTCGCGGGGCGGTTCGTCCGGCGGCGGTTCGTACGGCGGCGGCTCGCGGGGCGGCTCCTACGGCGGCGGCGCGGGCTCGCGCGGCGGCTCCGGCTCGTCCGGGCGGGACCCCCGCCGCGACGACCGCAGGGACGACCGGCGCGACGACCGCCGCTTCCCGGACCGCCCGCTGCGGCCCGAGGAGCGGCGCTACGACCGCCCCGAGTTCGGCGGCGGCCCCAACGCCACCCCCGCCCGCGGCAGCTTCGCCGGCCGGCGCCCCGGCCCGGCCCCGCGCCCGCGCCGCGAGGGCCAGGGCGCCCCGGGCGACCCGCGCCGTCAGCCGCAGCGCTCGCGCGAGCTCCAGGCCAGGATCGAGGACGCCGTCCTCGCCCGGCACGACAAGCCCGCCGTCAAGCTGCCCAAGACCTTCGGCGAGCCCGAGGGCGAGCGCCTGCAGAAGGTCCTGGCCCGGGCCGGCATCGGCAGCCGCCGCGCCTGCGAGGAGCTGATCGAGCAGGGCCGCGTCGAGGTCAACGGCAGGACCGTGACCGAGCAGGGCAAGCGCGTCGACCCGCAGAAGGACGAGATCAAGGTCGACGGCCTGACCGTCGCCACCCAGTCCTACCTGTTCTTCGCGCTCAACAAGCCGGCCGGCGTCGTCTCCACCATGGAGGACCCGGAAGGCCGCCAGTGCCTCGGCGACTACGTGACCAACCGGGAGACCCGGCTGTTCCACGTCGGCCGCCTGGACACCGAGACCGAGGGCATCATCCTGCTCACCAACCACGGCGAGCTGGCCCACCGCCTCACCCACCCCAAGTACGGCGTGACCAAGACCTACCTGGCCGCCATCCAGGGTCCGATCCCGCGCGACCTGGGCAAGCAGCTCGCCCAGGGCGTCGAGCTGGAGGACGGCTACGCCCGCGCCGACAGCTTCAAGGTCATCTCGAACGTCGGCAAGAACTACCTGGTCGAGGTCACCCTGCACGAGGGCCGCAAGCACATCGTGCGCCGGATGCTGGCCGAGGTCGGCTTCCCGGTCGAGAAGCTCGTGCGCACCCACTTCGGCCCGATCGCGCTGGGCGACCAGAAGTCGGGCTGGCTGCGCCGCCTCACCAACCCCGAGGTCGGCCAGCTGATGCACGAGGTCGGCCTGTAGGGCCCCGGTTCACCGACAGTTCTCCGGAGGGTCTCCCGCCCGTGGTGGCGGGGGACCCTCCGGCGTGTGTGTGAGCCGGGACGCACCCGCTGGTCACGGCCTTGTCAGCGTCGTGATCCGTGGCAGAGGATGGCCATCCGACCACCGCCGCGCCACGTGGCGGGAGTGCGCCAGGGCGGGCGCCGGTGGGGGCGAACAGGGGGAGACCGCGTCGTGTCCGATGCACCACTCAGCGCACTGGGACTGGCCGAGCCGGACGGGCAGGTCTACGCCGCGCTGGTGGCCAACCCGCAGTCCACCGCGGAGGACCTGGCCGAGACCTGCGGGCTGACCCTCCAGCAGAGCGTGCGCGCGCTCGACCGGCTCGCCCAGCAGGGCATGGCCACCCGCGCGCCGGTGGACCGCCAGCGCTACCTGCCGGTCGCCCCCGACGTCGCGATCGGGACCCTGATAGGCCACCGCGAGTCCGAACTGCGCCACGCGCGCGCCGAGATGCACCGGCTGATGGACGCCTTCCGGGAGGCGTCGCGCTACACCGACCCGGCGCACTCGGTCGAGGTGCTCACCGGCGGCGAGGCGATCGCCCAGCGGCTGGAGCACATCACCGAGACCAGCCAGTACCAGGTGCGCGGCTTCGACTGCCCGCCGTACATCCAGGACCCGGTGGGGCTCATGCCGACGCAGCGCGACCGGCTGCGCGAGGGGCTGCGCTTCCGGACCATCTACGACCGGGAGGCGGTCGCCTGGCCGGGTCGGCTGGAGAAGAACATCCTGGTCGGCGTCGCGGACGGCGAGGAGGCGCGGGTCCGGCCCACGCTGCCGATGAAGATGATCATCTCGGACGACCGGATGGCGATCATCCCGATCAGCGTCGGCGACAGCGTCCTCGACGCCGCCTACGTCATCCACCCCTCGGCGCTGCTCCAGGCGCTGGACACCCTGTTCGAGGCCGAGTGGGAGCGGGCCGTCCAGCTCCAGGCCGCGATCGGCGCGACGGACACGGCGCTGGAGCCGGCGGCCGACCACCGCAAGCTGCTGGGCCTGCTGGCGGCCGGCCTGACCGACGAGTCGATCGCCCGCTCGCTCGGCTGGAGCGCCCGCACCACCCAGCGCCGGCTGCAGAGCCTGATGCGGGCGCTGGGCGCCACCACCCGCTTCCAGGCCGGCATGGCGGCGCGGGAGCGCGGGTGGCTGTGAGCCCGCGGCCTGACGGTCGTCGAGGGCCCGGCTTCGGGGCCCGGCTCTTGCGGGCTCAGCTCCAGGGCGTGAGGGAGGCCCAGCGGCCGTCCGGGCCCCGCAGGACCTTCTCCAGGCCCACCACGGCGGACCGGTTCAGCCGGCCGTAGATGTGCGGGAACTGCACGCCGGGCGTGGCCCCGGGCGGCGGTGCGCCGTGCGGGGCCTCCCACTTGACCATCGGTTCCACCAGCGACTCCTCGATCAGCAGCACCATCAGCGGATCGGGGGCGTCGGCGAAGAAGTGGTTGGCCACCGCGAGCGCGGTCCGCTCGTCCGCCGAGCAGTGGATGAACCCGTCGGTGAGCAGCGAGGCGGCGGCGTACGGGCGGCCGGGGTCGGCCAGCCAGTCGTCCAGGGGTGCGAGATGGAGGATCATGTTCCTTTTGTACCCGGTTCGGTCCCTCTGGTGCTGAGCGGGCTGGTGCTGATCCGGTGTCACTCCGGCGCGGGTGTCAGAGTCCGGCCACCTTCGAGGAGGCCGAGACCTCGTACACCAGCGTGACCGTCCGGCGGGCGCCCGGGCCGAGCGGCACGTCCCAGCGGACGATGCCCTCGGCGTCGAAGGCGTCCGGGGCCGGGGTGCACTCCTCCTTGCGCAGCCGCACCTCCACCGCCGACACCTCCGAGACCGGCACCCGCTCGCGGACCGTGACGACCTGCTCGTCCCGCTCCTCCGGGCCGGAGAACCGGGACAGGTGCAGCCGGACCTTCCGGGTGGTCGTCTGGCGGCCGGTGAGCCCGGCGGTGGCCTGCCGCTCCTCGGTCTCGCGGACCACCCGGTAGCCGTCCGAGCTGCCGAACGCCAGCTCGGCCTCGGCTCCGGCCGCGGTGAAGCGCAGCTCTCCCCGGCCGGTGAAGCCGCTGCCGCGGACCAGCTCGACCGGGCCGGCCAGCAGCGGGTGCCCGGCCGCGTTGCGGAACCGGACCACCTGGGTGACCAGCGGGGACAGCTCCGGCGCGCACGCGTACTCGCTGCTCGCCGGTGCGTCGAAGCCGCCCAGCGGCACCCGGTGCGCCCGGCCGTCGGACGGCACGGTGGCCGGGGCGGGCGCGGGCAGCACCCGGACCTCGCCGCCGTCGTCCACGCCCGGCACGGCGGCGTCCGGGGCGAGTGTACCGACCGTCTCCTCGCGCAGCTCGACCTCGACCGTCCGGCGCTCCTCGGTGGTGCGCTCGCGCAGCATCAGGACGTCCTCGGTGATCGCGGGCGGGGCGGTGGCGAGGGCGGAGCGGGCGGTGGAGAAGGTGAGCCGCGCGCCGGTCCAGTCCTCGCCGGTGCGCTGCCAGACGACGGCCTCCGACTCCAGGCGCAGGCTCCCGCCGGCGAGGGTGGCGCGGTAGGACGGGCGCCAGAGCGCGCACGGCACCAGGTGGCTGACGGTCAGCGTGCCGGGGCCGGCCGAGGCGGCCTCGACGGTGAGGTCCAGGTGGGCGACCAGCTCGGCCGGCTCCTCCTCGGCCTCGTCGAGCGCGGTCAGCGCCTGCGAGCGCTCCTCCTCCAGACGGCGCAGCCGGGAGCGGGTGGCGCGCAGTTCCTCGCCGTGGCGCTCGCGCTCGGCGTCCACCCGGTCCAGCTCGCGCGTCCAGCGGGCGCGTTCGACCTCGCCGACGCCGGCGCCCTCGCCGACCTCGCGCAGGAGGTCGGCGGAGAGCTGGGCGAGCAGCGCCAGCCGGGCCTCCAGGCGGGTGCGGGCCTGGTCGGTCAGCCGGGTCTCGGCGTCCAGTTCGTGCAGCCGGTGGCGCAGTTCGGAGTCCTCCGGGCCCGGCGGCTGCGGGGAGCGCGGGGTCCAGCTGCGCACCAGGCGGGCGTCCAGGACGCGGCTGCCGGGGGTGCCGCTCTCGGCGCGCAGGGTGCGGTCCACGGCGAGCGCGGTGAGCGGGCCCAGGCGCAGGCGCTGGACGCCCGCGACGAGGTCGACCGTCGTCGTGCGCTCGACCTGGCTGCGGTCCTCCAGGCAGGTGACGGCGGTGACGGGGAGGGGGATGGTTCCGGTCATTCTCAGTTCCTCCGGTTTCCGCCGACGATGGCCTTTCCGGCCGGGATCTTGATCTGGTAGCCGCCGTCGAGCTCGGCGCGCCCGCCCGGGGGCAGTTCGACCCGCCAGAGCCGGCTGCTGGGCGGGCACTCCGGGGTCGGGACCGTCGGGGCGTGCCAGTCGGCGCGCTCCTCGATCCGGATCTCGGCGTCGGAGGAGACCGGCACGCGCTCGCGGACCTCGACGGTGACGGCCCGGCCGAGCCGGTTCGCCAGTTCGACGTGCACCCGGTGGTCGAGCACGGTGCTGTTGTTCAGCACGTTCAGCTTGCCCGCGGCGGCCTCGTGCAGCTCGGTGCGGCGCGCCACCTCGATGCTCTCGGTGACGCCGATGCCCACCCGCCGCACTCCGCCGGGGGCGAGCGTTGGCAGGGCGGCGGTGAGCAGGAACTCGTCGTCCACGGTGACCTCGACCGGGCCGGCCAGGACGGCGCGGTCGGTGCGGTTGGCGAGGACGAGCGTCGCGTACACCTTCTCCTCGACGGCCGGGACGGTGACGTACTCGGGGCGGACGGACAGCGGGATCTCGTCCACCGTGACGGTGTGCCAGGTGCCGTCCGACGGGATGTCGGCGGGGGCGGCGGCGTCGAAGCGGTGGTCGAAGGAGCCGGCCGAGACGCGCGGCGCCACGGCGTGCCGGGGCAGGCGCAGGCCGCGCACGCGGCCGAGGCCGCCGAGGGCGCCGGGGCTGCCGGGGCCCGTGTCCGGGGCGGCGGCGGGCGGGCGGAGGGTGCCGCGGCGGGTGGCGGGCTCGTCGGGGCCGGCCAGGACGAGCTCGGGGTAGTCGAGCAGGGCCGCGGCGGGGGTGAGGCCGCCGTGCGCCGTCGGCGGGCCGTCGTTCCAGACGTCGGCGGATTCGACGGCGCCGGCGCGCTTGCGGTGGGCCATCCGCTTCATGGCCTCGGGCGGTGCGGACCGGGCGGCCGGGGCGGCTCCGGGCACGGGCGTCGGGGCGCCGAAGGCGGCGGGGGCGGGGCCGCCGGGCGCGACCGGTGCCGGGGGCCCCGACTGGGGGACCGGAGCGCCGCCGTAGCCGGCGAAGCCGGGGCCGGGCGGGGGCGGCGATGCGGGCAGCGGGTAGTCGCCGTCGGCGGCGTCCAGGGTGCCGCCGCCGCGCCCGCTCACGCCGTACGGACTGCCGCCGGGGCGAGCGGCGCGTCCAGGGCGGCCGGGCGGCGCGGGCTGGGGGGCGGACGGGCGGGGCTGTTGCAGCCAGGCCGGGGGGCTGGGCGTCGGCGCCGAGACGGCGAGCGGGCCGCCGCTGCGGGGCCGGGGCCTGCCGGGCAGCTCGTCGGCCGCGTCGTAGCCGGAGAACAGGTCGGACAGGCCGCCCGGGGGCTCGCGCCAGCCGGACGGCGGCGGCGCGGGCTGGCTGCGGCCGATCCGCAGCGAGCGCAGCTTGGGCAGGTCGGTGCGGCGGTCGAGGTCGGCAGTGGACAGCGCGAGGCGGACGCCCGTCCAGTCCTCGCCGGTCTGCTGGGCGACGGAGGCGCGCAGGACGAGGCGGCCGGTGTCGGCGCCGTGCCGGTAGGACAGCCGGTAGGCGGGGATCCAGCGGGCGGCGGCGACGCCGTACTCCAGCTCGATCTCCAGGTGGGCGGGGGTGGCGGGGGTGACGGGGGTGGGTGCGGCGGTGTCCGGTTCGTCGGCGGTGGGGGTGGTGGCGGCGGTGTGTGCGGCGGTGTCCGGTTCGCCGGCGGGGGCCGGGGCGGTCGTCAGGGTGAGCAGGACGGTGGTGGCCGTCTCCACCGGGTGGGACGGTCCTGCGGTGGACGCGCGCTCCAGCCGGTCGTTGATCAACTCGCAGGCATGGTCCGCGAGTTCGATCTCCCGGGTGAGCTGCTCGGCGCGCGCCTGGAGCCCGGCCAGCCGCTCGTCGACGAACTCGGCCAGCTCCAGCCACGCGTCGGCGGGGGTGCGGCGCAGGACTTCGTCGGGCCGCCGCCGCTGCGGCGGCACCGCGCGCAGGTCGCTCGTCTCGGCGATCGACGCGAGGACCAGGCGGTGGCGTTCGACGAGGGCGCTCAGGTGCTCCCTGGCCTCGTCCAATTCCCGTCGGAGGGAGGGGAGTTCGGACTCGTCGCGGATCTCGGCGAGCTGCTCCACGCGCGCCTCGGTCACGGCCGCGCCGGCCGGGCCGGCGAGCACCCGGGCGCGCAGCGAGCGGCCGTCCAGCGTGCGGGGCAGGCCCGTCAGCCGCAGGCGGCCGTCGGCCGGGACGGGCACGGTGGCCCGGCGGCGGCAGACCGCGCCCTCGGCGTACACCACGACCGAGTCGAGGACCGACGGGTGCGCCGGTACGGCCGCCGGTTTCCGCCGCTGGACCTCGCCACTGTGCTGATCGTCCATGCGCAACCCCTTCGTTCGCGTCCTGCCGCCTGCGCCGACGGTCTCTGGTCGGGCGGCCAGTCTGCCCCGCTTCCGGGCGGGCGTCTCCGGAATTCGCCCGCGCGGTGGCGTGTGCACTCTGTGGGACGGGGACCGGGTGTCGGCGGTTCTCTCCGGTGGTGGGGTGGGTCGCTGCGGGGGTGGGGCGGGCCTCTTCGGTGGTGGGGTGGGTGGTGGGCGCGAGGGCGGGGGCCATGCGAGAGGATGGGGCGAGCACACCCCGGCCCGCCGGCCAGGCCCGTGAACAGGCCCGTGAAGGAGAGCGACCCGCCATGCGCACTGCCGTCGTCGTCGGCACCGGACTCATCGGCACCTCCGCCGCCCTCGCCCTGACCGGCCGCGGGCTGACCGTCCACCTGGAGGACGCCGACCCGGACGCCGCCCGCACGGCCGCCTCGCTCGGCGCGGGCACCACCGAACCCGCCGACGGCCCGGTCGACCTCGCGGTCATCGCCGTCCCGCCCGCGCTGGTCGGCAAGGTGCTCGCCGACTGCCAGCGCCGCAACCTGGCCCGCTGGTACACCGACGTCGCGAGCGTCAAGGAGGGCCCGCGGGCCGAGGTCGCGGCGCTCGGCTGCGACACCGTCCACTACATCGGCAGCCACCCGATGGCCGGCCGTGAGCGCTCCGGCCCGCTGGCCGCCCGCGCCGACCTCTTCGAGGGCCGGCCCTGGGTGCTCACCCCCACCGCCGACACCGACACCGAGACGCTCAACGCCGCCCTGGAGCTCGTCGCGCTGTGCGGCGCGATGCCGATCGTCATGGACGCCGCCGCGCACGACCGGGCGGTCGCACTCGTGTCGCACGCCCCGCAGCTGGTGTCCTCGCTGGTCGCCGCCCGGCTGGAGCACGCCGACGAGACGGCGATAAGGCTCTCCGGGCAGGGCGTCCGGGACGTCACCCGGATCGCCGCCTCCAACCCCGGCATGTGGGTCGACATCCTCTCCGCCAACGCGGGCGCCGTCGCCGACATCCTGGAGGAGGTCGCCGCGGACCTCGGCGAGACCGTCACCGCGCTGCGCGCCCTGGACGCCGCCGAGGAGGCCGAACGCCGCTCGGGCGCGGCCGGCATCGAGGCCGTCATGCGGCGCGGCAACACCGGACAGGCCCGCATCCCGGGCAAGCACGGCGCGCCGCCCACCCGGTACGAGACCGTGTCGGTCGTCCTCGGCGACCAGCCCGGCGAGCTCGGCCGCCTCTTCGGCGAGGTCGGCGCGGCCGGGGTCAACATCGAGGACGTCGTCATCGAGCACTCCGACGGGCAGCAGGTCGGCTTCGTCCAGCTATCCGTCGCCCCGGCGGCCGTGAAGCCGCTGACGGCGGCGCTGCGGGCGAGCGGGTGGAGCGTGCGGGACTGAGGGGCGCGGGGCACGGGGGAGCGGGGGAGCGGGCAGAGCGTGCGGGACCGAGGGGCGCGGGGGAGCTGTCGTGATCGTCGAGATACCACTCGGTGAAGGCCAGGAGCCGGGCGACGTGGGGGAGTTGGACGTCGTCGGGAACGACGCGTTCCTGGCGGCCGTGGTGGGTGGGGAGTTCCGCCTCCACCACCGCAGTGCGGTCTCGTTGCTGGCCGCCCCGGCGGAACGGCAGCGGCCGGCCGGGGACGAGCCGACGTGGAGCCTGCTGCTGCGGGCGGCGCACGTCGCGTTCTGCGGGCACCTGCCGCTGAGCCTGTCGCCGGACGTGCTCTGGTACGCGGTGGTGCACGAGGTGGCCGTCCACGTGCGCCTGAACGCGGACCTGTACGCGGGGGTGTTCGGCGCGGACCCGTCGGGGGAGAAGCGTCCGATCGTCGTCCGGGACAACTCCCTGCTGGGCCCGGAGCCGGACTGGGCCGCGTCGATCCGCCTGGTGCGCGAGCCGCTGGCGGAGGCGGTGGGGGCGGAACTCGTCGAGCTGTTCCGGCCGGACTTCTCGACGACCACGCCGGACGACGTCTCGTCCGTGCTGGTCGCCCTGATGGACGTCGTCAGCCCCTACTACGAGTTCCGGTGGGAGACACTGTGCGGCATCCCCCGGGTCCGCCTGGAGGGGACCGCGAACGACTGGGCGCTGCTCGCGGAGCGGGTCGGCGAGCTGGCGCCGTGGTTCGAGCCGCTCGCGCCCTGGTTCGCGGAGCTGCGCCCGGTGCTGAGGGTCCTGGCGCGGACGGCGGCCGGCTGGCCGGTGGACCAGGAGTTCTGGCGCTCGCTGTACAAGTGGCGGTCGGACTCCGGCGGGGACTTCGTCTCCGGGTGGATCACGGCCTTCTTCGCCCACACCCGGAGGCCCTCCGGGCCGGAGCCGCGGACGGTCTTCGGGTGGCGGGGACTGTCCTTCGAGGAGAACGCCTTTCCGTCGCACGTCTCGACGGTGCCCTTCGCGTGGGGCAGGCCGGACGGGCAGCTCGCGATGGCCTTCCTGGGCGGGGTGCTCGGCATCGAGCGGGACGGCGAGTACGTCCGGCCCCGGCTGGGGAACGCGGTCGTGGAGCTGCTGGGGCGGTAGGGCCGTCGGGGCGGTCGGGCCTGGCGGGGCGGGGGCCCGCGCCGGTCCATTAACCTTGAGGGAGACAATCCCCGGCCGCATGCCTGTTCAACGCCTGCCCACTGGCCGTCCAGGCGCCGGATCCCATGCTCAGAGAGAGGTTCGACCCCGTGGACACTGCCGACCGAGCGCACGCCCCGGTCGTCGTCGCCATCGACGGACCCTCCGGTTCGGGCAAGTCGACCGTCTCGCGCGCCGTGGCCGCCCGGCTGGGCCTGAGCTTCCTGGACACCGGTGCCATGTACCGGGCGATGACCTGGTGGATGCTGGCCAACGACGTCGACACGGACGACGCGGAGGCGGTGGCCGTCGCGTGCGGCAAGCCGGTGATCGTGTCGGGGACGGACGCCGACGGGCCCACCATCACCGTGGACGGGCAGGACGTGTCCGGCCCGATCCGCGGCCCCGAGGTGACAGCGCGGGTCAGCGCCGTGTCCGCGGTGCCGGCGGTGCGGACCCGGCTGGTCGAGCTGCAGCGCGGCTGCGCCGGGGTCGCCGAGCGCGGCATCGTCGCGGAGGGCCGGGACATGGGGACCGTGGTGTTCCCGGACGCCACCGTCAAGATCTTCCTGACCGCCTCCGAGACCGCCCGCGCCGAGCGCCGGGCGGCCGAGCTGCGCGCCAAGGGCGTCGACGAGGCGACCATCACCGCGATGGCCGCCGACCTCGCCCGCCGGGACGCCGCCGACTCCTCCCGGAAGACGGCCCCGCTGACCCAGGCCGCCGACGCGGTCCTCGTGGACACCAGCGACCTCACGCTGGAGCAGGTCATCGGGCGGATCGTCGCCCTGGTGGAGGAGCGGGCCGGCCTGTCGTCGGTGTGATCCTTCACGGGGGTGGCCCGCCGGGCTCCGGCCCCGGGTGATCCCGAACGAACTGCGGCACCGCCGAGGTGCCGCAGGAGAAGTACTCGCGCTGCCCCGAGCGGGGCAGGTACGCACGGCGCGCCCCTGGGAAGGGCCGGGCCGGGAAACGGAACAGACGAACATGACCGCAGAGCACGCCACCGGCCACGGTGAGCTGGACGACGCCGAGTACGCCGAGTTCATGGCCCTCGCCGCCGAAGAGGGCTTCGACCTCGACGACGTGTACGGCCTCGACGCCGCAGAGCACCTCCGGCTGCCGGTGCTGGCCATCGTCGGCCGCCCGAACGTCGGCAAGTCGACCCTCGTGAACCGCATCATCGGCCGCCGCGAGGCCGTCGTCGAGGACAAGCCGGGCGTCACCCGCGACCGGGTCAGCTACGAGGCCAGCTGGAACGGCCGCCGCTTCAAGGTCGTCGACACCGGCGGCTGGGAGATCGACGTCCTCGGCATCGACGCGATGGTGGCCGCCCAGGCCGAGCTCGGCATCGAGCAGGCCGACGCGGTGCTGTTCGTCGTCGACGCCACCGTCGGCGCCACCGACACCGACGAGGCCCTGATCAAGATCATCCGCCGGGCCGGCAAGCCGACCGTCCTGTGCGCCAACAAGGTCGACGGCCAGTCCACCGAGGCCGAGGCCGCCTACCTGTGGTCCCTCGGCCTGGGCGAGCCGTACCCCGTCTCGGCCCTCCACGGCCGCGGCTCCGGCGACCTGCTCGACGCCGTCATGGCCGCCCTGCCCGAGGCCCCGCCGCAGACCTTCGGCGGCGCCGCCCCCGGCGGCCCGCGCCGCGTCGCGCTGATCGGGCGCCCGAACGTCGGCAAGTCCAGCCTGCTCAACAAGGTCGCCGGCGAGGAGCGCGTCGTCGTCAACGAGCTGGCCGGCACCACCCGCGACCCGGTCGACGAGATGATCGAACTCGGCGGCAAGACCTGGAAGTTCGTCGACACGGCCGGCATCCGCCGCCGCGTGCACCTCACCGCCGGCGCCGACTTCTACGCCTCGCTGCGCACCGCCTCCGCGCTGGAGAAGGCCGAGGTCGCGGTCGTCCTGATCGACGCCAGCGAGACCCTGGCCGAGCAGGACACCCGCATCATCTCGATGGCCGTCGAGGCCGGGCGCGCCGTCGTCATCGCCTACAACAAGTGGGACCAGCTGGACGAGGAGCGCCGCTACTACCTGGAGCGCGAGATCGAGCGCGACCTCGTCCAGGTGCAGTGGGCCCCGCGCGTCAACGTCTCGGCCAAGACCGGCCGGCACATGGAGAGGCTCGTCCCGGCGATCGAGACCGCGCTGGACGGCTGGGAGACCCGCATCCCGACCGCCCGCCTGAACGCCTTCCTCGGCGAGCTCGTCGCCTCCCACCCGCACCCGATCCGCGGCGGCAAGCAGCCGCGCATCCTGTTCGGCACCCAGGCGGGCTCCCGTCCGCCGCGCTTCGTGCTGTTCGCCTCGGGCTTCCTGGAGGCGGGCTACCGCCGCTTCATCGAGCGCCGCCTGCGCGAGGAGTTCGGCTTCGTCGGGACTCCGATCTCGATCTCGGTGCGCGTGCGGGAGAAGCGCAACAAGAAGAAGTAGTAGTAGCACCGGCACCGCTTGGTGCGTGGGGCCGTAGGCGCCCGCGCACCTTCGCGAGTGAGGGCCTCGTCGCTTCGGCGGCGGGGCCCTCGGTCGTTCGGTGGTGCCTGGTGCCTGGTGCCTGGTGCCTGGTGCCTGGTGCCTGGTGCGGGTGGCCTGGTGGTGCCTGGTCGGGTCGTTCGGTGGTGCCCGGTGGTGCCCCGTCGTGCCCGGCCCGGTCGTTCGGTGGTGCCCGGTGGTGCCCGGTTCGGGCGGCGGGTCAGTGGTGGTCGCCCATGCGGCCCGGCGGGAGGGACAGCATCTGCCGGTGCCGTCCGCCGGCGGCGGCGGACGGGGCCGTGCCCATCATCGGGGACGGGACCGGGGGCGGCGCGGGCATCGGGTGGGGCACCTGGCCCGGCGAGCCGAGGAAGCCGGCGGCCACCCAGCCCTGGCCGTTGGTGAACTGCGGTGTGGGCTGGACCTGGTGGCCGTTCGGCTGGTGGTGCCCGCCGGGGTGGTGGTTCGTGATGTGGTGATGGCCGGTGGCGTGTGCACCGGGGGTGTGGGGCCCGGTGGCGTGATGGCCGGTGGCGTGGGGACCGGCCGGGTGGTTTCCGGTGGTCTGGTGCCCGGTGCTGTGGTGCCCGGTGCTGTGGTGTCCCGTTGGGTGGTGGCCGGTGGCGTGCTGCGTGGCCTGTCCGTAGCCGTCGCTCGTGGGGTTGGCGGGGTGCGGGTTCGCCTGCTGGGCGGGCATGAACTGCGGCAGGCCCGCCGCCTGGCCCCCGTAGGTCTGGAACGCCTGCTGCTGCGGGTACGACCGCGGGTCCACCGGTAGCGGGTACCCCTCCCGGATCGCGAAGCCGGTGAACTTCAGGTCCTCCTCGCCCGACCGGTCGCCCGGCAGCGCGCGGAACAGCCGCCGGTACTCGGAGTACAGCTCGTCGTAGATCGGCGTCGTCGAGTGGGGGTGCTCGGCGTCGTACGACGGGCGCATGCCCGGGATCGATCGGGGGACGGTGGCGGTCCTGCCGGGGGTCGCGGAGACGTCGTAGCTGTACACACAGGGGCCAACGAGCGAAGTCGTCCGGGGATGCGGGGTCGGGGGACCCGGCCGGAAGGTGGCCTATGCCGATCGGAGGGCCGCCTTCCGGCCGTGGGGGCGTCGGGCCAGGGTGGTGCGGGGTCTTGCGGTGTGCTGCGGTGTGCTGCGGGGTGTTGCGGTGTGGGGTGGCGTGGGGTGGTCGATGCGCGGGGGCGCGGGCCGGGCGGCGCGCTGGGGTGGCGTGGGGCCGGGGTACGGCTCAGGTGCCGGCGAGCGGGAGGGAGGCGGCGACGACCCGGCCCATCGACACCGCGCGCTCCAGCGCCTGGCGGAGCAGGTCCTCGCGCGGCTGCCGGCCGACCGTCCCGGCCGGTACGGCGTACATCGTCACCTCGGACAGCTGACTCGCGGCCAGCCGCCACGCGTCCGTCACCTGGAGCGGCTGGTGCGCCTGCCACCAGCCGGTGCTGCCGCCGGCCGCCGCGGGCTGCAGGATCGCGTGCAGCTTGCCCATGGCCACCAGGACCGACCAGCCCGGGAGTTGGTCGGGCGTCTCGTCGAGGTCGGCGACGGGCTGGAAGCCGGCGTCCTGGAGCAGGTCGAGGAACTCGTCCTCGCCGGTGGTGTTGCCCGGCCGGCCGACCGGCCCGGTCGGCTCGACCACGAGCGACGCGTGACCGACCTTGCCGTGCAGCACCAGGCCGCAGGTGATGCCGAGGATGGCGGCCTGGCCGGGGGCGCTGGGCCGGTCGTCGGCGACCGGGGCGCCGAGCGCCGGGGTGGTCGCCGCGGGGACCGGGGCGGTGGGCGTCCCCACGGCGGACGGCGCGGGCGCGTTGACGGCGGGGAGGCCCGGCGTGTCGGTCTGGGCCTGGTTGATGCTGCGGACGGCTCCGGCCAGCTGCTCCTCCGCCACCGGCACCACCTGGGACGGGATGCAGCGGGCGTGGGCGAAGGCGAGCACGGCGGTCTCGTCTCCCACGAACAGCACCGTGCTGGTGGGGTCCGAGTAGGTGTCACCGGGAGTGCGGCAGGAGGTGCACTCGTAGCTGTCGGGGGCGCGGTCGCCGCCGAGGAGGCGGTCGGCCTCGTCGTCGCCGATCTCGGACCGGACCTCGTCGCTGACGTCGAGCATGCGCGGCACAGGGTCTCCTGGAGTGGGTCTTGATTGCGGTTACGGGGAGGTCGCCATAACCAACGGACCCCTGTGTCAGGCGTCACGGGTGGTCGTCGAGGCTGACGGGAATTGCCCCGGATCCGACCGCAGTGCGTGTTCCTGTGGTCGCAATGTGTCGATGTCGTGGGCGGGCCTGCCGGAATGAAACCGTGAGGTAGGTCACCCGGCCTGGATGTTTGATCTTGGAAGTAGTGGCCAAAACGGACAATTCAGGCAGGATTGTGTTGTCGTTACCGCTGGTAACCCTTGCGTGAGCTGGGCAGACCGTTCGGGTTTTGGTTTCCCCGCCGACCGCCTCGTAGCTTCTTGGACGGCGCAACGAGCGCCACCCGGGTTCACCCCCGACGCACAGCCCGCCGGTCCCGCACCGGCAGCGGCACGTGCCCGCCGACGCGACCGCTCGAACAGGTCGTCGGCGAGCGGCTGGGTGGCCGGGGCGGCAGCGGCACGTCCGACACGTGCACGGCCGTCCGACGGACGCGGCAAGGAACGCGGCCCCTTCCAGGGCCTGGTTCCGCCTGCCCGCCCGGGGCTGTCGAGAGGAACCCCATGACCTTCCGTCACGAGACCGCCGCTGCCACCACCTCCACCGCCACCAAGCGCAACCGCGTGCGCATGGCGGTCGTCGCGGGCGCCGCCGTCGCGGCCCTGCCGGTGGCCGGCCTCGTCACGGCCACCTCGGCCTCCGCCGCCCCCGTCTCCACCTGGGACGCCGTCGCCCAGTGCGAGAGCGGCGGCAACTGGGCCATCAACACGGGCAACGGCTTCTACGGCGGCCTGCAGTTCACCTCCAGCACCTGGGCCGCCTTCGGCGGCACCGCCTACGCCTCGCAGGCCAACCAGGCCACCAAGGCGCAGCAGATCTCCGTCGCGGAGAAGGTCCTCGCCTCGCAGGGCCCGGGCGCCTGGCCCGTGTGCTCCGTCAAGGCCGGCCTGACCAAGGGCGGGGCCCCGGCCGCCGTCGACACCTCGGCCGGCGCGAACACCGCCAAGCCGACCGCTCCGGCCGCGAAGCCGGCCGCCCCGGCTGCCAAGCCCACCCAGGCCCCGAAGGCCGACGCCGCCGTGAAGGCCGCGCCGAAGGCCGACAAGGGCGCGCAGTCCTGGAACCGCTCGAACGACGCCAAGCCCGTCGCCCCGGCTGCTCCGGCCAAGGGTGGCAGCTACACCGTCAAGTCCGGTGACACGCTGAGCGCCATCGCCGCCGCGCAGGGCCTCGACTGGCACGACCTGTACAAGAACAACGCCAAGGTCGTCGGCGGCAACCCGGACCTGATCTTCCCGGGCCAGGTCCTGAGCATCTGACGTCGATCGACGGTGATCGGCGTCGATCGACGGCGGGTGACACCAGGGGTCCTTGAGGGTGCCCGTTGCCTCGTCCAGGTCATCGTCACGGCCGCTTCTCCGCTGCGCGGGGGAGCGGCCGTCGGCGTGTCCGGCGTGTCGGGGCGGGGGTCGCCGCGGCGCGCCTAGGGTCGGCTGCTGTGCCGCATTCGTGTGATGAGCGTTCCGGGTGGGGCGTTGCGGCGTTGCCGGTCGCCGTCCTGCTGGCCGTGACGGCGCTCTGCGCGGCGGCACTGGTGCCGGTCGGGGGACGGGCCTGGTCGGCCGTGCGGGTCGCGGACCTCATCTGGGACGAGCTCGCCGACTGCGAGAGCGGCGGCGACTGGCGGGCCGACACCGGCAACGGCTACTACGGCGGCCTGCAGATCTGGGCGCCCACCTGGACGGAGGCGGGCGGCCTCCGCTTCGCCGACCGGCCGGACCACGCGACCCGCCGCGAGCAGACCACCGTGGGGGAGGAGATCCTCCGGCGGCAGGGCTGGGAGGCGTGGCCGGACTGCGCGCGGGAACTGGGGCTGGTGGGGTGAGGGCGTCCGCCTCGGTCTCCGGTCTCCGGCGGGGCTTCTGGGTGGTGAGGTTCTGGTGGGTGAGGTTTCTGCTGGGGTGGGGGCTTCCGGCCGGTGGTGCGCGAGGATGGTGGCGTGATCCAGGGCGAGCTGTTCGGTGACCCTTCGGAGCCCTCCGCCCCGCGCGAGCGCTCCGAACCGGCGCCCGGCGCCGTCCTCCTCCCCGGCTGGCTGGACGCCGACGCCCAGCTGCGCCTCGTCGCGGCCTGCCGGGAGTGGGCCCGCGGCCCGGCCGGCCTGCACGCCGTCCGGATGCCCACGGGCGGGCTGATGTCCGTCCGGATGGTGAGCCTCGGCTGGCACTGGTACCCCTACGGCTACCGGCGGACCGCCGACGACGGCGCGCCGGTCAAGCCGTTCCCGCCGCTCCTCTCGGACCTCGCCCGGCGCGCGGTGGCGGACGCGTACGGGGAGCGGGCCGCGCGGATCGCCGGCGCCGCGTCCTACGAGCCGGACACCGCGATCGTCAACCACTACGCGCACGGCGCCAGGATGGGCCTCCACCAGGACCGCGACGAGCGGACGGACGCCCCCGTCGTATCACTCTCGCTCGGCGACACCTGCGTCTTCCGGCTCGGGAACACCGAGACCCGGACCCGGCCGTGGACCGATCTGGAGCTGTACAGCGGCGACCTGCTCGTCTTCGGCGGGCCGGCCCGGTTCGCGTACCACGGGGTGGTGCGGACGCTCGCGGGGACGGCGGATCCGGCGCTGGGGCTCGTGGGGCGGCTCAACATCACCGTGCGGGAGTCGGGGCTGGTGTAGGGCCGAGGTGGCGAGCGGGTGGTCGGCGAGTGGGTGGTCGGCAGGCCGGCGGGTTGGCGGGTCCGCAGGTCGGCGATCGGGCACTCGTTCGAGTGAATCGGGGGGTCGGGTCCGGGGAGCGGGAATTCCAGCGGTCGCCGGAGGATTCGAGTGAGCTGGAGAATTCGAGAGGAACGGGCTCCGGCAGGCGGGCGGAATACCTCCGTCCGGGCCGCGGTCCCGGAGAGCCCGGAGAGGAAGCGCAGCCATGGGTACCCCCGTCGACGACCTCGTCGATCTGCTCGACCTGGAGCAGATCGAGCTGAACATCTTCCGTGGTCGCAGTCCCGAGGAGGCGCTGCAGCGCACGTTCGGCGGCCAGGTCGCCGGACAGGCGCTGGTCGCCGCGGGGCGGACGGTCGACGACGACCGGCCGGTGCACTCGCTGCACGCCTACTTCCTGCGCCCCGGGGTTCCCGGCGTGCCGATCGTCTACCAGGTCGACCGGATCCGCGACGGCCGCTCCTTCACCACCCGTCGGGTGCTCGCCATCCAGGGCGGGCGCTCGATCTTCGCCCTCACGGCCGACTTCCACCACCCCGAGGAGGGCGGCATCGAGCACCAGGTCCCCATGCCGGGGGTCCCCGCTCCGGAGGAGCTGCCCAGCGCCCTGGAGGAGGTCGGCGCCCGGCTCGGCGAACTGCCCCCGTTCATCAGCCGCCGCCAGCCCTTCGACATCCGCTACGTCGACCGCCTGCGCTGGACGAAGGAGGAGCTGACGGACGTCGAGGCGCGCAGCGGCGTCTGGCTGCGGACGAACGGCGCCCTGCCCGACAACCCGCTGATACACGTCTGCGCCCTGACGTACGCGAGCGACATGACGCTCCTCGACGCCGTGCGCGCCCCGGTCGAGCCGCTCTGGGGCACCAGACACTTCGACATGGCCTCGCTGGACCACGCGATGTGGTTCCACCGTCCGTTCCGCGCCGATGACTGGCTGCTCTACCAGCAGGAATCCCCGATCGCCCACGGCGCGCGCGGGCTCGCCCGCGGGGAGATCTTCGACCGGAACGGGCAACTGGTCGTTTCCGTGGTGCAGGAAGGCCTGTTCCGGCGGCTGAAGGGGTGACTGGCTGGAGGGGTGACGGGGTTGAAGCGGTGACGGGCTGGAGGGAAGCGGTCCGATTGCGTCCCGTTGCCGCCGTGTTTCCGTTTCCGGTCGGGCGGCGGTGACGGGAATGGACCGGCCGCGTGGCCGGTGTTGTGCTGGGTGATCGAGAAAGGGCGGCCCGCGGAACGGCTGGTCGCCGAGACGGGCGGTCCGCCGGGCGGCGGGCCGCGGACCGGATTGGGAGGGTCTGCCGATGACGGAGACGGCCGCGGAGGACTGGAAGCACTGGAGCGACCACCGGGCGGCGTCGGTGAGCGCGCCGCACGGGCAGCTCGCACTCACGGGCACGCACTGGCTGGAGCCCGAGCCCGGCGAGCTCCCCGGCCCGCCCGGGCTCTGGTGGGCCGACGCGGAGGGCGTCCGACTGCGTGCGGTGGCGGCCGACGGCATCACGGTCGGCGGCGCCACGGCCGGCGGCGACGCCTCGCCCGTCGACGGCGAGGTCCTGCTCCGCCCCGACACCGATCCGGCCGCCGACATCGCCACCCTCGGCGACGTCCTGCTCGTCCCGATCGAGCGCGAGGGCGAGTTGGCCCTGCGGGTCTTCGACCCCGCCGCGCCCCGCCGGGAGTCCTTCGCCGGCATCTCCGCCTACCCCTACTCGCCGGAGTGGGCCGTCCCCGCCGTCTTCACCCCGTTCGACGCCGCCGACGCGCAGTCGGTCGTGGTCCCGAACGCGGACGGCAAGGAGCGCCCGCTGGCCGTCACCGGGCAGATCGCGTTCACGGTTGCCGGCGAGCACCGCACCCTGACCGTCAGCAGCACGGGCGACCGCCTCAGCGGCGTCATCGCCGACGCGACGAGCGGCATCGACACCTACCGCTTCCGCTTCATCACCCTCCCCGCACCGGACGCCGACGGCCGCACCGTGCTCGACCTCAACCGGGCCTACCTGCCGCCGTGCGCCTTCGCGGACCACTTCATCTGCCCGTTCCCGCCGCCGGGCAACCGGCTGGACTTCGCGGTGGAGGCGGGGGAGAAGCAGGTCCTGACCCGGTAGCCACGGGCCGGCCGGGGCCTGGCGGCTCTCTCCCGGGGCGCCGGCGGTTTTCTCCCGGGCGTCGGTGGCTGCTCTCCCGGGGCAGGTGGCCGCTCGTCCGGCCCCCGGCGGCTGTTCGTCCGGGCCCCGGTGGGGAGCATGCGGACGGCGGGGCGGAACATGGACGGTTGTGCCGAACGACCATCATTCATCAACGCGTCCTTCAGAGGCCTCGCCGCCCGCCGACCCCGTCCCGCCGCCCCCGGAGGCCGCCGCCCCCTGGTACCGGCGGGCGTTCGCCGACCTCAGCCCGCTGCGCGACCACGCCGACTACCGGCGGGTCTGGGTGGGCCAGGCCGTTTCCTCCATAGGCCAGCAGATGACGGCCGTCGCCGTCTCCGTCCAGGTCTACGACCTGACCCACTCCGCCTTCGCCACCGGCGTGGTCGGCCTCTTCTCGTTCGTCCCGCTCATCGCCTTCGGCCTTTACGGCGGCGTGATCGCCGACCGCGTGGACCGACGCAAGCTCGGCCTCATCGGCGCCGCGGGCCTGGCCCTCGTCTCCGCCGTCCTCGCCGTCCAGGCCATCGCCGGCCTCGGCCAGGTCGCCGTCCTCTACGCCGCCGTCGCCGCCCAGGCCTGCTTCTTCGCCCTCAGCTCGCCCGCACGCTCCGCGATGATCCCGCGCCTCGTCCCGTCCCACCAGCTCCCCGCGGCCAACGCCCTGAACACCGTCAGCATGAACCTCGGCATGACCGTGGGCCCCATGCTCGGCGGACTCCTCATCGGCGCCTACGGAGCCCAGTCGGCCTTCCTCGTCGACACCGTCGCCTTCACTGGCACCCTCTACGCGATGTGGCGCCTGCCCGCCATGCGGCCACTCGGCGAGGGCAAGGCCCGCGCCTCCGTCCTCGACGGCCTCCGCTTCCTGCGCGAGCAGCCCAACCTGCGCACCAGCTTCCTCGCCGACCTCGCCGCGATGATCTTCGGCCTGCCGCGCTCCCTCTTCCCCGCCATCGCCGTCACCTTCTACGGCGGCGACGCCCGCACCGTCGGCCTCCTCGTCTCCGCCCCAGCCGTCGGCGCCCTGATCGGCGCCCTCTTCTCCGGCTGGGTCGCCCGCATCCACCGCCAGGGCGTCGCCGTTCTCGCCGCCGTCGCCGCGTGGGGCCTCGCCATCGCCACCTTCGGCCTGCTCCACAACCTCTGGCTCGGCCTCCTCCTGCTCGCCCTCGCCGGCTGCGCCGACACCGTCAGCATGATCTTCCGCAGCACGATGATGCAGGTCGCGGCCCCGGACGAGATGCGCGGACGCCTCCAGGGCATCTTCATGGTCGTCGTCGTGGGCGGCCCCCGCCTCGGAGACTTCGAGTCCGGCGCCGTCGCAGCCCTCACCAGCCCCGCGACCTCCGTGATCACCGGCGGCCTCGCCTGCGTCGCCGCCGTCCTCCTCCTCGCCGCCCGCCGCCCCGCCTTCCTCACCTACGACGCCCGCCACCCGACGCCCTGATCAACCCCCCGCCCCGCCCCACCTCGAAACCCGGCAGCGAGCACCCCTCCACGTGCTGTATTGTTTTCCACGTCGCCGGGACAACCGGAGACAAGGTCGAGAAGCCGACCGGCAGAGCCCCCCAGGCCCCGCCGCCCGGCACCGAGACCACGGGACGTGGCGCAGCTTGGTAGCGCACTTGACTGGGGGTCAAGGGGTCGCAGGTTCAAATCCTGTCGTCCCGACTGTGAAGTCGCTTGTGAGAGCGGGTACTTGGGAAACCGAGTGCCCGCTCTTTCTGGTTTTCGGGGCCCGTTTTTTGGTCCCGAGTGGTCCCAAAATGGTCCCCAGGTTTGGCTGCAGATTCCTCGCCACTCGTTGCTCCAGTGGCTGGTGTGCGGATTGTTCTTCGATCTCAAGGTGAAGTGCGAGACCTCCTTGCCGTTTCGCTGGAGCGAGGTGTGGAGGCGCACTTGACCTTCGGTCAAGCGCGCCGGCCGCGGGTCAAGTGGGTCAAACTGGTTCATATCGGGTCATTTCTAAGGCCCTTCTGGCGCCTACTGCTTGCCGTGGTGTGATTCGGGCAGCATCGGAGCGGCTTGTCAGCGGCCATTTCGAGGCGATGGCAGTTACGGCGTGTTACCAGCGGCGGGTGATCTGGCCGTCGCGTTGTAGCTTCTCGAGGTGATGGGTGAGGGCTTGGCCGGCTTCCAGGATCCGGAGCACGTCGGGGTGGAAGTAGCGCTGGGTGGTGGTGATGAGCCGGTGGCCTGCGATTTCCTTGAGGATGTGCGGAAGGGTGCCGGCGTCGGCCATCCAGGTCAGGCCGGTGTGGCGCAGGTCGTGGCGGCGCAGGTGTTCGTAGTCGAGGTCCCGGGTGACGTCGTCCCAGTGGGTGGCGTCGCGCAGGACTGCGGTGCTGATGCGACCGCCGCGCGGGCCGGTGTAGAGGCGGGCGTCCGGGTCGCCTCGCGTCGCTTGGAGCCGCCTGATGATGAGCGGGCGCAATGGTTCGATGATCGGGATGAGGCGGGCGACCCTACCCTTGGTGTGCTTGTCGACCAGCCCGCCGGGGGCGGGGGTGGTCTGTCGGCGGCAGGTCAGGAGCCACTTGTCGGTATCGATGTCGCGGGCCCGGACTCCGGAGACCTCGCCGATCCGTGTGGCGGTGCAGGCGCTGTGGACGACGACATCACCCCATCCGCGATAGCGGTTGTATGAGGCCGCGACCAGGGCATCGGCGAGTTCGGTGAGGGCGTCCCAGTCGCGCAGGGCGAGGGAACGGGGGTCCCGCAGTTCGTCTTCGACCTGCTGGTATTCGCGCTGCCAGCCGGTGATGTGGGCGGGGTTGCGTTCGAGGATGCCGTCCACGATGGCCTGCTCGAAGATGCGGGAGAGCATGGCGAGGGTGTTCTTGATGGTGGAGCGGCTGCAGCCATCGGCGATCCAGCCGAAAACTGCCGCAGTGATGAGAGCGGTGGTGATCAGGCGGAGGGGGAGCCGCCCGAGCTCGGGCTCGATCCGCAGGTGCCAGCCGGCGAGGTATGGGGCGTGCGTGGTGGTTTCCAGCCCGGTCAGGATGACCGGGAAGCGGAGGTTGACGTAGTCACCCAACGGCATGGAGGCCAGAGACGGGAGGACAGGGCTGCCGGTGGCGTCGGCCAGAATGGTCAGCCATTGGGTGACCAGTGTCGGGTCGAGCCCATTGTGGACAGCCCCTGCCAGGAAGCTGGCCCAGGCCTGTGTCTGGGCTGGGGTGGCCTGGGAGGCCGGCGGGCGGCGGCTGGTGAGCGGCGAAGTGCAGTATTGCGAGCGCAAGCCGCTTGGAGGGGCCGGAAGGTCGGCGGTGGTGATCTCGCTGAACGGGTCCGGGGTGGCTGACTTCCAGGGATGCGTTGAAGTACTCATGCACCATGGTTGCGCCGATTCACCTTGCTTGTTTGATGCCGTCATGGTGTCATTGCTTCATGCTCTATGGTGTGCCATCGCTGCAGGACATCGACCAGTCCGTCCTCGCGGAGATCGACGAGATGCGCGACCGGTTGCGTCTCCATCTGCGCACTTCACGTCGCTGGGAAGGGCAGCTGCGGCGTAATCTCACGGCGAGGGCGATCGCAGGATCGAACACGATCGAGGGCTACGCCGCGAGCGTGTCGGACGTCGAGGACATCATGGTCGGCGAAGCGCCGATCGATGCGAACGACATCGTCACGGCCGAGATTGAGGGCTATCGGCAGGCGATGACCTACATCCAGCGCCTCGCCGAAGCGGGCGACGACTTCGCCTACAGCAAGGGCCTGCTCAACGCGCTGCACTTCATGATGCAGGGCCACCACCTGATCAAACGGCCCGGCTGGTGGCGCTCGGGGCCTGTGTACGTGACCTCCGCTGAGGACCCGACGATCGCTGCCTACACCGCCCCCGATAGCCAGCAACTGCCGGAACTGACCAGTGAGCTGGTGGAGTGGCTGAACGAGGGCGACCTGGACGCACCCGGGCTGGTGCGGGCATCGATGGCGCACCTGAACCTGGTGGCGATTCATCCGTGGTCGGACGGCAACGGCCGGATGTCCCGCGCCCTTCACACGCTAGTCCTCGCCCGCGAAGGGATCATGGCGCCGGAGTTCTCCAGCATCGAGGAGTGGCTAGGCCGGGCCCGCAACACCTACCGCTACTACGACATCCTCGCCGAGGTCGGCGGCCCCGTCTGGACCCCCGATCGTGACACCCTCCCCTGGGTCCGCTTCTGCCTGCGCGCCCACCATCAGCAGGCGCAGACCGTCGAACGCCAGGTGAACACCACCCGTGAGGTCTGGAGTGGCCTCGACGAAGCCGTCGAGCAGCGCGGCTGGCCCGACCGCATGCTCTACGCCCTCTACCCCGCCGCCATGGGCAACCGAGTCCGCCGCGCCACCTACCAGGCCGACGCCGAGCTGAGCGAGCAGCAGGCGCAGCGCGACATCCGCGAACTCGTCCGAGTCGGCTGGCTCGCTGCGAAGGGCGAGGCTCAGGGCCGCTACTACACCGCCGGACTGGACCTCCCCGAGGCGATCACCCGCGGGGTGCGCGAGCCCCGACCGCTGCGCGACCCGTACACGTAGGTGTTGTCCGCAGTAAGAGAGGACTCGGCACCCTGGTGGCGGAGTGCCGTCCCAGCCGGCGTTCGTTACGTTCACGGATCAGAGCCGCAGTTCATGGGTGGCCACAGGGCCGGGGTAAAGCCCAAACCGTCGATAGCCCGTTTGTGTCGGTGTTGCCGAGGGGCCGGCGGTCACCGGCGCCGGATCAGGTCCCAGCCCGTCAAGCGCGCAGGATCCAGACCTGGTTGGTGGTGGCGTTGCAGTCCCAGATGGCCAGCGGGGCACTGGTGAGGGAGAAGTCAGGGGTGTTGAGGCACTTGGCGGACTGCGGGTTGAGCAGGGTGCCATCGGTGGTGCCGTTGTGCAGCACCGTCCCCGGCACTGGCCGAAGACCTAGAACGTTCCGTCACCGGGCAAGGGCCAGGACTGGTTGGGCTGCCCGCGCATGGCCGCTGGCCGACGGGTTGAGGTTGGCGCGACCGTTGCCCTTGGCGTCCAGACACTCGCTGGTGCAGCCGGGCCTGTTACCTGTGCCGAAGGTGGTCGAGCCCAGACGTCGGCCATCGGGGCCGTGGCGCTCTGCTGGCTACGCAGGTCTGGCTCCAACTCAGCTGAGCGAGGCATCCCTATTGCCGTCAGCTCACAGTTGAGCAGGTGAGCCGCAGGCGTGAGTCGCCAGTTGATCGAACTAGCCATAGCTTCGTTCTCGCACGTATGGCCTGTGCATCGGAAATTAGCCGAACCGGCCTCAGCCGGCGCACGAGCGGCGTAATCTCCAGATGAACGATCCTCCGGGCCGCAGCTACAGCGCTGTGAATCTAGATGATCTTGATGGGGTGCGATGGCAGGGGGTATCCGTGTTCGGCGGGCGCATGAAGGTCGTTGCCTATCTGAACCACGACAAAGCGCTCTTCTACCGCGTGGTACTGGATGTACTGCTGGACGAGGAAGCTCGACTGGGAATCCACCTCAGTACGACGGAGGTTGTTCAGCGAGTTCAGGAAACACTGTCGGTCGAACCGGAACTCCTAGCACAACTCCCTTCCGTCGACGCTCTACTGGATGACTTGTACCGGTGGGGCAACGTGGACCGCATCCACAACACCCGGCGGATCGCCACGCCGGAGGAGTATCTCCAGCGAGACTTCTTGTACCAGCTGACGTCAGCCGGCGCCCGGGTCCACCGCGAAATGACCCGGATCGACCAGGACATGGCTGATGCTGGTGCACTGCAGTCCTCGATGCTGCCGGAGGTCCTCACATCCCTTGCCGCGTTGGTCCGCGCCCTGCGCCCAGGTGAGGAGGACCTGGAGGCGGCACTGGGCGCCTTCCGGACGACCACCAACGGGTTCGCGCGACTTTCGGAGGACGCGAAGCTCTTCGTCCAGGGCCTCAACGGCTCTCTCGCTTCTGAGGAAATCCGCGACCCAGAGACCTTCATTGGATACAAGAACATCGTGGTCCGATACCTGCGTTCATTCACCGTGGTGCTGCATCAGAGCTCTCCTCTGATCGCCAAGCTGATTACCCAGGCAGAGAGGGCGAGGCTGCTGTCGAGGCTCGGGGAACTCGCCGCCTTGGAAACCGCTCCGGTCCTCGGGCTGAGCCATGAGGAAGCCGTTGACCGTGAGGTGGAACGGATGCGCGAGCGGTGGAATGGCCTGCGCCGGTGGTTCGTGCCAACCACCGATCGACCACCGGTTGCGGAACTACTTCTCGATCGCGCTTCCGATGCAATCAACTTCATCATCCTCACCGTTGGCCACATCAACGACCAGAGATTCCGCCGGGCGAGCCGCACGGCCGACCTGGTGGCCTTGGCTGGCTGGTTCGACAGCTTCGACCGGGCAAGCAGCGTGCATGAGTCCACCGCCCTCTGGCGCACGGCCTTTGGGAACTACGCCGCTCGCCATCTCGGTCATCCCGGGGCACAAGAGGTTGGCACGGATCTGCAGGCCGAGACCAGTTGGTGGAACAGCGACCCCGCTCCGGTCTCCGCCGAGCTCCGGACCCGGGGACCCCGAGCGGACTCGGGGCCGTTGCCGCGCATCCGTAACCCGCGGCGCACGAAAAGCCTGCTCGCTGCACGGCAGCAGCAAGAGCATGCAACCGTGGAGGCCGCAGAGAGGTCGCTCGCCGCCAGAGGGCCAGTCAGATTGTCGGAACTTGGCCAGCTGAACGCGGCCGAGGCTGAGGTCTTTCTCGGTTGCCTGTCCCTGGTGCTATCGGTGCGAGGCCGAGCCGGCGGCATCCGACGTGCCCGGACACCAGACGGGCGCCTTCTCGTCACCCTGGGTTCCGCACTGACCGAACGTGCCGGAGCCGGAGTGGGGCTTCGCGGCGGGCGGCTGAGCACCAGGGACTTCCAGCTCACACTGTCGCTGAACGAGCGGGGCAGAAGGTGAGCAACTGGGCGGGACAGGACGGCCACGAGTGTCGTGAAGTGATCCGCGCGCTACTGCGGAATCCGACGCTGCGACGACGGGGCCGGCGTGGACGGCTGATCGATCAGGCCCGTCAGCACGAGGAGGAGCTCCGGGCCTGGTTCGACCACCGACTCGGCTGGCCGCTACTGGTGGAACGAGACCGCGTGCGACTGCTGAAGGTCCCCGAGGATCCAGGCCGCTTCCCCGATCCCTCGGTTCCGACAGCGCGGCAGTGCGCGCTGTACTGCATGGTGTTGGCCGTTCTGATGGACTGCGGGCAGCAGACCATCATCACCGAGCTCGCCGACCGCGTCACCGCGCTCACCACTGCGAGCAGCTCGATCCGCCGGTTCGACGCGACGATGACCCGCGAGCGCCGCGACCTGATCGCCGCAATTCGGCGCCTCACTGATGACGGTGTGCTGGTGCCCACCCGGGACGCCGGGATCACGGCGGACCACGAACAGGCCTACGTCACCGGCGGCGGAAACGCTGTCTACGACATCGACCATCGCACGGCTGCTTTCGCGATAGCCTGCCCCGTGCCGCCCAGCCTGGCTGAAGGGCCGGATGGCCTGCTGCGCGTGAAAGACGGCGATCTCGCAGGCCACGAACCCACGGACGGCGAACTGCGGCAGGCTGTCATGCGCCGACTCGTCGATCATCCTGTCGTGTACGCCGATGACCTGCCGGCTGCCCAGCGGATCTACCTCGCCGAGCATCTGGACGAACTCGTAGCCGACCTCCGCCTCAGCTTGGACACCCGCGTGGAAGTCCGCGCCGACGGTCTGGCCATTGTGGACCAGGACTTCTCCGACCTGGAATTTCCTGCGGCGAGCGCTGCATCCGTCGCTGCCCTGGCGCTGGCCGATCTGCTGGCCGGCGAGGCGAACGCGGGCACCGGCACGAGCTTCACGGTCCGGGGCGACCGCCTCCTCGAACTGGCCGATCTGGTGGCCGCGAAGATTAGTCGCGTCGTGTCGAAGATCGAAGGCAAGACCGTCGATGCCACCGTCACGCTCCGATACGCGCTTCCGGTACTGGTCCAGTTCGGCCTTGTAGACCCCCATGAGGACGGCATCCGGGTCCGTGCCGCTGTCGCCCGATACCGCGATCCCACCGGACGTGGTGCCCGTGTCCACGGAGAGGCGCTGCTGCTGTTCGGCCCTGAGCCAGACGGGTCCGAGCAGGGCTCGCCATCGACTGTCCGCCCTTCGAAGATGGAAGACCCCCACGGTGACGGAACCGAGTGACGGATCGCCGAGTACGGTCCTGCAGCGAATTCTCGACGGCGCACTGCCTGTACCGGAACGTCAGCGGTTCCAACAGCTCCGCCTGGGCCTGATCGGTATCTGGGAGTACGAGGAGCAGGAGTTCGTCTCATACGGTCATGGCCTGATCCTGCGCGGCCGGAACGGGGCCGGAAAGACAAAGGTGATGGAGGTCACCAGTCCACTCCTGCTGGATGCGGTCCTCAGTGCCCGGCGGCTGGACCCGTTCGGCTCCACAGCCCGCCCGATGCGGGACAACCTCCTGCACCGCGGGCGCAGCCAGCGCGTTGGTTACAGCTGGTGCGAGTACGGGCGTGTCGCCGAGGATGGCAGCCACGAGTACGTCACCATCGGCATCGGTATGCGGGCCAGCACCTCCGTGAAGGGCGGGCTGCACAAGCCCTGGTTCTTTGTCACCGCGAAGCGCGTCGGCCAGGACTTCGACCTACTCAATGAGCAGCGGCAGCCGCATCTGCGGAAGCAACTGGAAGCCCGGCTCGGCGCCCACAGCGTCTTCGAGGATCGCCGCGAGTACCGGGCTGCCGTCGCCGAATGCCTCTTCGGCTTCAGCCCCGGGAGGCTGGCCTCCCTGGTGGAGTTGCTCCTCGTGCTCCGCAAGCCCAAGCTCAGCGAGAACTTCAACGGCGAGAAGCTCAGCCGGATGCTCAGCAACGGCCTCCCGCCGGTCAGCACCGCGCTCCTGGACGACCTCGCGGTCCGTTTCGACCAGTTGGCCCGTGACCGTAAGGACCTCGCTCAGCAGAAGCGGCACCTCCTGGGCATGCAGGCATTCCGGTCCGTGTACACCAGGTATGCACGGCGTTGGACACGGAGTCTGGCTGACCAGGTACTCAAGGCCGAACAGTCGCTTGACGAAGCCACACGTGGCCGCGACAAGGCGTCCAAGGATTTGGCCGCTGCCGAGAGGGCACTTGAGCAGGCCACACAGGAGCGGGAGCGACTCAAGGCACGGCGAGAGAAGCTTCAGACTGCTCTTGGGGAGTTGCGTGTCAACCCGCTGATGGAGCAGCACGAACTCCTCTCCCGGCTGCAGGAACAAACCGAGGAGATCGAGGCGAAACTCCCCGAACTGCAGGAGCGGTACGACGAGGCCGCAGCCGCGGTAACCGACGCCGCGTCAGCCGCTGACGAGAAGAGGCAACACCTCACCGATGCGGTGAACGCACTGGGCAGAGCCGAGGAAGTGTCCCTGTCCCGTGCGGCACAGACCCGGATCGAGGACACCCACCTCCAACACGTTCCCGGGATCCGCACAGAGCCGCAGGAGGCCGAGGCCACACTGATCGGCCATGTACAGGCCCGTGCCAGTGTTCTCGAACGAGCCGTGGAACTCGCAACTGCTGTCCAGAAGGCTCAGACCGCTTTCGACCAGGCCGATGGAACCTTCCAGAAGAGCAGGGCACTCTGCAACAAATCGAAGAAGGCCATGGGCGACCATGAGGACGAACTATCCAACCAAATCTCCTTGCTCCGTGAAGGCCTTTCCGACTGGAGCGACCGCTGCCGCGAGTTCAGACTGACGGACAACGAGCACACCTCGCTGAACACGGTCGTACCGACTTTTGGTCTACCTGGCTCTTCCACGCTGGCACAGGAACTCACCCGCCTAGCCAGGCGCCGGCACGAGCAACTGGCAGTCGTGGAAGCCCGTCTGGCGAGCGACCAGAGGCGCGCTACGGACGATCACAACACGCTGGCACAGACTCGTCTGCGGGTGGCTCAGGAGACCGATCCACTCCCGCCCCCACCGCCCCATCAGCGCCGCGACCGCACTGCGGCCACCGACGGGGCACCGCTGTGGAGGCTACTGGAGTTCGTCCCACACCTCAGTGACTCGGAGAAGACCGGGCTGGAGGCCGCGCTCCTCGGCTCGGGCATTCTCGACGCCTGGGTCACCTCCTCAGGCGCTGTCCTCGGCAGCACGACCCTCGACACCTTCCTCCCAGCCAACCGTGCGCCAGTTCCCGGACCTTCGCTCACGACAGTCCTGCAGCCGGTCGACAACCCGCTGGTCCCCGCCGAGGCGACCGCCAGCGTCCTCGCAGGTCTCGCCCTCGCCCAACCAGATGCCCCGCGGCCTCCCGGCGACTGGATCGCTGCCGACGGGTCCTGGCGCATCGGACCCGCCCATGGCCGGACCACCGCCTCGCAGCCCGCTTACATCGGCGCCGCGGCCCGCGAAGCGGAGCGCCAGCGCCGCTTGAAGGCACTCGACGAGCAGATCGCTGCTCTGGATGTCCTGCTCTTCGAGCTGGACGAGCAGCTCAAAGCCACTCGCGGGCGTCAGGACGACCTCGCCTCCGAGTACGAGGATGCGGCCGGTCTCGATCTACCGCTGCGTCGCTGCCAGCAGGAACTGGCGACCGCAAGGCAGGTCTTCGAAGCCCATGACAAACAACGACAACTCGACGAGGCAGCCGTGGCCGAGCGGCGGCAGGAGCTGGAGGACTCCCGAACTGATCTCGATCGCTACGCATGGGAACGCGGGACCGCCACCCGGCTGGACGCACTGGCTTCCGAGCAACACGCACTGCAGGAGTACCGCACGAGCCTTGACGCCCTGTTCCGCAAGGTCGCGGCCTGGGCTCACCAAACACAGCAGTGCAAGGACGCGGACACACTCCTGAACACCTGCCAGGTTCATCTGACCGTAGTCGACAAGGACCAGAAGGCGGCAGTCCGGGACGCCCGCCAGAAGCGCGAGCAGTACGAGGTGCGTCACCGCATGGTCGGCGCGGATGTCGATGCCGTGCTGGCGGAGCTGGCCGCCACCCAGACAGAACTCACAGAGACGGGTAAGCAGGAGGACATCAATGGCAAGGTAGTCGACCAGGTCAAGGAGCAGGTAGTCCTGCGCAAGGAGACCCACAGGCAGAAGCTCGAACTCGTTGAGCAGCGCAAGGAATCGCTGATCGACCGGTCCGCCGACTACGACAAACTCCAGCAGCTCGGCTTCACGGAGTTGGTGTCTGCCGACCATACCGGACCAGACCCTGAAGCGAGCGCCGCTGTTCGTGCCAGGGCGCTGCTTCCCGAACTCGCAAACGATCCAGGCGATCAGAGCGCTCTCGACCAGTCACGCGACGACGTCGACCAGGCCAGGCACCAGCTCGAACGGGAGCTTGCCGGCCAGGACTGGACTGTCCGCAGCGGCAACGACGACCGGCTGGTCACCGTCCGGCTGATCCACAACGGTCGCAGCAACACGATCACCCAGGCGTTGGCGGTCGTCGAGACGGAGGTCCGCGAACGTACTCGCCTCCTCGATACGAGCGAGCACGACCTCTTCACCGAGGTCCTCCTCGGACAGGTCGGCGACCACCTGCGCCGTCGTCGTGCTGGAGCCAGGGCACTGGTCGACGAGATGAATCGTCTACTCGGGTTGCGCCGTACCGCCTCCGGGCAGGTCATGCGACTGGTCTGGGAACCGGACCCTGAAAAGGGCCGAGAGACCAGGGAGGCTCTGGACACGCTGGACAAGCAGGCAAGCCGGTTCCTTCCCGACAGCGCACGCGAGCACCTCATCACGTTCCTGGGCCAGCAGATCGCGACAGCTCGCGAGGCGGAGGGCGGGACCGACTGGAAGGCCCATCTGCGGGCCGCTCTCGACTACCGGACCTGGAGCCGTATTCGCGTCCAGTACAAGACCGGACCGCAGCAGAAGTGGGTCGACATCGACTCCGGCATGCACGGCAAGGGCTCAGGCGGGGAGAAAGCCGTGATGCTGCAACTCCCGCTCTTCGCTGCTGCCGCCGCCCACTACGCCGGCGCGGCACCCACTGCTCCCCGTCCTGTCTACCTGGATGAGGCATTCGCCGGTATCGATGCCGAAATGCGGGGCGAGTGCATGGGTCTGCTCGTCGAGCTCGACCTGGACTTCGTCATGGCGAGCCACGACGAGTGGGGTTTCTACGAGGAGGTCCCCGGAGTCGCGACCTACCAACTCTTCCGTGATCCCCAGACCGAAGGTGTGCTGACCACACCGATCATCTGGGACGGGGCTCGACGCCATGTCATGGTTGATCCGGCACTCATCGGCGGTGCGGGACTGGACTTCGGCATTGATGACGATGACCTCGACGACCCCGAAGAGGCGGACGGGGAGGATCTCTACCCGGACGACGAGGAAGACGTCTTCGACGCCGAGGGCGAGGACGACCACCACAACCGGAAGGACGACCCGATCAGCGAAACGGACCTGGACTGACATGCGCGCTCACGTCGTACTCCACCCCGATCTCGCGGAGTGGGTGGCCACACCGGGCGGCAGGCTCCTCTGCACCTTGGCCCGTGAGCGCGTCGCCAACGGGGGGAAGCTGGACCGCCCGATGCGCATGCGCCTGACTGCGCGCGAACGTGCCGACCTGGTCGACCTCTTCGGTACTGGTGCCGTTACCAGTCAGGGCATCCACCTCGGGCGCGCCGACGCGGTACTTCGCGGCAGCCTCCATGCGCTGCCCCTTAGGCAACTCCTCATCGGTGCGGATGGACCGATCAGGACCAAACGCGGCCAAGCCCGCTACCGCTCGATCGTCAAACGCCAGAAGGTGAACAGGGAACGCGCCGAGGCGATGGCCGCGATGGCCGATGTGCCGGAGCTCGCCACGGAACACTCCCTGCTCGAGGCGCTTCCGGATGACAACCGCAGGCTCGCCCCGGCCGGCACACGCACCGGAACCAGCCACTGGGCCACCTACTACGCCGCCGTGCGAGCCGCGGCGGAGTGGTACCGGGGCTCAAGCCGTGGCTGGAAGTACGGCGAGCGCGAACTCGCGACTCAAGCCCTCGGCGGAAGCAAGCAGTGGACCGATGCATCCAAAACCGCCTTCTCCAATCTGATCGGACGACCGTTCAGCGATGCCGTCCATACGGCGGACACCGGCCTGCGGATGACCGGTCCTGCCGAATGGCACCGCCAGGGACTCGTGGCCGACCTCTCCCTGGCCGAGCCATTCATCGAACTGCCCGGCCGAGCCGCGGCCCGGGACGGCCGGCTGGACCTCCAGGCCGTCGGGGTCCTGCTGATCGAGAACCAGGAGACCTTCGAGGCCGTCTCCTCCCGCACGTCTGTCCCCACCGAGTGGCTGTGCATCTGGACCGGGGGCTTCGCCTCTGACGCGCTGGCGATCTTCCTGCGCCATCGTGTACCGCCCTCCCTTCCAATCGCGGCCTGGGGCGACCTTGACCCTCCGGGCGTCGGGATCATCCTCAACCTCGCAGAGAAGAGCAACCGAGCCATCCGGCCGATCGGCATGGACGCGGTCCTCTACCGCAACGGTCGCAAGCTTGAGGAAGAACCAGCCGAGTTGGAACGCTGGCGAACTGCTGCCCAGGCAATGTCCGAATCCGTTCCGGCGTATTTCAAAGGGCTCGTCGCAACGATCGTCGCCCACGGGGGGATGCGCTGCGAGCAGGAAGGGCTCCACGAGCAGGTACTTCCCCACTTGCATCGATGGCTCAACGAACTTGCTCGGCGAGAATGAGGGCACTCCGTCAGGTGCTCCTTCTCTCGGACCGGGTGGTTCCGGGACCAAGGTTCGCCGCCGTGCCGGGCGTGGTGGCAGAGAGTGCGGGGCGGTGCGTGAGGCACGTCAGAACCGTCTGGAGATGACACGCTCAAGACGACACACCGCCCGGAAGATCACAGTCCGCAGTCGGCGGGTAGACGACCTTGATCCGCCGGCAGGCGCCTGCCCTGCGGGCTGGCCGGCGCCGCCGAAATGGCGGCCGTCGAGCTCGCGTGATGCCACTTGCTGAATGGCCGACAGATTCCGGTTGCGGGCAGTTACAGCAGTGGGGCGGTCGGCCTTGGGGCCACTTTGGGACCATTCGCGATGAGCGCTCATGGACGCCGATGATCCGAAACGGACACTCGTGCGCAAAGTAAACATTGATCAACTGTCAGCTGCTTGCAGTGCCATCTCCATCGGGAAGTCCCAACTCACTTTTACCTCAGGGCAGTTGAGCAACAAGAAAGCCCTGGGGGTCAAGGGGTCGCAGGTTCAAATCCTGTCGTCCCGACGTATGTGACCAGCGGGTCTGTCAGAAATGACGGACCCGCTGTTCTCGTTTGAGTGAATGGTGATGGCAGGCCTGTGGTCCCGTGACGCGCGGCCGGCTATGGGGCGTTCGAGAGGACTGGCGACTCGCCGCTGGGGATGGCGGATGGTGGCGAGGCGTCGTCCAGGGCCTGGCGCAGTGCGGTGACCGCATCGCGGGTGGCGTGCGGGAGCAGGGGCCCGTAGACGTTGACTGTGGTCGACAGCGTCGAGTGCCCCAGCGTCTTCGATCCGACGACCAGCGGGGACTTCTGAGTCGATCAGGATGCGGGCGGGCGTGGCGGTGCGCCGTCCGATTGGCAGAACACGATCCTCTCAAAGGAGGCGCTCTCCGGCAGACTTGCCCGCGTGGCCGCAGTGCACCGCTCCAGCGAGAAGACGACCCGGGCGGACAAGGTGGAGGTGGTTTTTGATTACGGCGGTGAGATTCCACCACACCAGCAGCACCTCGACGGCGTCCGCCGACGCAGCATGGCGTTGGAGCTGCCATCACTCCGCCACAACCCGCCACCGTGCGCTGCTGGTCGAATTTCAGCAGCCACCCGCTGGGAGGTCTCACGTCAGCGCTTCCGCGGGATAGGCAGGGGCTCATGGCGGTGCCAGATTAGTGAACGATCTTCGCGGCGAAGTTCCGCGGATCCCCATTCCAGGCGGACCACGCCGTCAGTCAGCGAGCAGGCGTAGGCGACGAGAACAAGTTTGGTGTCCGGCGAGAGGCGGGCGAGATCCGCATGAGGCTCGTCCTCATCCGGCAGTTCGATGTCGAGATCCAGCTCTCCCTGACGTGGGTCGGGGCCGTGCCTGCGGATGAGGTCAGCGCGAAGGCCTGACGCGCTGCGGAGTCTGGCAGCAGTCACGGGCACGTCCTTCTTCGCGTACCGGTAGGGGTAGATGACATGGCCGGCGATCACTGCGACGGTCCGCGCCTGGAGCCGCACCAGCTCAACGCCGGGGAGCTGAGAGAGGCCGGCCGATAGTTCCTCGTACTGCGCGGCGTAAAGCCCGTGTCCGTACGCTTCGAGCGTCTGCGTGTGAACGCCTTCGTGGCCGCCTTGAGCACGTTCGTGGGCCCGGACAAGGCATGCGGGCACGATTGTCGTGACCTCGGCCGCGAGGGAACCGAAGACCGTACGTGCCCACGGACTGGCGGAGTGTGCGTCCGACATGAGAATCCCCCGATCGATCGTCCTGTGACCAACTCAGGGTCTGACAATCCGCTGAACGACACGGTGGATCAAGGGCGCATCGGGGGATCTCAGGGTGCACGGAGCAGGTAGTGCTGCCTGGTGAGGCGGAGGATCATCGGGAGGAGTTTGGGACCACCCTGTGTAGGGCGGCGACGCCAGGCCGATCTTCAGTGTGGAGGACTGAGGCTGAGGTGGTGTCGGTGTCCCGGAATACGCTGGGCGGCCATGGACTGGCTGGAGCGGGTGGCGAAGCTGCGGCGGTGGACGAACAACGATGTTCGGGCGCCGCACAAACCGTTGTTGCTGTTGTACGCGCTGGGCAGCTTCCAGCGCGACGCCGATGGTGAACTGAGGTACAGCGCCGTCGAGGAGGAGCTGAAGCGGCTGCTCGACGAGTACGGGCCGTCCCATCCGACGACCCCTGCGTACCCGTTCCATCATCTGGTCAGTGACGGTGTCTGGGAGGTCAGGACCGACCATGGGCTTGGGAGCCCTGGAAGTGGGGTGCGGGTCCTCCGCTCCAGCGGCGCGACCGGAAGGCTCGCGCCCGAGTTGCGAACGGCTCTGCGGAGGGAGCCGGCGCTGCTGGGGCGGCTTGCGCGGGTGCTCCTGGACTTCCACTTCCCGTCGTCGCTGCACACCGACCTGTGCGAGGCCGTCGGTCTCGACCTGGACCTTGTCGAGACCGAGGGCATGACCGGCACCCTGGGCGGAGCAGAGCGGGCGGCGCGACGGCAGCGGGACAAGCGGATGCGTGAACTCGTCCTGACCGCCTACGAGTTCCAGTGTGCCTTCTGTGGTTACGACGGGATGCTGGGAGCGAGCACGGTGGGCCTGGAAGCAGCTCACGTGCGCTGGTGGTCCTACGACGGGCCGGACGAGGTCGACAACGGTCTGTGCCTGTGCTCCCTGCACCACAAGCTCTTCGACAAGGGCGTCCTGGGCCTGGGCGCGGGGCACCGCATACTCGTCTCGCAGCGCTTCGTCGGACGCAGCGAGGCCAGCAGGCAGCATGTGCTCGCGTTGGCCGGGCGGCCGGTCATCGGCCCGCAGGCAGGGATTCCATCGGTCGCCGGGCGCCACCGGGAGTGGCACGCCGAACAGGTCTTCCGCGGTACGCCCCGAGCGGCTCTGGGTCCGGCTCCTGTCGGCTGAGAGCGGGCCGTCCGATCGCCGACCCATCAGCGGTGGTCATGTGTCGTCCGACTCCAGCCTGCACGGCTGTTTCCGACCGTGCAGACTGGTTCGTCCCGTTTGCCTCACGTGTGATCGGTGAGTGGCAATCGGCCGCGGTCGTGCGCTGCTTCGATCCGGCCCGTCTGCTGCCCGGTGATCAGGTCCCGCAACTTGGCGCGGGTCTCCGCGTCCGTCGAGTACACGACTGTGCCGATCATTCCTCGCGTCAGCAGCACCTTGTAGGTGTTGCGGATCAGGCGGTCGATGTCGGCGTCGGTGGTGGACTTGCGGAAGACGGGGTCCTTCGACGCCGTCCGGTCGGTGATCCACCGGTCGGTCCGCCAGACGAGGTCCGGCCCGAGGATGACGCCGCTCCAGTCGTACTCGAAGCCCTGGGCGGTGTACACGCAGCCGACCTGGCCGAAGCCGGCCGGGTCGGTGGCCCAGAGTGCGGCGGGAGGGGCGCCGGCGATCGAGCGGTCGCCGTAGACGTTCCACGGCCGGGCCCAGTCACCGATGTGCACGTCGAGGGGGAGCGGGTCTCCGGGAGCGACCTTCGTGGTCCACTTCCAGCAGTATCCGGCCGACATGCGGGCGCCGTACCCCTCCGCGCGCCGGGCGTCCAGGAACGTCTCCAACTCCTGGGGGCTGTCGGCCACCTCCAGGGCGACCTTGCCGTCGGGCTCCCAATCGACGGGGCCGCCGGGTTCGAGGTCCAGGAGGCGTACCACCCAGTGCAGGTAGGCGTCGCTGCCGCCGCAGCGGAACTGGCTGTCCAGTTCGACCACTTGGCAGTCCAGGCCCTTCACGGCGGCGGCGGCCCGGATCTGGGCCACGGTGCCCATCTCGCCCGGCCGGACGACCTGGTGCTCGTCCAGCAGGAACACGGGCACTCGGGCGGCGTCGATCAGCTCCTCGATCTGGGGCTTGCCGGTGCGCTGGGCGGCCCGGGTGTAGCGGTTCGCCGACGTCTCCCGGATCCGGTGGGCCTCGTCGCAGATCAGCACGTCCAGCCCGTTGCGCTCTGCGGTCATGAAGCTGTTGAAGTACTTGAACAGGTCTTGGACCGCACGCTTCCGTGCGCCGGCGACCCGACGCATCGTGGTGGTGAACGAGCTGGACCCGGTCGCGTGTAGAGCCGTGACGCCACGCCGGTACAGATCGCCGAGAAGGGACAGCGCGATGACGCTCTTCCCGGTGCCGGGGCCGCCCGTGATGACGACGACCTCCTTGTGATCGGACTGCTGCGCCCGACGGACCGCGCGCAGCACCAGCTCGTAGGCGATCCTCTGCTCGTCCAGCAGGACGAACTGCTCGCGCTCGCGGACCTCTTCGGCGGCGACCGCCATCAGCTGCTTGGACGGGGCCACCTTGCCCGCGAGCAACTGGTCCGCCGCCTCCGCACCGGAGGCCGGCTTCAGCTTCGAGCGGAGGTACTGCACGAACTCCCCGCGGCGCTCGGCGGTGAAGAGCTGGCCGCGCTCGTCCTGCGGCACCTCGTAGAGGCCCTGGACGCCGAACTCAGTCGCGTTGTGGAGGAAGGCCACGCCGGACAGCTGCTCGGGATGAGCGGCGAGCGCGCCGTTGAAGGAGATCAGGTAGTTGCAGTAGCCGCGGACCTGCTCGATCGGGTTCAGCACCGGTCGGGTGTACGCGTCGACCCGGCAGAGCAGCGGCTCGCCGTCCTCCGGAAGCGCGCTGCTCCACTGCTTGAGCTCGACCACCACGTACGACGGTGCGCCCGTGCCCGGGTGGACGCCGGCGAGTATGACGTCCGCGCGCTTGCTGTTGAGCGGAAGCGAGTACTCGAGGAGCACCTCCACCATGCCGAGCCCGGCGTCCAGCAGAGCATTGGTCAGGACCGGGATGCTCCGCTCCCACGAACGCACCTCGGACGGGCTGGGCTTGTGGCCGTGCTTGTGGACGAACTGGTCGATGAGGCGCACGAACAGTGATCCGGCCAGGCTCTCGGCGGCGACCGCGGACGCGGAGTCGCGGAACAGCAAGGAATGCTCCCAGGCAGCACGAAGTGACTCGTGCGGGTGGGGGCATGTCCCTGGAGGGAAGCCCGGCGGGCCGCGCTGATGACAGGGCCAAATCTACAACGGAGAGCCCGAGCTCGTACCCGAGCACCTGAGCCTTCGCCAACGCGGGTTCAAATCCTGTCATCCCGCTTTGCTTTCGCAGGGCGCAGGCGGTTTCCGGTGGTTCCTCCTGTGTCCTGGACGAGCTCCAAGAGCGTGAGATGGAGCGCACTCACGCGATGGCGCTGCCGGCAGACGTCGTTCGGAGGCTGGCGCAGGACGTGGAGCGGACGCGCCGCATCGTGGACCGGATCGAACAGCTCCCGGCGAACTGGCCGGTCCTGGTCTTCGCCACCTCGGTCGAACACGCGCAGGTGCTGGCCGCGTTGCTCCAGGACCGGGGCATCACCGCCGCCTCGATCGACGGTCATACTCCTCCGAGCACGCGCCGCAGGCGCATCGCGGCCTTCCGGGGCGGCGGTATCCGGGTCCTCACCAACTTCAAGGTGCTGACTCAGGGATTCGACGCTCCCGCGGTGCGTGCCGTGGTGGTCGCCCGTCCGACCTTCAGCCCGAACACCTATATCCAGATGATTGGTCGTGGTCTGCGAGGCGAGCTCAATGGCGGGAAGGCCTCCTGCCTGATCCTCAACGTTGCCGACAACATCGAGAACTTCGGTCGGGGGTTGGCCTACACTCGCATGGAGCACCTGTGGCAGGCGTGACAGCGACGATCACGAAGACAGGGGCACGGCGGCCACCGCACTGGTCGAGAACGAGAGCACCGCGCCCGAATCGCTGGACGACAAGCTCCGTGCCGTCACCGAGGAAGCTCGCTGCGCCCACGACTGTCCGAGAGTGAGCGGCCGGCATCCGTGGCCACCCTGCCCGACCACATGTCGTGCGCATCCGCACCATCGACGTGTGTGGGTGGGAGATGCGATCATCGGTGGCTCAGGGCGTCAGCCTTCGCCGAGTTCCCGACGAGTGCAGATGGTGATCATGGAAGAGTCCCGTCGCGAACGCCTGACCTCCCTCGCCGTGTGCGCCGGGGCGGGCGGGCTCGCGCTCGGTTTGGAGCAGGCCGGGTTCGATCCCGTGCTGCTGCTGGACAACCGTCCGGTGGCCTGCGAGACGTTGAGGCTGAACCGCCCGGAGTGGCACGTCCTGGAGGCCGATCTCCTCGACTTCGTTCCGGAGGAGCACCAGGAGGTCTACGACGTGGACCTCGTGGCGGCCGGTCTGCCCCGGGTGAAGGCCAGTGCGGCGGTGGGGCGCGAGGACAGCGACGCGGAACTCCGCCTGCTCGAAGCGACGGTCATGCTCCTGCATGGTGTGCAGCCGCGTGCCCTGCTCATCGAGAACGTCTCCGAGCTGGCCGTCAAGCCCGGGTACGAACCCATCCGCTCCCAGGTCGAGGTCGAGCTCCGACACCTCGGATACACGTACGACTGGTTCGTCGTCAACGCGAAGTGGCACGGCGTGCCCCAGGACCGCAAGCAGGGGATCCTGGTGGCATTGAAGGACGACGGCATGCGTGACTTCGTGCCGCCGGCACCGAACGGTGAGCCGCCGTTGACGGTGGGGGAGGCGTTGGGCGACTCGATGGCGGCCCGCGGATGGCCGCATGCCGAGGCTTGGGCCGAGCAGGCCCGGGAGATCGCCCCGACCCTGGTCGGAGGTTCCTGGAACCGCGGTGGGCCGGATCTGGGCCCGACCGGATCGAAGCGCTCGTGGGCCCGCATGAGGGTGAACGGCGGGACCGTCGCCGACCGGGTCCCTGGGCCCGAGGACGGTTGGGACCCTTCGCCGGACGGCACGGACATGGTGAAGCTGACGGTCGAACAGGCGGCCCGGCTTCAGGGATTCCCCGACGACTGGGCCTTCGCCGGTGGGAAGACGGTCCGCTATCGGCAAGTGGGGCACGCGTCGCCGCCCCCGGTGGCCCGGGCCCTCGGGCTCGCAATCCGGGCGGCGTTGGGCCTGCCCGCACCTGCATAGCGGGACCGGGGTGACCCGAGTCGCGGTGTGACGGTGACGCCCGCGGCGGGGCAGCGCACAAGGGTGCCGTCCGCCGCAGGCGTCACTGCTCGGTGCTCAGTGGGTGAGCAGGTGTGAAAGGAAGCCGATCGACGGGTCCTCGGGGGTACCGACGATCAGGGCCCGGTCGAGCAGGCCGTTGTTGTGTTCGCAGCTGGTCTCCGGGAGCATCACGCAGGCGTGACAGGCGGCCAGGTTGGTGCCGCCCGCACCGGAGATCTCGGTCTCGATGCAGAGCGGGTCGGCGGAACACCATTCGGCGCGGTGGACGGCCGAGCGCACGGCCCGGGCGAGTCGCTCGATCTCCCCCTGGGCGACCAGTCCGCCGAGGCTCCCGGCCGAGTCGCTGGTGGCCGTGTAGATCAGGACGCCTGCCATCTCGTCGCCGGAGTAGATCCGCTCACGGAGGGAGGCGGCCGGGTACCCCGAGTCCAGGCTCCACTCGTTGATCATCACGTGCGCGAAGGTGTGCAGCAGGGCCATGCGGGGATCGGCGGGCGAGACCGGGGCCCGGGTCGGGTCGGAGGCCCGCTCGGTGAGAACCTGCTGATGGCGGTGCCGCATCCGGGCCACGCGGGCCGCGACGGCCGGGAGTTCGGCCCAGGTGTCGACCTTCTCCTCGTCGAAGCGGAGGAACACGCCCTCGCCGTGCACCTCCATGGCGGGAAGCCAGTCGGTGGGAGAGAGGGACAGCGGCGCCTCGTGGCCCTCGGAGGAGGTCTCGGGGTCGATGACCCGGGTGAAGGCCTTGAGCGCGCGGACCTCGCGGAGCTTCTTCACCAGCATCGGGGCGACGAGGCCCAGGCCGGTCAGGGGCTTCTCGTCGCCGACCGGCGGCTCGCAGACGAACTGCTCGGTATGGTGGCCGAACTCCTCGGGGTTGCCGGCGCACAGGCGTTGGTACTCGAGGTCGCGCAGGGCCCGGTAGCGCTGCTCCTGGTCGCGGTCGGGAGCGTCTTCGCCGGAGGGGTCCTCGGCCTCCATGGCAGCGACCAGGTCCAAGGCTTCCTGGGCGGTCACCGGAGAGGGCACCCCGTCGAAGATGTGCTTCAGGTGGATCTCCATCTCCACGAGGCTGGTGCAGTCGCGGAGCTTGTCCCAATGCTTGTCCAGGGCGTTCACCCTGGTGTCGCTCCACGGCGGGATGGACAGGGCCGAGCGGAGCACCGGCTGCCAGACGGAGGACGAACCGCGCTGGAGGGTACGGGGTGTCAGGAGGCAGGAGTCCTTGGGTGCGTCCTTCAGCCACGGCCGTTCGCCCTTGCAGCCGATGTTCAGCTCCTTGAGGGCGCCGGCCCGGAAGGATCCCTCCATGGACACCTCGGGCACTCCGCAGGAACAGGAGAGCACCACCGAGCGAAGCGACGAGGTTCGGCCCGACGACCGGAGGCTCATCCGGCCGTCACAGGTGACGACCGTGCCTTCCCCGCGCAGTCGTCGGTGCAGCCAAGCCCGGTACGGGAAGTCGGAGATGTGCCCGTCCTCGCAGGCGACCACGAAGCGGGAGGGGACCAGTGGCTCGGCGCACTCGCCGCACTCGTTGCGTCCGGGAGGTGGGTTGAACTTGCCCACGTGGTCCAGGGCGTGACACTCGGGGCAATGGTGCCAGAGCGGGAAGCGGCGGACCCGGATGCCGTCCCGACTGTCGTCGGCGGAGGCGGGTGGAAGCCGGAAGTGTCGCACGTCCAACACCCGGGCGAGGCGGGGCTCGCGGATCACCGGTGCCTCGTCGTGGGGCCAGTGCTCCGCGGCACCGTCGATGCCCGCGACGATGAAGGACTCCTGGTCGACGGCGATGAGCGACCCCACGCCGTAGGTGGTGATGGCCTGGGCCCGGCGGACCGCACCGCGGCGGGGCAGATTGCGGGCCGGTGCGGTGGAGCCGTCGGTGCCGCGCCGGCGGCGGGACGGGGGCGGGGTCATCGGGATGCCTCCATGAACAGGGCGGACTCGGCGTCGACGTCGCGCAGGGACCACAGGGTCTCCCATGCCTCGACGTCCTCCAAGGCGTCGTTGTAGGGCTTGAGCAGCGAGGGGACGGAGCGCCCGCGCTTCGGTTCGTAGTACAGACCGCCGTGCGCCTCGGCCTCGTCGTACCACCAGTCCACGAACTCGTCGAAGGCCGCGGCGACGTGGGCGACCTCCTTGGCTGCGGTGTCCGCCGGGGAGACCCTCGCGACCCGTTCGAGGATCAGCGGGCGGATCGTCTCCCGCAGCTCGTCCCGGAAGAGGTGGATCCTCCCCGCGTCCTCGTCCCTGCGGGCGGCGGGGATCGCGATGCGGGCCAGGGCGACGATCACCGCGTGCAGTCCGCGGGCGCGTGCGCGGGCCGAGAAGGGCGTCACCGAGGTGGACTCGACCTCGCGGTAGAGCGCGGAGTGGAAGTGCTGGAAGTTCTCGTAGTGCGAACGGTCCCGTGAGCGGCCGGCGTTGAGCATCACCGCGACCAGACCGGGGTGGGCGCGGCCCACCCGGCTGGTGGCCTGGATGTATTCGGCGGTGGTCTGAGGCTGGCCCATGACGGCCATCAGGCCGAGCCGGTCCACGTCCACGCCGACGGCGATCATGTTCGTGGCGAGGAGGACGTCCACCACGTCCGCCGCGTCGTCCGCCAGCCGGCGCTCGATCTGCTTGAGACGGGCCGGGATCTCGCTGGCGTCGACCCGGCTGGTCAGCTCGGAGTGGTTGCCGACGGATCGCGGTGCGCACCCGTCGCGGTCGGCGAGGTGGTCCAGGTAGGCCACGACGTCGTCGTGCACCTGGAGTTCGGCAGCGGACAGCAGACGCAGGCTGTTGAAGTAGCCGACCAGCGTCCAGTACGCGTCCCGCACCTCGTCCGTGGTGTCGGCACGCATTGCCTGGTGGAGCAGGGTGGCGTAGGTGCGGATCAGCAGGGTGGACTGGCTGGTGCCCGGGGCGAGCAACCCCACGTAGCGGCGGGACGCCTTCTCGCTCGCCGGCGTCTCCACGGCGAACCAGGAGTCGCGGGCGTCCAGACCGGCGGGCGGGAACTGCCGGACCTCGCGGGAGAACAGTGCCCTGCCCTGGTCGGCGGCCCGGCGGATGGTCGCGGTCGAGGCGATGACCTTGGGGCGGTCGGCGAGGACGTCGACGGCCGTCTCGTACAGGCCGGTCAGGGTGCCCAGCGGGCCGGAGATCAGGTGCAGTTCGTCCTGCACGATCAACTCCGGTGGAGGGGTGGCGTCCTGACGGTCCCGGTTGAAGAGGGCGGCGGTCTGCGCGCGCCAGGGCATCGAGGCGAACTTGTCGACGGTCGCGATCACCAGGGTGGGCCGGGCCGCGTACACCGCCTGGTCGACCAGGTGTACGGGCAGTCCGTCGGAGAAGTCGCAGTTCGCACCGGGGCAACGCACGTCCATCCGTTGGGCTTCGTCGTCCACCGAGTAGTGGTGGGCGTCGAGGGCGGTGCCGCACCACGGACAGGCGTGCAGTTGGACGGGGTTCTCCTTCTGGAGCACCCGGCCGGAGCGGGCGGTACCGAGCTGCCGGGCGGCGACGTCCAGGGTGTTCGGGGTGGCGGAACGCCCCACCCACATGCCGATGGAGATCTCCTCGTGGCCCAGCTCGCCGGGGTTCTCCCGACGCATCCGTTCCATTGCACAGATCAGGATGGCTGCGCGTTCGAACTGCTGCAGCGTCAGGAGGCGCAGGGTGTAGCGCATGAGGACGGTGACACCGCCACCCGCCGTGTCCAGGCGCATCCGGCGCAGGAAGGTGGTCAGCGCGATCAGGCCCAGGTACGCCTCGGTCTTGCCACCACCGGTGGGGAACCAGAGAAGGTCGGACACACCACGGTCGGGGTGCTTCGGATCGTCCACCCCGGCCAGGCAGAGCAGTACGAAGGCGATTTGGAAGGGTCGCCAGCGCGCCGAGGCCGGGTCCGGCTCGCCCGCTCGGCCGTTCTTGACCCAGGCGGCCCTGGCACGCTGGGTCGCCATCGCCCGGTTGGCCAGGCGGAACGCCCGCATCAGGTCGGGCTTGTCGTGCAGCAGGGCGATGCCCCCGCGGATCCGAGCCAGGGCCTCCTCGCACGCGTGGACCTGGTCGTCGGCGGCCTGCTCGTACGGGGTGCCGGCGAGGGCGGCGGCTTCGTCCCGCTTCCGGTCGATCCACCGTTCGTAGCCCAGGGCGAGCCCTTCCAGAGCGGAGGTCACCTCGGCGTCGTCGGCTTCGGCGAGTCCGAGCATGGTGAGAGCGCTCGCGTCGATCGTCGGGTTGGAGTCGGTGAGCAGCACTTCGTGGGTGGGCACGAACTCGGTGCGGACCTCGGCCACGCCCGCTCGCACCACGTCGGTGAGGCCGATCGGAGACGGGGTCCAGTCCCACACGGCCGCGCAGCCGTGGCCCGCGGCGAAGGTGGGGGCGTGGCGGTGCAGCAGTCGGCTGGTCTCCAGCTCGGAATCGACGGCGGACAGCGCGCCCGGGCGCTCCACGAAGGCGCTCGATCCGTTGCCGGCCCGGACCGTCAGCCCGGTCTGGAAGAGGGCGAAGGCGTCCTGCAGTTCGCGCTCGCCGACCTTCTGGATGTTCACCAGGGTGACCGTGACGGTGACCGTACCGGTCTCCGGCGAGGGCCGGCGGACGTTGACCTCCAGCCGGGCCGTGCCGTCGAGCAGGTCGCGGGAGGCACCGCGGCCCGGGTACGTCACGTCGACCGTGGTATCCGGCAGGTCCAGCTCGACCCGGCGCCAGTGCTCCCGCTGGTCGGCGGTGGTGCGGGCCTCGCTCCGGCGGGCCGAGACCTTGCGCCCTTCGGAGTCCTCCGGCTCGTATGCGGCGGCGCGGGCCGAGACCACGATCTCCCGGCATGCGTCGAGGTCGACCGCGAAGGTCAGGCCGACGGAGGACGGACGGCGGTCGCCGGCGTTGGGGCGTTCGGCGGCCGCCCCGGATTCGTCGGGGCTGTCCGCCCTGCTCACGGGTTCCTCGTCGAGGCCGTCCTGCTCGGCGGCGTCTTCCAGGAGGCGACGGCCCGCCGCGGAGTCCGCCGGGCGGGGGAAGAGCACGCCGATCGGATAGCGGGTGATCGGAGCGTCCTGGTCGAGGACCTCGGCGCGGTCCTCGACGGAGGCGTCGGTGTCGGGGCCGAGCAGCTCTCGGCGGAGCCGGGCCACCAGGTCCTCGCGGACCTCGTAGTGCCCGGCGTGCCGTCCTGCGTGGATGGTCATTCCTGCTCCTCCTCGGTTCCGGCGGCGTGCCGGAACCGTCCGATTCCACTGATGCGGGGGGCGATCCACACCCCTTGGTCGCCCAGGCCCGCGTTGGTTCCGGCCGCCCGGCTGCCCGCGACCGATTCCAGGCAGTCGATCCGCAGTCCGGAGACCTCCACGGGCCAGCGGATTTCCCAGTTCGTGCCGACCTTCAGGACGGAGTGCAAATGGCTCCTGAAGGCTTCGGAGGCGTCGCCGATCTCCCGATCTCCGTGCAGCAAGGCGTACCGGGGGCTCTGCTCGGGGCCGGTGGGGAGGTCGTCGCGCAACCGGAAGGTCACCGCGTCGCCCGGACGCACCCGCTCCAGCAGGTAGGCCTGGGCCGCGGGGGCATCGACCGGGGCGTCGGCAGGTTCCAGCGTGTCCACGTCGCCGGCCCGCACCTCGACCCCGTCGCGGCGCCACCGGTGACTCGGGTTCGGGACTCCCCGGTACCACCGTCCGGTCGGCCTGTGCCGGAGCACCGTCGCCGTGTCGGGCGCGGCGAGCCGGTACAGGTCCTCCCGAGCGCGGGTCATCGCCACGTAGAGCGCGCGCGCCTCGGCCGGGACGTCGAGCTCGGTGGTCCGGCGGCGCAGTTCGGTCATGGCCGGCGGGTTGAGCAGGACCACCCGGTCGAACTCCAGGCCCTTGGAGCGGTGCACCGTGGACACCACCAGGTGCGCGGGTTCCGGATCCGCCAGCTCGTCCGGGAACCGGCGCTCCACCACCAGACGGCGCAGCCGCGCCACGTCGAGCGTGCCGCGACCGGCGCCGCGTGCCGCTACCCGCAGGGAGCGCCACACGCGGTCGACGTCGGTCCCTTCGGGCAACGGGATCGCCGTGAGCAGTGCGCGCAGCTGCTGCTCGTCGAGAGTGACGGCCCGGGTGCGACGGAGCACTTCGGCGACCCAGTACGGCACCGGTCGGTCCTGGAGCGAACGTCGCAGGGCGTGCGGGACCGCTTGGGTGTGCAGGAGTTCCGAGAGCACCAGCGCCTGTCGGTTGTCCCGGCACAGGATCGCGCAGGTGCCCGGGAACGACCGGAGCGAGTCCAGGGTGAAGGAGTTGGTGAGCGGACCCAGGTCGGGGAGGCCGAGGAGGAGTTCGCGCAGCTCCCCGTGGAGGCGCTCGGCGGACGCGTCCGCGCCCTCGGCGGCACTGCCGATGCCCTGGACGGCGGGGCCGAGCGGGAGCGCGGTGCGGGCCTCGGGGGTGACCGACCGGAAGTTCCGGGTCAGGCGGAGCTCGACCAGGTCGTCCGCGAAGGAGACCCGCACCCAGCGCAGGAAGAGGTCGGCACGATCGGCGTACTCCTCCGGGTCCTCGATCTGGAAGTCGTAGATCGCCTGGGCCGGGTCGCCGACCAGGGTGAACCCGCAGGAATCCTGGAGCCGGTCGAGCAGCGACTCCACCATCTCCCGGCGAGCACCCACCAGGTCCTGCACCTCGTCGACGACGACGTGCGCGGGAGGGCCGGCCTCCAGGGCTTCGAGCGCACCCTTCTCGATCGCCTCGGTGGCGGCCCGGATGCGTTCGGCGAAGGAGAGCGCCGACCACTCCCCGTCCGGGTACGCCTGCAGCAGCAGGGAGTACGCCCAGGAATCGAAGGTCTGGACCCGTACCCGTCGAGCGTGTTCTCCGTGCCGGGCGATCCGGTCCCGCAGCTCGCGGACCGCGGCACGGGAGAAGCTGAGGACCAGCAGCTCGGAGGCCTCCAGCGCCTCGTCCGGGTCGGTGCGGCCGATGAGCGCGTCCATGCGACGCACCAGCGTGTGGGTCTTGCCCGTGCCCGCGCCGGCGGTGACCAGGATCCGGGCGTCCCACGGCTGGTCGACGACGGCCTGCTGTTCGGCGGTGAGGGCGGGGCCGTCCGCAGGGGAGAGGGTCATCGGGCGCTCCACAGGTGCTCGAACCGGGTGAACGCGAGGGCGCTGTCGAAGTTCCGGATGTTGTCGCGGACGTTGAGGATGAGGCAGGTGTCCTTGCCGCCGTTGCGGGGCCCGCGCAGACCGCGTCCGATCATCTGCTGGTACACGTTCGGGCTGTAGACGGGGCGGGCGACGACCACCGCGCGGGTGGCCGGCGCGTCGAACCCCTGGGTGAGGACGCCGTAGTTGGTGAGCACCCGCACCCGGCCGTCTCGGAACTCCCGGATCCGGGCCCGGCGGTCGGCGTCGGAGGTGGTCGCGTCCACCGAGGTCGCGGAGATCTTCTGGTCCATCAGCATGGCCGCCAGGAGCTTGGCGTGCTCCACCGAGGTGGCGAACACCAGGACGGGCCAGTTCTCGTCCATCGCCGCGACCTCCTCGACGATGCGGCGGCTGCGGTCGTGGTCCTCCGCCAGTCGCTGTTCGGCGGCCTTGGACAGCAGGCTGAACTGCTCGGCGCTCTCACGCTCCTGGCGGGACAGTTCGATGATGCCGCCGGTCAACTCCCGGTGCTCGACGCGTGCCAGCACGCCGATCTCCTGGAGGTGACCGTAGGCATCGTCGGAGGGGAAGACTCCCTCGTCCAGCCGGCGCGCGCCGAACCTGTTGACCAACCGGCGGGTCTCCTCCTCGTTGTGGCCCCGGAACGGTGTGGCGGTGAGACCGAGCAGGTGCCGATCGGTCCGGTGCTGGGTCAGACCGAGCAGGCTCAGGATCTCGGTGTAGCTCGGGCTGGTCGCCACGTGAGCCTCGTCCACCACCACCAGGGCGGCCTCGCGCAACCAGGCGTAGCGGTCGGTCTCGAGGCACACCCGCAGTTTGGCGTCGGTGGCCACCACGAGCTGCGGACCGTCCGTGATCGGGGCGGCCTCGTTCGAGGTCCACAGCCGGTTGATCGTCAGCCGATCCTGCGCGCCGGCCTTGCTCCAGACGAACTGCCAGCTCTGCACGGCCTGCTCGCACAGTTCCTCGGTCTGGGCGATCCACAGGATCGGGCCCTTGAGCGTGCCCGTCTGCTTGACCCAGCGGATGACGGCCTCGGCGGTGACGCGGGTCTTTCCGGCGCCGGTGGGCAGCGAGAGCATGGCCCGCTGCGGGGCGAGTCGGTCCAGCATCTCGAAGATGTTGAGCGCGAGCCGTTCCTGGTAGTCGTGCAGGCGCGGGAAGTCCCGGGGGCCCTCCACGGTCAGGCTCTGTTCCAGGGCGGGGGCTCGGTGGCCTGCGAACGGCGCGGGCAGACCGAGTTCGGCGACGAAGGAGACCGCGGCTGGCCCTCCGCTGTAGGAGGACGGGGCGCTGGGGAAGCGCTCCTGGATGTCGCGCGTGTGGGTCTTCAACACGGTGTCGCCGTGCGCGTTGAACGCCATCTGTGCGATCCGCCGACCGGTGGGCTCCTGCCCGTCCGGGTCCTGGCGTTCGGCATCCATGAGGCCGGCAGGGAGCCGGTCTCGCAGGGCCTCCGCGCCGATCAGCAGTTCCAGCTTGGTCGTCACGTCCGTGGCCTCGCGGATCGCCTTGAGCGCGGACCGCACCTTCTCGTCCTGCTCCTGACGGGCTTGGGCCTCCAGGAGGGACCGGCAGCCGGCCTCTCCCATCCGCAGACCCAATTCGCGATCCACCGCCCGGAGCGTGCCCAGCCGGTCCAGCGAGTCCAGGACCTTGATCACGTTGTTCTGGCGGGCGCTCTCCAGGGATTTCGCCCGTGCGCCGTGCGGAGTGCGGACGACCTCCTCCAGCGTGGAGCAGCGCAGCAGGGAGTACGTGCCGACGGAAGTGCCCATCTTCTGTCGCAGCGTCGGGAACTCCTCGACCAGCGGAACCGGTTCCACGCTCGACTCGTGCCGGGTCTCCCGACTCACGACGTCGTCGTGGCGCAGCATGCCCCAGTGCTCGACCATGAGGTCGGCGGACTCCTGGTTCGGCATCAGCAGCGCAGGCACCCGTTCGGTCTGCAAGGAGCGGTACTCCTCCGGGTTCGCGGCCACGGCGATCTCGCTGTCCGCCCGGGTGTCCCAGGCGTTGCCGACCCGGCACCGGGTCAGCGAGTCCTCGGGGAAGGGGATCTCCAGCCGGGTCAGCAGGGCGTAGGTGGATCCGACGAACGTGTCGTCCTCACTCTCCTGAAGCTTCTCCAGGAGCTGCTCCCACTGCTTCGGACGGACCTTCTCGACGCTGTCGGCGAGCCCCAGCTTCCGGGCCTTCTCGCCGCTGATCGACGCGACCGGAAGCACGTCGCGATAGGCGCCGAGCTGTGGCCCCACGGCCTCCTTGAGGGGCTTGAGGCCCTGCGAGGTCTCGACCAGTCCGTGTCGGGAGAGCATCCAACGGATGGGGGACGACACCGATCGGCGGGAGTCGACCTGAGCCCCGATCTGCCGGGTCCAGTGCTCGACCAGCGCGTCCTCGGGCAGCTCCCGGAGGAAGGCTGCGCGTGCGGGCTCCGAGAGACGGGGCAGCAGGTGGAGCGGCCCGCCGACGGGCGAGCCCTCGATCCTGATCCTGGCCAGGGTCGGTCGACTCGCCCGGTCGTCCAGCGTGCGGCAGTACGCCGCGTGCACGGCCGTCCGGTACTCCTCGAACCAGGGCTCCTCCTCGGGCCTGTGCTTGCCGGTCGGGCGGTCCCGCAGGCCCAACTCGCGGAAGAATCCCGCGTCGTCGGAGTGGAAGCGCATGTCCACCGCGATCGCGGGGTCGCTCTCCGCGGCGACGACGACACCGGGGAGCATGCACTCGCGCATGGCGTGGAAATGGCCGTCAGCCGTTCGCACCATCAGCGTCTCCAGCGGCGACTCCACCCGCTTGGTCACCTCGTGGCCCACGACGGAGGCGCCCGCACGGTGGAAGAGCTCCCAGAACCGGTTCCACTCCTGCGGGCCGTACGAGCCGAAGCCCTGGTCGAGGACGCTCACGAAACGCCCCCGGACGTCGGCCTCCTGGATGCCGAGAGCGGTGAGGGCGGAGTGCAGCGACAGGTCGTCGGACAGAGCGCGATCCACGTAGACCAGCGACTCCCGCAGGCCGTCCTCCTCGGTCCGGCGGTACACTTCGCGTCCCCGCGGGGCGACCAGGCCGTTCTCCTCGGTGAGTACGATCCTGGCCGTGCGGGCCTCGGCGGCGCAGCCGGCGTTCGAAGCGATCATGTCGGCGACGATCCGGATCGCGGCCGCCGAAGCCTCCGCGGTGCCGTCGGAGACCAGCGCCTCCAGCCACTCGACGATCGAGGCCCGCTGCCGACGGGCCGCGGCGAGGATGTGCTGGACCTTGCCCGTCCGCAGGTCGGTGGCCTCGGCCGAGGGGTGCACCCAGTTGCGCGGGCGCCCCGGGTACGCGTGCCAGGCCCGCAGCCAGCGGTTGACCGCAGTGCTGTCCTTCCCCAGATCCGGGTGGATGTTCAGGCCGGCCGGAACGCGCAGGACACCGTCCTGGTCGGGCAGCGACGGGCGCACCGCGGTGGTGGCCCAGATCTGCTCGGTGAGCAGCCGGTCGGCCCAACTGATCGTCTCCACGCCCTTGGAACGGCCCGGCAACAGCGGGAGGTACGCCCCGGGGTCTTCCGCCGGCGCGAGTTCGGGCAGGGAATCGACCACCAGACCGGCGGCGGTCCGGATCATCTCGACGTTGAACGGCGAGGAGTCCAGCAGGTTCTGCCTGTCCTCGTTGGTCTTCCACGCCCCGTTCAGGATGCCGCTGAGAGTCATCTCGTACTTGGTCGGGAAGAACGACCAGAACCGGCCGCGCCCCCGCGCGTCGGCGGCGCCGAGCAGTCCGGTCCGCTCGTCCGGGCTGTACGCCGGGACCGCCCAGGCCAGGTCGACGGTCAGTCGGTCGTGCAGCTCGCCGGCGTCGCGCCGGGCGACCTCGGTGGGCTCGTGGGTGCGGGTGAAGACCCGCCACTGCGACGTTGCCGGCGGCTTGCCGACCCGCTCCTCGTGGATCGTGTGCAGGCTGCCGGCTCGCTCGGAGCGCAGCGCCCGGCGTGCGATCGGACGGGGCCGGCGGTCCTCCAGGCCGACCTGCCCCACGTGCGGGGAGAAGAGGTGGAAGCCGGAGGGGAACTCCTCGCGGGTGTCGTGACCGGCCACGCCCTGGTGCCCGTGCATGTCCTTGCCCAGCCGGTCGGCGGCGCCGGGGAGCAGCGGCAGGCGGACCACCGTGGTGGCCCACTCCAGCAGTTCGTCCAATACCTGGTCGCGGAGGCGCTCGGCGACCATGTCCAGCTCGCGGGCCATGCGCAGTACGGGCGCCTCGAAGTCCTCGCCGAGCCGCTCGCGCACACCGGGAACGTTGCGGATCAACTCGTAGGACCAGGCCCGGTCGAAGCCGAAGCTCCCTTCGAGGCAGAAGAATTCGGGTGCGTCCGTCACCACCAGGACGGACTTCACCCCCACGCCGAACCTGCCGATCTGCCCGCCGCGCTTGCGGGACATGCTCATGCGCAGGATGGTCTCCGCGCCCTCGGGGGTCACCGGGTTGCCCTGGTTGGCGCAGTACAGGTGGGTTTCGGTGAGGACGACGTGGATCCGGCCGCCGGGCTCGTCACGCAGCTCGTCGGCCGCGTTCTGGACGAGCTCGAAGAGCTGGCGGTCGCCGTACCCGCCCTGGGTGATGCGGCGTTCGCCGTTGGCGTGTTCGGGGATCAGGCCCGCGTCGATGCCGTACGTCTCCAGGACGCGGAGGGACTGTTCGACGACGGTGCGGATCACGGGGGACTGCAGGTCGGCCACGGATGGTTCCACTTCGGGTGCGGAGGGAGAGGTCGGGCGGCGCTGTACGTCGGACGTTCCGTCAACGGTCCTGGTGCACGGTGAACATGGCGGTGCGGCAGATGAACTGAATGGCACGCGGGGAATTCTGCGGGGACACCGGGGTTACCTGCGCTTTCGCTTTCGTGGACCATGCGACGAAGTGGTGCGAGGTGGGGCAGGAGGGAAAGCGGACCGCGCGAGAATCCACGGAATCCAGGAAGCGATTCCGGAGGCGGCCGTAATGAATTCCCCCCAGGAAAACAACGAAGCCGGGCCCATTCGAGGGCCACTTCCACGACGTTCGCCGTGGAAGTGGCGACAAGTCTGCCACGGGCTCCGTCGGCGCGCAAGAGGCCTGATGGGGGGCCTGTAGACCCTGGTTCGCCGGGCCTATTCGAGGCTTTTTTGGAGGAATTCGGGCAAATGGGATCGGGTGCCGGGCCGGAGTTTTCGATTGCGTTCGGGGTTTGTTTGCGCCGGACATGGCACCCGTCAAAGGCTGATTGACAATGGGGTGTCGCTGTCAACAGTGGTGCGGTAGCGTGGCTCCCACCTCGTGAAACAAGCCATGCGGAAGCAGGTGGGACGTGAAGGCGGCTGAGGACTTCGGCCCCTGGCTGGCGCGCCAGCTCAAGAACGCAGGGAAGAGCCAGACGGAGCTCGCGGAGGACTTGGGCGTGACCCGGGCTGCGGTCTCGGCCTGGATCGTGGGCCGTTCGGTGCCCCGCGACGACACCATCCGGCTGATCGCCGAGGTGCTCAACACCGACCTGGAGACCATCCACACGCGCAGTGCCGACGCCCAACTGGGGCTTCCCGTTTCCTGGTACCACCGGCCGGCGCACGCCGACGGCGGTCGCGAGTACGGCAACGCCGCCGCGTTCGCGTTCGAGGCCGACGTCGAGGTCCTCGCCCGCGAGGCCACGCAGAACAGTCTCGACGCGCGCCTTGACCCGGCGGAGCCGGTTCGGGTGCGCTACACGCTGCACCACCTCTCCGGCGAGGCCGTTGCCCGGTTCCGTGAGGCCATCGATTGGGAGAACCTCCTTCCGCACTACGACGCGCTGACCGTCGACAACGGCAAGCAGGGCAAGGTCGCGCGCACGATCGCCGGTGGACTGCGTGACATGTACCAGAGCCACCGCCTGGTGCTGCTCCGGATCGACGACTACAACGCCACCGGCCTGACCGGTGGCGACTACGACGACGGGATCTTCGCTGCCGTCGTCCGGCGTCAACTCGACAGCCAGAAGCGGGACCTCGGGGCGGGCGGCTCCTACGGCCTGGGCAAGGCCACCCTGTGGGCGACCAGCCGGCTCGGCCTCGTGCTGATGAACTCCACGCTCTCCGAACCTCACGAGGGTCGAACCGAACGTCGTCTGATCGGCCGGCTCGATCTGCCCTGGCGTGAGGTCGACGGCCGGGAGTTCGCGGGGCCGGCCTGGTTCGGGCGCCCCGACTCGACCACCAAGTCCGCGGACGTGGCCCGCTCCTGGTGGGCGGACGAGGATACCGTCGAGAAGCTCTACCTCACCCGCGAGAGCGCGGCGCCCGGTACCTCCTTCCTCATCGTCGGTGCTCACGACGTCGCCAGCCGAGTGCCCGCCAAGGGCACCGAGGACGAGGTGGAAGCCGAGGAGAACGAGCACGACGCCGTCCTCCGCATGCACGCCCGGCTCGTCGACGCGCTCGGCCGCAACTTCTGGGCCGCCATGACCGGCGGTGGCGACCACAAGCCGCACCTGGAGGCGTCCGTCCGTACCTACATCGACGGCTCCCTCGTGCGTGACGAGGACGTGGATCCGGTCGTCACCCAGCCCTCCCGTACCCGTGCCCTGCGTGCCTTCCTGGAGGGGACCACCGTCGACCGCCTCACGGGCCCCGGGCAGGTCGCCCGAACCGCCGTCACGCTCAACGTGCCTCTGCACGGAGGCCAGGTGCGCGGTGGAGTGACGCACGAGGCGGTGGTCCTGGTCACCGCCGCCGAAGACGCCGATGGCGGTTCCAACCGACTGGTCTCCATGCGGGGCAACCGCATGACCGTCAAGGACAGTCCGGTCACCAACCTCCCGATCGGCACCGACCCCTTCCAGGCCATCCTCCTCACCGGTCGTGCGGCGGGCCCGGACGCCCCCGGCGCCGAGGCGGCCGAGGAGTTCCTCCGTGCTTCCGAACCGCCCGAGCACGACAAGTGGGGGCAGACGGAGGAACTGCGCCTCGCCTACTCGCCCTCCGCCTACCGGCGCATCGCCGCCCTGACCACGGCGGCGAACACCGCGGTGCGCGACCTGGTCGCCGTGCCGCGGGCGAAGCGCCGAAACGGGGGAGAGGCCAAGATCGCCGGCCGGCTCAAGGTGGGCGGCGGCGCGAAGAAGCCGCGCCCTGCAGCGGCCGCGGTCCTGCCCGAACTGGACAACGTGGACGCGTTGATCGACGAGACCGGAGCCTGGTCGGTCACTGTGGACCTCAGGGTCCCGTCCGGCGCGGACACGGACCGTCCGGTCACACCGGTCGCAAAGTTCGACGTGCGTTCCGGCCCTCGTCCGGCCGCGCCCTGGAGGGACCTCGTCGCCATCAGCGGGTGCGAGGTCGTCGACGGGGCCCTGCAGCTGTCGCCGGGCAGCCGCAAGGCTGTCTTCCGCGGTGTCACCGACGTGTCGCGCCACCCGGTCCGGGCCCAACTCACCGGGCTGGTCGTCGAACTCCGCATCGGAAAGGGGGAGCAGGCGTGAAGGTCTACCCTTACCGGCGGCTGACCGGCAACGTGTCCTGGCGCGTCGAGAGCGCCCAGACCAAGGCCGAGGGCGAGCCGTGGGAGGACGTGGAGAGCAAGTACCTCTCCACCGTCGAGCGCGTCGTCGCACTCGGGCCGGACGAGGACCGCCCCGACTGGACGCAGGCCCGGTTGCGGCTCTCCGTAGGCCTCCCGGCCAGGGCGCTCGATCCCTCGGGGCCGTGGCAGGACGTCAAGGTCGTCGCGGTCCTGACCGAGCGGGCCACCAACACCCGGACGAGCGTGGAGTTCTCCCCGGTCTCCGACGACGGCCGGGAGCGGACCGCCGAGCTGTACCTCTACCGGCGCGACCTCCTCGACCGGGCATCGCTCGTCGTCCACGTCGTGGCCACCGTCGACGGCGTGCCCGGCCGGGTGATCGCCACCTCCGACGCGGAGTGGTTCGTCGACGTCATCGAGGTCGTGCCGCTGCTCGCCCGTGAACTCGAAGTCAAGATGGTGAACTTCGGCGCAGGGGCGAGTCGACTCCAGCGCTACAAGGATTCTCCCTGGCTGGTCGACACCACCGGCCGGATCCCGGCCGTGCGCGTCAACATCGACTTCGACGGCCTCGGCGACCTGATCGGCGCCGACGGCGGCACGGGCCCGGAGAAGACCGTCCGGGAACTCCTCCTCGCGCAGATGTGCTCCGAGGTCTGGACGGCCGTCTTCCACTCGGCCGTCGGAGACCTCGAGGCGGAGGACGACGGTACCCCGGTGTTCCCGCACGGCTGGCAGGGCGAGGTGCTGCGCGAGATGCTTCCCGACATGTACCCCGACCGCCGGCCCGAGGAGGCGCTTCGGGAGGTTCACGCGGCGCGCATCGGTTCGTCCGCCGCAGGGTGGGGGGAACTCCAGTCCCGGATCCACTTCGCCGCCTCCCGGCGGGCCAACGTCCCCCGGACGCTTTCCACCACCATCCGCGATCTGGAACGCCTCACGCAGGGGGACGCATGACCGACCGGCCCAGCCACTTCCCGGAGCGCCTCGCCCTGCTGCCGAACGCCGAGGTGGGCGACTTCCTCACCGAGGGCCTGCTCACCGGCCGCGAGGACGTGCCGAGCATCGCGCTCAACCAGGTCACCGAACCGCTCCCGCACGCCGACCGGCGCGGCGAGCTGCGGCCCGTCCGCGACCTGGCCGAGGACGCCATGGCCTACTGCCGGAACGGCGGGCTCAAGACCACCCAGGCCGACGCCTGGCTCGCCCCCCGCCTCCACTCGGTGCTCCGCCTCAGTCGCCGCGAGGCGGCCGATCCCGGTTTCTGGAACTACCTCGCGCTCGGGGTCGCCCCGGACTACGTGGTCTGGCGGCACCTCTCGGAACCCAAGGACGGCAAGGTCGCCAAGGTGGCAGCCGAACGCTTCCGGGGCTCGTACCACAAGCAGGCCTTCGCCCGGCTCTGGTGGGCGGCGGAGCTCTTCCGTGACGGCTCGGACTACGGTCCCGTGGTCACGGCCTGCGGCAACCAGGACATCCTCAACACCGCGCTCCGGATGTCCCTCGTCAACCACCGACCCACCGCCCAGGCGATCGTCCGGCTGGTCGAGAAGGGGTCGGTCGCCACCGGCCGCGAGGCCAACGCCCTGGCCGGCGCCGTCAACGCCGCCGCGGCGACGCTGATGTACGACGTGATCGCCCCCGACCACCCGGAGCGGGACCCCCGTCCGCTGCTCGACTGGATCGACGAGGCCGAGACCGCGCGCCAGGTGTCCAGGAACGTGCTCCCGACCGGTCCCGACGAGGAACGCGCGCCGGAGCTCTCGGTCACCGTCCTGGCGGACTACTTCGCCGATCTCCTGGCGGACGCGCCGGTCCGCGGGCGGGACGAATCGGAGGAGGAAGAAGGAGCGGACTGACCCTCGGGCTCCGGACAGTCGGGTCCGCAACCGTCCGGAGCCTTGCAACCGTCGGTACGCAGCTGCGCGTACTCGGCCGACTTCGGGTCGAGTCGGCCCCAGCTCCCGCGGAGCTTCTCCTCCGGCGGGAGGGGCAGGGAGAGCGCTGCCGCGAGCACGTGCATGCCGAACAGCGGAGGCACGGCGTTGCCCACCTGCTGCGATCGGTCGCCGCCGTCCCAGGGGTAGTCGGGGGGGAACGTCTGGAGGATGCCGGCCTCGGGGATGGTCAGGCGGTCCGGGTCCAGTGCCGGGCCGTCCGGGTGTCGACGGACGGCGTTGCGGGAGACCTTGCCCGTGACGGTGAACGACGGCTGCCGGTACGTGCGGATGCCGCGCTTCTTGGGATCGCCTCCGCTGCCGTAGTTCGACACGATCTCGAAGGGGCCCTTACGGCTCGTCAGGACCCTCTCCATCGAGACCCACGGCTCGAGCAGCACGGTGGTCCCGTCCACCGGCAGCGCGGTCTGCTTCTCCTCCGGGCCGCCCTGCTCCGGCTTGTGCGGATTGAAGGTGTGGTGGGTGGGGGCGGGGAGCGGGGGAGCGGGGTGCTTGTCGAGCCGCGCGATCAGGATCGTCCGGCGGCGGGTCTGGGGGACGCCGTACGCCTCGGTGTGCAGGGTCTTCACCTCGGCCACCTTGTACCGGACCCTCGTGCCGTCCTCCCGGGGCAGGCCCGTCTCCAAGGCCTCCTTGTAGACCTGCCACAGCGCCTTGACCGCGGGAACCTGCTCCAGGACGATCACGTCGAACGGTCGCTTGTCGCGGTTCTCGCAGTCGAGGGCCTTGATCGCGTACCGGAGCGGTTCCAGGACGAGGGCGGTCCTGCCGTCGCCGCCCAGCTTCTTCAGCTCCTCGTCGATCTCCTTCTCGCCGACGCCGGCCACCAACTCGTGGATGAGCTTCTCGACCTTGTCCAGCGCCTTGCGCCCGGCGCCGTTGCCGGCGACCGAGTACGTCTGGCAGGGCGGACCGCCGGCCAGGACGTTCAGGCCGGAAGGCAGCTCGTGGAAGCGGTTGCGACGGACCTCGCTGACGTCCGCGTGCCACGTCTTGAGCCCGGCCGCGTACCGCGTGTCACAGGCGTCCTTGTCCCACTCGATCCCGAGCGACGGCACGTCCAGCATGTGCGCAGCCACGTCCAGACCGCCTGGACCGGCGAAGAGGTCCAGAATGTACGGAACCTCGAGATGGAAGGCGGCGGCGTCCGAGCTGGTCATGTGGCGAGAGTCTAGCCGGCGACGGCTGCCACGACCTACTCAGTCCGTGTTCGTGCTACGCGCAGCCCTGCGCTGCGGTCGCCGTTCCCGGACCACGGCGGCGATCCGTTCGGCGGCCTCGGCGGCCTTCTCGTGCTCCCAGACCCGGACCGCCAACCAGCCGGCCTCGGCGAGGCGGGCATCCGTGTCGCGGTCCCGCGCGCGGTTCTTCTCGATCTTCTCCCGCCAGAACTCGGCGTTGTTCTTCGGCCACGTCGCGTGCTCGGGGCAGGCGTGCCAGAAACAGCCGTCGACGAATACCGCGACGCGCGAAGGACCGAAGACGATGTCCGCCTCACGGCGCACCCCCGCGAGTGGCCTGCGGTGTTTCCGGAAGCGCAGTCCGGCGGCGTGCAGGGTGCTGCGGAGCACCACCTCGATCTTCGTGTCGTGGCTGCGTTGTTTGCTCATCCGATCGCGGGTCTCGGGCGTGGTCTCCAGGGAGTGCATGGTCCCATTCTGGCGCGGAGCACCGACAGGATCGCGGGCGGCCGCGGTGGGCGGTACGACGCGCGGCCGGGGGCTGCCGGGATCCGGTGCCGGGCGCGGTTACGCTCGGCAGCGGTGAGTGCGGTGAGCCGCCGCACCGGATCGATGGCAGGAGGCCACGTCGTGTCCCGCGTGCGAGTCCACAACTTCTCGATCTCCCTCGACGGCTACGGCACCGGGGAGGGCCAGAGCCTCGACCAGCCGTTCGGCCACGCCGGGACGCGGCTCCACCAGTGGTTCTTCGGGACCCGGACGTTCCGCGAGATGCAAGGGGCCGAGGGCGGCAGCACGGGCGTCGACGACGCCGTGGCGCGTGCGTGGGGTGAGGGCATCGGGGCGGAGATCATGGGACGCCGCAAGTTCGGCCCCCAGCAGGGGCCTTGGGAGGACCACGACTGGACCGGCTGGTGGGGCGCCAACCCGCCGTTCCACACCCCGGTGTTCGTCCTCACCCACCACCCGCGCCCGTCCGTCGAGATGGACGGCGGAACCACCTTCCACTTCGTCGACGGCACCCCGCACGAGGTGCTCCACCGGGCGCGCGAGGCCGCGGGCGGCCTGGACGTGCGGATCGGCGGCGGCCCGAGCACCGTCCGCGCCTTCCTCGCCGCGGACCTGGTCGACCACCTCCACGTCGTGGTCGTCCCCATCGTCCTCGGCCGCGGCGAGCGCCTGTGGGACGGCCTGGAGGGCCTGGAGGAGCGCTTCCAGGTGGAGTCGGTCATGACCCCGAGCGGCGTCACGCACGTGACGTTCACACGGCCGTAGGGGCGACGGCCGGCCCGGATTCAATTCGGCCGGGGGAGCGCGCGTGCCCGGTACGGTGGGGGCTGACGTGGTCAACGGGCTTGCGGGGCAAGGGGCGTGTGGAGGGTGTCGGCGTGGTGGGTGGGACGGGGCCTGCGGAACTCCTCGGGGAGTACCGGGCGCGGGGAGCGGCCGAGGCGGCGGACGTCGAGCGGGCGCGCGAGCTCCTCGGGAGCGGCGTGGACGCGTGGGACCGCGGGACGCCGCTGCACTTCACGGCGTCCGCGCTGATCGTGCACCCGGAGAGCGGGCGGGTGCTGCTGCGGTGGCACGTGCGGCAGCAGGCGTGGCTGCACGTCGGCGGGCACGGCGATCCCGGGGAGACGGAGGCCCTGGCGGTCGCGCTGCGGGAGGGGCTGGAGGAGACCGGGCTGACGGACCTCGCGCCCTGGCCCGACGCGGCGCTCATGCACGTCGCCGTGGTGCCGGTGCCCGCCTCGACCCGCGAGCCGGCGCACGAGCACGCGGACCTGCGCTTCCTGCTGGCCACCGCGACGCCCGAGGCCGTACGGCCGGAGAACCCGCAGTCGCCGCTGGAGTGGCTCACGGTGGCGCAGGCCCGGCAGCGGACCACGGAGGCGAACTTCCGGGAGACGATCGACCGCGCCGGGCGGCTGCTGGGGGCCTGAGCGCGGTGCCGGGCGGCCGGGAAAATCGGGTGGCGGGCGGAAGCGGAACGGGTAGCGTCGGGCGTCCTGCCGTACACGTGAGGTGGATCAGTGGAGCAGATACTCAAGGGCCAGACGCTCGTCTTCGACGCTGACGACACGCTGTGGGAGAACAACGTTCTCTTCGAGCGCGTCATCGACGGCTTCATCGACTGGGTGGCCGCCCCCGGGGACGAGGCGTGGACGAGGGCCCTGCTCGACGGTATCGAGGCGCGGAACGTGGCGGCGCACGGCTACGGCTCCGAGGTGTTCCGGCTGAGCCTGCGCGAGTGCCTCCAGGAGGTCCGCGGCCGGGTGGCGACGGATGAGGACGACGCCCGGATCACCGAGCTGCTGCGGCCGCTGACGGACCGTCGGGTCGAGCTGATCGAGGGCGTCGCCGAGACGCTCGCCGCCCTCGCCCCGCGCCACGAGCTGCTGCTGCTCACCAAGGGCGCGGTGGAGGAGCAGCAGTGGAAGGTGGACGCCTCCGGCGTCGCCCACCACTTCCGGAGCGTCCACATCGTCCCGGAGAAGGACGAGGACACCTACCGGCGGCTCACCGCCGAGCTCGGCCTGGACGCCGGCCGCACCTGGATGATCGGCAACTCGCCCAAGTCGGACATCCTGCCTGCCGTCCGTGCCGGGCTGAAGGCCGTCTTCATCCCGCACGAGCACACCTGGGTCATGGAGCACGAGGAGCTGCGACCCGAGGACGCGACGCTGCGACTGGCGCGCTTCGACGAGTTGCTGCGGCACTTCTGACGTGAGCTGAAGACATCGGGGACGGCCCTCCTCCCGCACCAGGGGGGCTGTCCCCTTTCGCATGCCTGCGGAGCGCCCGGTAGTGGGGTGGGGGCAGTCGGATAGGGGTTCATCGCGGTGTCGGGGCGGTTGGCTTCCCGGATCCACTGCCGCGCGTGATGGCGCGGAACGGATATGAGGAGACGGGTAGTTGAGGACAGCGGCCGAGGAGTGGATGCACCGGTTCCACTCGGCCGACGGCGCTGCGGCCAGGGCGCCGCCCCACGGGGGCCGACCGCCGACCGGGCCTGTCGCCGCCGGCGCGCGGAACCGCCGGGCTACAGTCGGCCGCATGCGCCTCAGCACCGTGATCCTCCCCGTCCACCGGTGGGGCGAGGGACAGAAGCTCTGGCGGCGGGCCGAAGAGCTCGGCTTCCACGCCGCCTACACCTACGACCACCTGTCGTGGCAGTCGTTCCGCGACGAACCCTGGTTCGGCGCGCTGCCCACCCTGACGGCGGCGGCCACCGCGACCGAACGCATCCGCCTCGGGACCCTCGTCACCAACCCCAACTTCCGCCACCCGGTCACCCTGGCCAAGGAGTTGATCACGCTCGACGACGTCTCGGGCGGACGCCTCACCGTCGGCATCGGCGCCGGCGGGACGGGCTTCGACGCGCAGGTGCTCGGGCACGAGGAGTGGTCCCCGAAGGAACGGGCCGACCGCTTCGGCGAGTTCGTGCCCCTCCTGGACGCGCTGCTGCGCCGGGACGCGACCACGCGGGACGGCCGCTACTACGCGGCCGTCGAGGCCCGGAACATCCCCGGCTGCGTCCAGCGCCCGCGCGTGCCCTTCTGCGTGGCCGCGACCGGCCCGCGCGGGCTGCGGCTCGCCGCCCGGTACGGCCAGGGCTGGGTCACCTGCGGGGACCCGGCCGACCCGGACGTCCCGGCGGAGCGGGCCCCGGGCGTCGTCGCCGCACAGCTCGCGAAGCTCACCGCCACGTGCGAGGCCGAGGGGCGGGACGCGGCCTCGCTCGACCGGCTGCTCCTCCAGGGCTTCACCGGCGAGCGGCCGCTCGACTCACTCGACGCCTTCGTCCAATGGGCGGGAACGTACCGGGAGTTGGGGATCACCGAGCTGGTCGTGCACTGGCCGATCCCGGACTCGTGCTTCGCCGCCGACCTCGCCGTGTTCGAGCGCATCGCCACCGAGGGCCTGGCCCAGCTGGGGTGAGCGCTTTCGGGGGCGGCCGACGGCGGAAGCCACCTGGGGTGGCCAGGTGGCTTCCGGGGGGGGGGGGGGGGGGGGTTGGGCTGGGGGCTGGGGGCTGGGGGAAAGGGGACGTTTGTGGTGGGGGGGTTG
>NZ_JBHYWI010000052.1:0-62733 GCF_042751525.1 Kitasatospora sp. NPDC059408
GGTCGGCGACCTGGGACTTTGCCGCCGGCGGGGGTTGTTCCGGCGGAGTCAGGCCTGGGTGGGGACTCGGCGCAGGTTGCGGATGGGGCGGGTGAGGAAGAGGGCGGCGGCGGTGCAGAGGGCCACCACGACGCCGACCTGGAGGACCCGGTCGGTGCCGAAGGCGCCGACGGCGGGGCCGGCGAGGGCGCTGCCGATGGGGTACATGCCGACGGAGCCGGCGACCTCGTAGGCGTGGACGCGGTTGAGGACCTCGCCGGGGACCTGGGTCTGGACGCTGGTGGCCCACATGACGCCCCACACGCCGATGCCGACGCCGACCGCGAACTGGGCGGCGGCGAGCAGCCAGACGGGCCAGTCCAGGACGATGCCGAGCGGGTAGAGCGGGTAGGCGAGCATTGCCACCGCGCCGGCGGCCAGGGGGCGTTCGGGCTTGTAGCGGATCGCGAGCAGGCCGCCCGCCACGGTGCCCGCACCGAGGGCGCAGTTGATCAGGCCGAAGGCGGTGGCGCCGTGCTCGGGGACGATGACGCCGGCGGCGACGGACAGCTGCGGACCCCAGGAGAGCACCGCGAAGACCATCCAGATGACGATGACGCCCCACAGCCAGCTGCGGGAGCGGAACTCCCGCCAGCCGACGGCCAGGTTGTGCCACAGGCTCTCGCCGGCCGGCGGGGCGGGCACCACGCCGAGGCGCAGGGTGAGCAGACAGACCGCGCTGGTCCCGTAGGCGAGGGCGGAGATCACCATCACCCAGCCGGTGGCGCCGAGGCCGACCATGGCGCCGGCCAGGGCCGGGCCGCCGAGGCCGGTGAGCGCCTCGGAGGTGCGCAGGACGCCGTTGGCGCCCTGGACGTCGCGGGAGACGAGGGGGACGGTCGAGGAAGCGCCGGGCTGGAACATGGCGTTGGCCGTGCCGGCCACCACGAGCAGGGTGTACAGCTGCCACAGGTGGTCGATGCCGTGGATGAACAGGAAGGCGAGCAGCACGTGGGCGACGAGGTTCGTCAGGTCGGCGGCGATCATCATGCGGCGGGCGGTGAACCGGTCGGCGAGGACGCCGCCGAACAGCACCAGGCCGGCGAACGGGCCCACCAGGAAGGCCATCGAGTAGCCGGCGGCGTTCAGGCCGTAGCCGCCGCTGAGCAGGCCGGCCGAGACGGCGACCGGGAGCATCGCCCAGCTGAGCAGGCCCGCGCTGCGGGCGGTGAAGTAGTACCGGAAGTTACGGGACCAGATCGCCGGTTCGGTGCTCGCCGGCGCCTCGGCGGGCCGGTCCTCCACCCGCGCGGACGCGGCCGCGGGGGCGTGTTCGGTCAAGCGTTCTTCCATGACTGTTCAGTCCTCCGCTGGTGGATCGTGGTGTTCAGGGTCGGGTGACGGGCGGCGGGTCGAGCTCCCCGACGGTGACCGGTTCCAGGCCGCGGTCGAGCAGGCCCTCGACGATCGACGGGAGGGCCTGGACGGTCTGGCCGCGGTCGCCGGCGCCCTCGTGCATCAGCACCACCGATCCGGGGCCGGCGGACTCCAGGACGGTCGCCGCGATGCGCTCCGGCCCCGGCCGCGTCCAGTCGCGGGAGTCCACGTCGAACATGGTCAGGGTGGCCGGGTGGTCCTCCAGGACGGCCGGCACCTCGGGGCTCAGCGCGCCGTACGGCGGGCGGAACCGGGTCGGGGCCGTGCCGGTGGCCCGGGCCACCGCCTCCGCCGTGCGGTCGAGCTGCTCGCGCAACTGGTCCGCCGTCAGATCGGCCAGGAAGGGGTGGGACCAGGAGTGGTTGCCGACCTCGTGGCCGGCGTCGGCGATCCGGCGCACCTCGTCGGGCAGCGCCGCGGCGTGGTGGCCGACGCAGAAGAACGTCGCCCGCACCCCGTAGCGGTCCAGGATCTCCAGCACCCGCCGGGTGTGCACCGGGTCGGGGCCGTCGTCGAAGGTGAGCGCGACCCGCGGGACGTCCCGCGGGCCGTGCTCGAACCAGCGGCCGGCGGCCACCAGGGCGGCCCGGGTGGGCTCGCTGCGCCGGACGACCTCGTGGAACTCGTCGGCCCGGCCGGTCAGGCTGCCGCCCTCGGCGGTCACCCGTGCCAGCGTGCCGGGCGCGGTCCTGGCCTGCTCCGCCAGGCGTGCGGCCGGGACGGAGCCGAACCGCGGCCGGGGCGGCAGCACCCAGGGGTCCGCGCGGTACACCTCCAGGCCGGCCGCCGTCATCGGGCCGTCGAGCAGTCCGTTGGTGCTGTCGAGCACCACGGCCACCGGTTCGTCGTCCGAGCTCAAATCCCGTATCAGGGAGATGAGTTCGGTGACGGCCGCAGCTCCCCAGCGGCTCGGCCCGGTCGCCCGGCGGCCGGCGCCGTCGAGCACCTCGACCTCGTAGCCCGCGCCCGTCCAGGCGATTCCCGCGTAGCGCGCGCTCACTCGTCCCCCAGCGCGAGCGCCTCGGCGACGATCAACTGCTCGACGCCCCGGAGGAACTGCTCCATCCCGGCGCGGCCGAGCACCGCCGGGTCGGCCGTCATCGCGAGGTCCAGGGCGCCCGGGGCGGTCAGCACGTCCACCGCCATCGAGACGTTCACCCGGGCCGGGAAGTCCGTCGGCCAGCTCAGCTCGGTGCGGCCGGCCAGCTCGCCCAGCGCGTCCTCCGGCCGCTCGACGGTGTCGAACGGCCCGCTGCCCGGGTCCCGGGTGTCGTTCCACCAGTACGAGTGGTCGGCCGCCTCCCCCCGTTCGACCAGTCGTGCCACCTCCCGCTCCAGCGCCCACTTGTCGTACGCGGCGTGCCGGAACGCGCTGAACGAGACGGACCGCGTCCGCCGTACCGCGTCCACGAAGTCCCGGCCCGCGTCCGGGAGCCGGAACAGCGCCTCCTGCGCCACCGTGCTGACCGCCGCGGTGGCGGCCGGCTGGAAGCGGTTGCCCACGACCACCTGGAACAGCACGTCGTCGCTGCCGGACATCCGGGCCAGCTGGTGCGAGGCCGCGCCCAGCAGCACCGCGGCGTCGCTCACCTCCAGGTGCTCGGCCACCCGCTCGACGGCCACGGCCAGCGCGGGCGAGCGCAGCAGCGCGTTGGGGAACAGCCGGTCCGGATCGGCGGCGAGCTCCGGCGCGGCGGGCTCCCGGAAGATCCGCCGGGGGCCGGCGGCCAGTTGCTCGCACCAGTAGCGGCGGGCGGCCTCGTCCCGGCGGCGGCCGAGCGGCGAGGCCTGGACCGCCGCGGCGTCCAGCGGCTGGAGGGCGGGGCGGGACCGGCGCAGCGACTCGGCCGACTCGCCCGCCTCGATCGACCGGAGGTCGCGCAGCAGCCGGACGAGGCCCCAGTAGTCCATGCCGGCGTGCGAACCGGTCAGGACCAGCCGGTGGACCAGCCCCTCGCACTCGACGAGGCCGACCCTCAGCGGCCATTCCCGGGTGTGGTCGAAGGGGCGTCCGGCCAGCTCCTCGAGCAGCGCGGCACCGGCCTCCGGCGCCTCGGCCGCGGCGCACCGCCGGACCTCGACGGGGAGTTCGCCGCTGCCGTCCACGACCTGCTCCAGCCCGTCCTCACCGGCCGGCAGCAGCCTGGTGTGCAGGCTGTCGTGGAGGTGGAGCAGCTCCGTCAGGTCCGCGAGGACGCGGGTGGCGGGGCGGGGCGGGGTGACGGGGAGCTCGGTGGGCAGGTTGTACCGGGGGGCGTCCTCGCCGAGCCGGGTGACGACCCCCCAGATCGCCCGCTGCCCCCAGGTGGCCGGGCCCGTCCCGGCTCGTGCGGAATCCAGCCTGATGCTCTGCTCGTTGACCGTGGTCATCCTGTTCCTGCCGTCCCTTCGGTTGCCTCGTCCGTTGTCTGCCGGAGCCGGGCCCTCCACGGGTGGCGGCGCCGGGCGGGTGCGGGTGGACCCGGGTCACTCCTCGCCGTCGGCGAACACGGCCAGGTGGGTGCGGCCGGTGCGGGGGTCGGTGTCGCAGAGGACGACGCGGTGGTGGGCGTGCTGCCAGTCCTGCCAGTGGCGGGCGAGTTCGAGCCAGACGCCGGTGCAGTAGCTGCCGGGTTCGGCGCGGTGGACGGCGGGGTGGTCGGGGATGTCGTCGGTGACGTGGGGGCCGAGGACGAGGAGGGTGCCGTCCGCGTCCGGACCGCCGAGTCGGGCGGCCAGGGCCGGGCCGGCGTGGTCGGCGGCGTGGGCGCCGGCGAACCGCGGGCCGGGGCCGGCGTCCGCGCGGAGGACCAGGAGCGCGGCGGAGTCGACCAGCGGCGTCAGGGGGTGGGGCGTGGGCAGGGTGGTCTGTTCGAGGACGGCGACGGCGACCTCGGTGGCCCGGCCGGCCTCCTGGTAGGCGGCGGCGATGCGCAGGGCCGTGAAGGGCGCGGCGAGGCCCTGTTCGGTGAGGGCGAAGTTGGTGGCCCGGCCGCCGAGCCGGGCGGTGAGGTAGGGGGCGGTGGCGGTGAAGGGGGCGAGGTCGGGCAGGGCGTGGGTGACGATCGCGAGGTCGGGCCGGGCGGCCGCGACGGCCTCGTCGGCGGCCAGGAGGAGGTCGACGAGGTCCCGGTGGTGGAGGTGGGCGCCGCCGCGGTGGAGGTCCTGGTCGGGTTTCTGCCCGAAGGGGGCGAGGAGGTCGGTGAAGTAGGCGAGCAGGGCGGGGTCGTCCTCGCCCGGGCCGGGACCGGCCGGGGCGCGTACGGCGGTGGCTGCGCGCAGGGCCAGCGCGGTCATGAGGTCCCCTCTTCCCGCCGCAGCGCGGCCTCGACGTAGTCGGCGAACGAGCGCATGGTGCGCAGGTGGTCGATGTCGAGGTCGTCCGGGTCCACCGCGATCCCGGTGGCCTCCTCGACGGTCATCAGCAGCCCGAGGACGGACGAGGAGTCGAGCCGCAGGTCGTCGAAGAGCGCGGTGTCCTCGGTCAGCCCGGTGATCGGTCGCTCCAGGACCTCGCTCAGCGCCTTCTCGATGGTGATCAGCACGTCCTGACGGTTCACCGGCTGCCTCCCGGGGTGCGGTGGGTGATGACCATGGCGCCGAAGGTGGCGCCGAGGCCGACGGAGACCAGGAGGTAGTGCGCGCCGTCGGTGAGCCGGCCGGTGTCGCGCAGGGTGGTGTAGTTGAGGAAGACGTCGGCGGCGAAGGTGTGGCTGTAGACGGGGACGTTGTCGAGGAAGACCTTGTCCTGGTCGATGCCGAGTTCCTTGACGGTCTGGCGCCAGGCGAGCTTGTTGACGTTGTGGGGGATGACGAGGTCGACGTCGTCGAAGGTCAACCCGGCTTCCGCCAGCGCCTGGTGGATGACCTCGGCGATCCTGGCGGCGTACTGCTCGCCGTACTCGGTGCTCTGCTCGGGGGTGAGCTCAAGCCAGCGGGCGTACTCGCCGAGGGTGCGGGTGGTGAAGGAGCGGACGATGTCGCCGTCGCCGTCCAGGGTGAGCAGGCAGGAGGCCGCGGCGTCGGCCATGATCGCCGTGTTGGGGACCAGTTGCACGATGGGGGAGTAGGCCTGTTCACCGGTGACCATGAGGGCGTGGGCGCCTTCGCGGCCTTCGGCGCGCAGCAGGTTGCCGAGGATCTCGATCGCGCCGAGGCTGCTGACGCAGGCCTGGTGGCTCAGTCCGAAGGCCTCGGCGCCGGTGAGTCCGAGGTCGTCGCGCACGACCTGGGCCATGTCGGTGTCGGCCGGGGCGACGGCCTGGGTGACGTGGGCGTAGGCGAGGTAGTCGACGTGTCCGTCGTCGGGCAGGGCGGCCAGTGCCGCGCGCGCCGCCGGCCGCAACAGGTCCAGCAGCGGCAGCTGCGGGTCGTACCGCAGCCGGTCGAGACCGTAGAACTTGCGGAACACCCCCAGATCACCGCGGCGCAGACCGAGGTGCTCCCCGAGCTCCTCGATCCGCACGCTGCGCTCGGGCGCGTACGACTCGATCCGTTCCAGCGTGATCCGGCGCTCCGCCGTCCGCTCGCTCATCACGCGGCCGCGATCTCGGCGCGGACGAGCCAGAGCCGGTTGGCGCCGCGGCGGTCGCGCGGCTGGACGTCGTAGGGCCAGCGGCCCTCGCCGGCGCCGGGCTGGCCGGGCTCGCTGACGTCGACGGCCTTCCAGCCGTTGGCGCTCAGGAACTCCTCGGGCTCGTCGGTCCCGAAGACCCACGGGGTGCCGTCGGCGGCCAGGGCGTCGAGGAAGGTCTTGGCGAACGGGCTGCGCAGCTGGGCCCGGCCGAGCATGTCGAACGCGAGGCGGCTGCCGGGGGCGGAGGCCGAGGCGAGCAGGGTGAGCAGGCCGGAGACCTGGTCCTCGGTGAGGAAGAAGGTCAGCCCCTCGGCGATCCACAGGGTGGGGCGGGTGCGGTCGAAGCCGGCGGCTTCGAGGGTGGGCAGCCAGTCCTGGGTGAGGTCGGCGGAGACCTCGCGGCGGTCGGTGCGGGGTTCGGCGCCGAGGGCGTCGAGGCGGCGGCGCTTCTCGGTGATGAGGGGACCGTGGTCGACCTCGTAGAGCTCGGTGCCGTCGGGCCAGCCGAGACGGAAGGCGCGGGTGTCCATGCCGGCGGCGATGAGGACGACCTGCCGGATGCCGCCCTCGGCGAGGATGTCGCGGATGGCGTCGTCCAGGTAGCGGGTCCTGATCGAGATGAACGGCAGGACACCGCCTCCGACATAACGCTCGATCAGTTCGAAGCCCTTGGGGGCGGCGAGGTCGCGGGCGAGGGGGTCGGTGAAGAGGGCGTCCTCGCGTTCGGACTCCTGGGCGCGGGCGGCGGCCATCCACTGGGCGGTGTAGGAAACGGCGTGCATGGGTGGTCCCTCCTCGGGCTCAGGCGAAGAACGCCTTCTGGATGGTGGCGAGGGACTGGAAGTCCTCGATGTCGATGGTGTCGAAGTCGATCTCGATGCCGGCCGCGTCCTCGATGGTGTAGACGAGCTCGACGAAGGCGAGCGAGTCGACCAGGCGGCTCTCGATGATGTTGACGTCGGGGGCGAGTTCGGTGCGGCCGGGGTGGCGGCCGAGGATCCAGTCGCGGACCTTGTCGATGCCGGTGGCGGTGCCGGTGCCGGTGGCGCTCATGGCGGTTCCCTTCGAAGGGCGCGGACGGTGGTGGGCCCGCTCAGGGAGCGGTGGTGGCCGCGACGGCGATGGCGAAGCCGCCGTCGTGGCTGATGCTGATGTCGATCGGGCCGAGCCCGGCGTCGGCGGCGAGTTCGGCGGCCGAGCCGGCCAGCCGGACCTCGGGGCGGCCGCCGGGGCCGCGCAGGATCTCGATGCCCTGCCAGGGCACGGGCCGGCCGACGGTGCCGAACAGCTTGAAGACGGCCTCCTTGGCGGCCAGCCGTCCGGCGATCCCGGAGGGGTCGGGCGCGCCGTCCGGGGTCCGGGAGGCGGTCAGCTCGTCGGTGGAGAGGAACCGCCTGAGCACCGGCAGGAGTTCGTGGATCCGGGTGAGCGGCACGAGGTCGACGCCGATGCGGGGCCGGTTCACGACGGATCGGCGGCGCCGGCGGTGGCCCTGGCGGCGTCGCGGACGGGTCCGGGGGTGGCGAGGGCGGGTTGCCCGTCGTGGCCGGTGAGGCGGTCCGTGATTTCCTGGAGCCGGCCGTTCCGGTCGATCACATCGCTGACCATGGGCGATGTCTCCGTTCGCCTCGGTGTTCTTGGACGATTCGAGGCTAGGGATTGGTGCAGACCTTTCTCAACGCCCGGAACCGGCTGCCGAATTAGGTCAGCGGACAGCCGGGTGCGTCACCGGAACACCGGGCACCCGGGGCCGCTCCCTGGGGCCGCTCCCGTCCTACTGCGGCTTCCCCGCGGCGAGCTCGGCGCGCAGGGCGGCGTTCTCCTGCTCCAACTGCGCGAGGCGCTCGTGGATCGGCGCCAGGGCGTCGGAGACCTCGCGCTGACTGAACCGGGGCGTGATGTGGTTGGGGCAGTTCCAGGCGAACGCCTCGACCCGGATGGTGACGACGTGTTCGACCGCGCCCTCGGTGCGCGGCTCGCTCAGGCGCTCGACGAGCCCGGGGTCGTCGCCGATCGGCACGGCGGCGGCGCGGCCGAACAGCTTGAGGCGTGCCCGGCGCGCGTGGTCGATGAAGAAGAGCGCGACCCGGTCGTCGCCCCGCAGGTTGCCGGTGGTGATGTACTGCCGGTTGCCCCGGACGCCGAGGTAGCCGAGCGTGTGCTCGTCCAGCACGTGCACGAACCCGGTCGGGCCGCCCCGGAACTGGATGTACGGCCAGCCGGTCTGGCCCACGCTGGCGAACAGGAAGCCGTCGAGGCTGCGGATGAACGAGGCCTCGGAGCCGGTGAGCGGCTCGGCCTCCTCGGCCGGGCGCCGCAGCCGGCGGTCGGCGGCGGTGGCGCTGCCCATCTCCTCCTGGACCTGGCGCACCGCCTCGGTGTACGCGAGCTGGTCGAACCGGCTCATGCGACGCTCCTCTGGTGGGTCGGCACGGGGAACGGCCTTGCGGTTCGACCACCGTACGGACCTCGCCTGGGCGCACTCCTCCAGCCCGGCCAGAGGAGCGGGAGCCCCCGGGCGTCCGGCCGCCGCCGACCGCACCGCTGCCCACCTGCGCTTGCGCCGGGCACCGCCCACGGGACCGTCGCGACCGGCAGAACCGGTAACACTGCCGGAGCAGTTGTCCGGAGCGCACGGCGTGCCGGCAGGAGCGGCGTCCGTCGGGCGGGGCGGCGGCGCGTGCCCGCGCCGCAACGCGGAAAGCCGCAGGCCGGGTGGCCTGCGGCTGCCGGGTGCCGGGGCGGTTCAGCGGGCGGCGGCCAGGGCCTCCAGGGTGGGGACCATGGCGGCGGGGGTGGGGAGGGCGTCGTTCTCGGCGCGGACGCGGGCGGCGGCGGCGCGGAGGTCGGTGTCGGTCAGGAGGCGGTTCAGGACGTCGGTGTCGACGGTCTCCGAGGTGGAGCGCAGGGCGATGCCGGCGGCGACGAGCGCGTCGGCGACCATGAAGTTGTCGGCGCCCTGGGGGAGCAGCAGCTGCGGGACACCGGCCGAGAGGGTGGTGCCCGTGGTGCCCGCGCCGCCGTGCTGGATCACGCCGTCGCAGTGGCGGACCAGGTCGGCGAGCGGCACCCAGGGCAGGGCGCGGACGTTGCCGGGCAGGGTGCCGAGCGGGGCGATGTCGGCGCCGTCGACGGCGAGCAGGAAGTCGGCGTCGACCGCGGAGGCCGCCTCGATCAGGCGGGAGACGGCGCTGACGCCGTCCATCTGGGTGACCACGGTGCCCAGGGTGATCAGGACCCGCGGACGCTCGGCCGGGGCCAGGAACTCGCCCGGGACGAGGCCGCCGCCGTTGTACGGCACGTAGCGCATCCGCAGGCCGTCCGGGTCGCCGCCGAGCGGGCCGATGCTGAGCGAGGTGGGCGTGGCGGGACCGGCCACGCCGTGCTTCTCGTAGAGGTCGGTGAAGTGGCCGGCGAGGCGCTCGACCATGTCGCGGCCGGTCGGGATGCCGTAGTTGTGCAGGACCGACGGGATCCCGAGCTTGGCCGCCACCAGCGGGGCCGCGGGCTGGAACGCGGCGTGCACGAGCAGGTCGGCGCCCCAGTCGGAGGCGACGTCGAGGAGGCCGTCGACGGTGGGACGGGCGACGTAGGCGAAGGCGCGGGCGGCCATGTCCAGGATCCCGTCCTGGTCGAGGCCGTGGCCGCTGTAGCTGAGCTGGCCGTCGTTGGCCTCCGAGAACAGGTCGCGCATGTCGCGGCCGTCGCCGATCTCGGCGAGCGGGAAGCCGGCGCTGCGGATCTGGTCCAGCGGCCGGGAGACGGCGAACAGGATGTCGTGCCCGGCGGCGCGCAGGGCCTGGGCGGTGGGCACCATCGGGAAGAGGTGGCCGGCCGCGGCCGGGCCGGTGAGGAGTATGCGCATCGTCGTCTCCTTGCATGACGTGTCGCGCTCTCGTGCGGAGCGGCGACGGACAAGCCCATCTCCTCTCGCGAGCTGATGTCGAGTCAATTCGGATTTCGGTGCCGTGTGCGGGAATCGGACGTTCTGCCGTGGCTCTTGCCAGGCGGGCCGCGGTGTGCTCTCTCCGGCGCGGGGCGGGCCGGTCGCCGGTCGGGCCCGCTCGGTCCCGGTCGGTCGCCGGTCGGTCGCCGGTCGGGCGTGCCGGTTCCGCGGGGGCAGCCGGTCGGGATTCCCGCTCAGCCGTCGAGGAAGTCGCGGACGGTCCTGGTGTACGCCTCGGTCTCCTCGGCCAGGACGATGTGCCCGGTGTCGAACTCGGCGTACGCGCTGCCGGGGAGGGCGGCGTGCAGCCGGCGGGTGTTCTCCACCGGCACGGTGGCGTCCTGGGTGCAGCCGATGACCAGAGCCGGTGCCTGGACCCGGGGGAGCAGCGGGCCGAGGTCCAGCGCGAGGTCGAGGGCGATGTGCCGCAACGTGCCCGAAGTCGGCTGCATGTAGGCGGTGTTGGCCTCGACGGCAGCTCGGCCGATCCGGTTGGGGAAGCCCCGGCTGAAGGCGGTGAGGGTGGCGTAGCGGCCGAAGGCGACGGGGTCGCCGGCGAGCGACAGCCAGGTGGCGAAGGACAGGCGCAGGTACTCGTCCTGCTCGCTGCTGATCCACCCGGCGGTGGCGACCAGCCGGCGGACCTGATCCGGGCGCAGTGCGGCGGCCGCGGTGGCGACGACGGCGCCGAGCGAGAAGCCGCCGACGTCGGCGGTGCCGGAACCGATCGCGTACGCGCGCCGTCGAAGGAGAGACGGAATCCCTGCCCGGGTTGAACACCGGGAGGAGTACGGAGAACCCAGTGCTGCCAGGTCGTGCCGACCTGAACCTCGGATGCCCGGTGGGCCGCCCCTGCTTCGGGCCGGAGGAGCCGGCCGCCTGGCCGCTGGGGGAGGCGACGGTCGATCAACTCGTCGCCGCCGCGAGATGCGAGACGCTGCTCCAGGACACGCTCGACGCGATCCGGCCGATGCCCGTCTGGCAGAGCGCGCCGCCCCGGTCCGGCGTCCGGCTGCCGCCGCCCTGGTCCGGCGACGGTCCGCACTGGTACGTCACGCGCGGACGGGACGTCCTCACCATCGTGTCGGAGGCGCGGCGCGCGGTGCTGGCCGGCGTGGTCGAGGGCCACTGGCGGCGGCGCGGCTGGACGATCACCGCGCTCGGTGTCGGCCGGGAGCTGCCGCGGGTGGCCGCGACGACCCGGGATGGCTATCAACTGGTGCTGGAGTTCGGCGACTTGGGTGAGGCAGGGCTGATCGCGAGCTCACCGGGGGCGGACCGTCCGGAGCACCCGTCGCGCACGCAGGCCGCGGGTGGGTGCGGCCGCGCGCCGCTGCCGTACGTCTGCTGTTCCCACTGGAGCGCGATGGCGTGACGCGGGGTCCCGCGTCGGGCGGGGCCTCGGTGCGCAGATCGGTGCGCAGATCAGTGGGCAGAGGAGGCGCGGAGCGAGCCCCCCCGGACACGCTCCGCGCCACCCTCGTCGCGCGGCTTCGGCACTGCCGCTCCCCCCGACCCCCCGGCCGCTCGCCGGCCCCCCTGGCGGTGCCCTCCGGCGAGGGCGGTCCGCACGGACCCCGGCGAGCCCCTTCCCCCAGGGACGTCGTTGGACCCAAGCTAACAAACCGCGTGGTTGGTTTGTCAATAGCGGGATCCACGAAACATCCACAATCGTGACAGGGTCGTGGACGCCGCGCCACCAGGTATTTGTGGGCGCATCAGGGCGCGCGACGGTCCGTCGGGGGCGCGTGCGGGGTGCGGGGGAGAGCGTGCGCCGGTCTGGAATCCGACATTCCGAGCACTTCGACAGTACGGAGCGGCACCGGACGAGCGCTCAGCGCAGCAGCCTGCGCTCCTTGGCGACGGCCACCGCGCCGGACCGGGTGTCGACGCCGAGCTTGTCGTAGATGCGGCCCAGGTGGGTCTTCACGGTGGCCTCGCTGATGAACAGCGCGCGGGCGATCTCCCGGTTGCCGAGCCCCTGCGCCAGCTGCTCCAGGATGTCCTGCTCGCGCTCGGTCAGCTGCGGCGCGGGCGCCCGCATCTGCGCCATCACCCGGGTCGCCACCGGCGGCGACAGCACCGTCCTCCCCCGCGCGGCGGCGTGGACGGCGGCGAACAGCTCCTCCGGCCGTTCGGCCTTCAGCAGGTAGCCGGTGGCCCCGGCGGCGATCGCGCGGCTGATGTCGGCGTCCGTGTCGTACGTGGTCAGCACCAGCACGTGCGGACCGCCGGGCGCGGCGGTGATCCGGCGGGTGGCCTCCACGCCGTCGATGCCGTCCCCGAGCTGGAGGTCCATCAGCACGACCTGCGGCGCCAGCCGGGCGGCCAGCGCGACCGCCTCCTCCCCGGTGCTCGCCTCGCCGACCACCTCGAAGTCGCCCGCGCTCGCGAGCAGCGCGAGCAGGCCGGCCCGGACCACCGCGTGGTCGTCGCAGACCAGCAGCCGGACGGGAGTCGTGGTCATGGCTGCTGCTCCAGGGGGATCGAGGCGGAGACGACGGTGCCCTCGCCGGGGGCGCTCTCGACCGTCAGCGTGCCACCGAGCTGCCGCAGCCGCGCGCGCATCGCCGGCAGCCCGTACCCGCGGCCGGCCCCGCCCGCAGGTCCTTCGCCGGCGCCGTCGGGGCCCCGGCCGCGGTCGAGGCCCCGGCCGTCGTCGGCGACGTCCAGCACGGCCTGGTCGCCGAGGAAGGACAGCGTGATCGCCGCCGTCGAAGCCCCGGCGTGCTCCCGGACGTTGGCCAGCGCGCCCTGGGCGATCCGCAGCAGCGCGGACTGGACGGCGGCCGGCAGCGGGACGGGCGCGCCGTCCAGGTGGAAGCGGACCGGCAGGCCGCTCTCGGCGGACTCGCGCGCGGCCAGCGCGCGCAGCGCCTCGTCCAGCGGGCGGCCGTCGGCGAGTTCGGCGGGTGCGAGGTCGTGGACGAAGCGGCGGGCCTCGGCGAGGTTCCGGGCGGCGACGTCGGCGGCGGTGCGCACGTGGGCGCGGGCGGTCGTCGGGTCGGTGTCCCAGGTGCGGTCGGCGGCCTGGAGCAGCATCTGCTGGCTGGACAGGCCCTGGGCGAGGGTGTCGTGGATCTCCATCGCCAGCCGCTCGCGCTCCGCCAGCGTGCCCTCCCGCCGTTCGGTGGCGGCGAGTTCGCGCCGGGTGCGGACCAGGTCGGCGATCAGCGCGTGCTGCCGGGCGGCCTGCCGCGCCATGAAGAGGAAGACGCCGGTGGCGAGCGCCGCCACGGCGGGCGGCAGCAGGACGAGCGTCGCGTCGGCGCCGCCGGGCAGCCGGATCTCGGCGATCACGACCAGCAGGGTGAGCGCCGCCACCAGCGGGATCGCCGCCCGCGCGGGGAGCGTGCGCAGGGCGGTGTAGACCAGCGGGACGGCGCACCACGCGAAGCTCGGCGCGAGCAGCACCAGCACCACCCAGAGGGCGACCACCGTCGCGAACGGCCGGAGCCGGCGCCGGCCCGGTGCGGGCGGGCGGCGGTGCGCGAGCCAGGAGCCGGCCGGCTGGGCGGCGGCCAGGGCGGCGCTCAGGCCGACGACCCACGGGATCCGCGGGCTGCCGGCGTGGTGGGTGAGGTAGCGGCTGAGCGAGGCGACGAGCAGCAGGAGGAAGGCGGAGTCGAGCAGCAGCGCGAGCCGGCCCGCGTCCGGGTCGCCGGCGGTGCTCCCGAGCGCGTCCGCACCCGCGAGCGCGTCGGCGCCCTCGGCGCCCTCGGCGCCCTCGGCGCCTTCGGCGACGACGGCGTCGTCTGCGGCGCGGGGGTGCGGCACGGGAGGCTCCTGGTCGGTGGTCACGGGGGCGCGCTGACCTGCGCCGATCCCTCGATGGTGACCCGTCCGGCCCGGTCCCGCATCAGCCGATCGGTTGACCCCGGTGTCGGCCGACCCGCCCGCGCGCCCGCGCCGGACCGCCGATGTGGCCGGCCCCGCTCCGGCCGGAGGATCGAAGCACGGCCGCCGGACGGGTCCCCCCGCCGCCCGGCGGCCCCCACCCGAACCCGCGGCTCCCCCCGAACCCGCGGATCCCCGACAGCCCGATCCCGTAGTCCCCGAGGAGCTGGACCCCGATGAAGAAGATCTCCGTGCGCACCCGAGTCCTCACCGGTACCCTCGCCGCCGCCGCGCTCGCCGCCACCGTCGGCGCCGTCTCGGCCAGCGCCGACACGAGCGAGACCCCGGCCGCCGCGCCGGCCGCGGTGAAGGTCGACACCCAGAACAGGAACCTGGCCCAGAGCACGGGTCTGACCGTCGACGCCGCCACCCGCGCCGCGCAGGCCGCCCTGGACGCGGCGGCCAAGGCCGGCCAGCACGTCTCGGTCGCGGTCGTCGACCGGGACGGCGTCACCCGGGTCCTGCTCAAGGGCGACGCGGCCGGCCCGCAGTCGCCGGAGTCGGCCGTGCGCAAGGCCTACACCGCGGTCTCCTGGAACGCGCCGACCTCGGAGCTGGCCAAGCGGCTGGCGCAGGCCCCGAACCTCAAGGACATCCCGGGCACGCTGTTCCTGGCCGGCGGCGCCCCGGTGCAGGCCAAGGGCGCCCCGGTCGCGGCGATCGGCGTCGCGGGCGCGCCCAGCGGCGACCTGGACGAGCAGTTCGCGCAGGCGGGGGTCGCCGCACTCGCGAAGTGACGCGGCCCTGGGCACCGCGGACGGGGAAGCACCCCTGACGCACCGCCCGCCCGCCCGGCGCACCCGGGCGGGCGGGTTTCCGTTTCCCCTCGTTCGGGTGAAGATCGGGAGGGTCCTTGCAGTACAGGGCGCGGACCGGTCAAAAGCCGGTGCCACTGTCGGTGGGGCGTGGCAGGCTTCCCGGTATGACGGCGTGGACCCTCAACGACATCGAACGTGCGATCCGCTCCTCCTGGGGTGTCGACACCTGTGCGCCCGAGGACCTGGCCCACTGGCGTCCCGACAATCCCGCCCGCGGCCAGTGCGGCGTCACCGCGATGGTGCTGCACGACCTGATCGGCGGCGAGCTGATGATGGGCGAGGTGTACGCCGGCGGGGTCCGGACGGACCTCCACTGGTGGAACCGCTTCGCCCCCGGCGTCGAGATCGACCTCACCCGCGAGCAGTTCGGGCCGGACGAACTGGTCGGCCCCGGCCGCCCGGTCTCCCGCCCGGCCCGGCACGGCCGGCTCCAGGCCCAGTACGAGCTGCTGCGCCACCGGGTGCTCACCCAGCTGGAGCGCGGCCGGGCGGTGCGGCTGCCGGAGCGCGCCTGCGCCTGAGCTCGGCTGACGTACAGTCGGCCGGGGTGCGGCGGCGCGGGCGCGCGGCCGGGGCGACGGCGATTGGGAGTGCGCGATGACCGGGACGACGGTCGGCTTCGTGGGGCTGGGTGCGATGGGCCGGGGCATGGCGGGCAGCCTGCTGCGGGCCGGCCACGCCGTCCGGGTCTGGAACCGTTCCCCCGAGCCGGTGGCCGCCATGGTCGCCGAGGGCGCGGAGGCGGCGGAGACGCTCGCCGAGGTGTTCGCGGCCGACACGGTGGTCTCCATGCTCGCCAACGACCAGGCGGTCGAGCGGCTGCTGCTCGACCCCGCCCTGCTGTCGGGCGCGCGGGCGACCCTGCACGTCAACATGGCGACCGTCTCGCTCACCCTCGCCGAGCGGGCCGAGGCCGCGCACGCCGGGCACGGCATCGGCTACGTCGCCGCGCCCGTCCTCGGCCGGCCCCCGGTCGCCGCCGCAGGACAGCTGAACATCCTCGCCGCGGGCGATCCCGCGCTGCTGGCGCGCGCCGAGCCGCTGTTCGCCGCGATGGGGCAGCGGACCTGGCACTTCGGGGACCGTCCGGGCCAGGCCAACACCACCAAGATCAGTGTCAACTTCCTGCTGGCCTGCGCGATCGAGTCGATGGCCGAGGCGTGCGCCCTGGCCGAGGCCCACGGCGTCCGGCCGACCGACCTCGTCGAACTCATCACCGACACCCTCTTCCCCGGGCCGGTCTACGGCGGGTACGGCGCGATGGTGGCCGAGCGGCGCTACGAGCCGGCCGGGTTCCGGCTGCCGCTGGGCCTCAAGGACGTCGGCCTCGCGCTCGACGCCGGGGCCGCCGCGACCGTGCCCCTCCCGTTCGGCAGCGTCCTGCGGGACGCCTTCCTCGACGCGCTCGCGCACGGGGACGGCGACAAGGACTGGGCCGCCGTCGCGGCCGTCGCCCGCCGCCGCGCCGGCCTGCCCGACCGAGGTCCCGTCGCCACCTGCGCCGCCGGCCGATAAGCACGTGCGGGGCCGTGCCGCGCCCGCCTACGATCCGCGCGTGACGTCCACCCGCAGCGCCGACGACCGCTCCGCAGCCCCCTGGCTGGTCCGCACCGAACGGCTGGAACTGCGCGCCGTCGGCCCGGCCGACCTCGCGCCGCTGCACGCCATCAACCACGACCCCCGCACCTGGCGGCACGCCCCCGAGGGCCGGCACCTCGACGAGGGCACCACCCGCGCCTGGATCGGACGGGCCGTCGACGTCTGGGAGTCCGACGGCATGGGCTACTGGACGGCCCGTCCGGGCGCCGGCGGCCCGGTGGTCGGCGTCGGCGGCGCCTCGCTCCAGACCTCCACCGGCTTCTGGAACCTCTACTACCGCCTCGACCCGGTGTACTGGGGCCGCGGCTACGCCACCGAGCTGACCCGCGCCGCCGTCGACGCCGCCCACCGGCACGCGCCGGACCGGCCGGTGGTGGCCTGGGTGCACGACCACAACGCCTCCTCCCGCGCGGTCGTCGAGCGGATCGGCCTCGCCGATCTCGGCCCGCGGTGGCACCCCGTCCTGCGCGAACCGGTCCGGCTGTGGGCCGACCGGCCCGTCCCGCCGGCGGAACCGGAGCGGACGCCCCCGGAATAACCGGCCCGGCCCGCGCGCTGGCGCCTGCGAACGCACCACTTCCGCACCACTTCGACGGACCGCGCCGACCGGGCGGTACCGAGGCAACGGGGGCCACCGATGGACGACCAGCACGCGGGCGCCGAGCCGCCGCGCAGATTCCTCTTCCTCGTCGCCAGTTCGCGCGCCGACGGGAACTCCGAGCAGCTCGCCCGCCTGGCCGCCGGGGCGAGCCTGCCGCCCGGCGCCGAACAGCGCTGGCTGCGCCTGGACGACCACCCGCTCCCGCCGTTCGAGGACCTCCGGCACGCCGGGGACGGCTCCTTCCCCGAGCCGAACGGACACGAACGGACGCTGCTGGACGCCACGTTGGAGGCCACCGACCTGGTCTTCGTCGCGCCGCTGTACTGGTACTCGCTGCCCACCAGCGCGAAGCTCTACCTCGACCACTGGTCGTCCTGGCTCCGGCTGCCCGACAAGGTGTTCCGCACGAGTCTGGCGGGCGGCACCATCTGGTCGGTCACCGCCCTGGCCACCGAGGACGACAAGGCCGACCCGCTGATCGGCGCGCTGCGGCTGACCGCCGACTACATGGGCATGCGCTGGGGCGGCGCGCTGCTCGGCAACGGCACCCGGCCGGGGGACGTGCTGCGCGACGAGCGGGCGCTGGTCGCCGCGAAGTCCTTCTTCTCGCAGTGAGCTCCGCACCCGGTCGGGCCTGAGCGCCCGACCGATGGATTCACGCCACGGAGGGCCGTGCGGTACCGTCCTCCAGGCGTGTACCCGTCACGCCGGGTGTGCTTTTGGTAAAAGACAAAAGCCTTGTCCGGTGACGGAGTTGGACGATTCGGGCAAGCTCCGTGTGTCGTACGGGACGGAGCGTGACACCTGCCTTCCGAAGTGGCTGGATCGTTCGGTAGTCTCCGTCGGACTTTCAAGCTTCGCGGGGGGATCGCGGCGCGCTCCGCCGCGCCCCACCGCGCCTCCGGGCGTGCCCGGACTCTCCCGTGAGGTCTCCCTTGTCGATACGTCGCACTCTTGCCCTCGCCGGCGCCGCCGCGCTCGCGTCCTCGATGGTGCTGGCCGGTGCCCAGGGCGCCATGGCCGTCGGTGCCACCGACGCCCCGTCCGCCGCCGCGTCGGCCGAGAAGACGGCGGCGCAGCTCCTCGGTCTCTCGCTCCAGGGCGTGCCGGACACCTTCATCGCCGGCGGCGACGCCCGCGAGTTCAGCTACAAGATCGACAACTCGTCCAAGCACGACGACGTCTTCTACCCGTTCCTGAAGTTCAAGAACAAGGCCGGCTCGCTCAAGGCCAAGGACTTCAAGGTCGAGTACCAGCTGCCCGGCGAGGGCTGGCAGACCGGCGCGGTCGCGCCCGGCGGCGGCGACGGCGACGACTCCGCCGCCCTGATCCTGCTCGGCCAGGTCGACGGCGACGGGAACCCCTCCGACGACGCCCTGCTGGTCGTGAACCACGGCAAGAACCTGACGATCAAGGTCCGGGTCTCCTTCACCGGGGACGCCCCGCTCGGCAAGGCCGGCGTCGTCCCGGTGGTGTTCGCCGCCGCGCTCGACGACGACAGCCACCTGCCGACCGACAACGGCGGGTTCAGCTGCGAGGGCATCCGCGGCGCCGGCTTCACCATCAAGAAGGCGGCCCCGACCCCCACCGGCAAGCCGACCCCGACGACCACCACGTCGCCGACGGGCACCCACACGCCGACCCACACGCCCACCCCGACCGGCTCGCCCACGACCAGCCACACGCCGACGGCCACCGCCACGCCGAGCACCACGGCCACCGCGACGCCGACCGGCACGCCCACCACGCAGCCGACCACCCCGGCTCCGACCACCCCGGCTCCGGCCACCGGTTCGCCGTCCGCGTCGCCGTCCGCCTCCGCCTCGACCGCCGCCCCGGCCCCGTCCGGCAGCAGCACCGGTGCCCCGGAGCCGATCGACTTCCCGGTGAGCGTCCCGAAGATCACCCCGCCGAAGATCGTCCCGGCCGCCGTCACCAAGGCCAAGGCCGCCGCCGACAACGCGGACAAGGCCCTCGCAACCACCGGTGGCGGTGACGACACCACCGCCATCGCCGGCGCCGGCGGCGCCGTCCTGGTGGCCGGCATCGGCACCCTCGTGGTGCTGCGCCGCCGCAAGTCGGCCCAGCAGGGCTGACCGCGCAGCCGCTCCCGGCGCCGGATCCAGGCGCCGGGCGGCGGCTGACCTCGGGGGATCACCGCCTGAGTGCCACCGCGCCGCCCGTCCGTCCGTCCGACGGACACCCGGGCGGCGCGGAAGGTACTCCTCCGTCACATAGGATGTCCGGCCGGAGGGGGGCGGAACCGGCGGGGAGAGGGACAGGTGCGGGGAGCACGCACGGCACGGACCACTACCGACTACGAGTCCGGCACGGGACGCATCGCGGGCCTGCTGGTACGCAGACACCACGTCCTGCTGGTCGCCTGGACGGTGCTCTGGTTCTTTCTGGTCGAGCCCAAGGGCGGCTTCTCCTGGCACTACCTGCGCCAGGGCGAGCAACTGCTCTTCAGCGGTCAGCCCGACGGCGGGCTGTCGCTCTACGCCCACCACCCCGAGCTGCAGATCGGCCCGGTCAGCCTGGCCGCGGCCAGGCTCACGGCGCCGTTCTCGCCGTACACGGGCCAGGTGATCGCCGAGGCGGTGAGCTCCGCGCTCGGCCTGGTGATGCTGGTCCTGGTGGGCCGCACCGCCGCCCTGTACTACCTGGGCACCGGCACCAACCACCGCCGGCTCCAGCAGCGCGTGCTGATCGCCGGGCTGGCGTTCATCCCGATGTGGGTCGAGGTGTCGGTCCGCTTCGCACACCTCGACGACGTGCTGGCGCTGTTCTTCACCGCCCTCGCCGCGCACGCGCTCGCCCGCGGCAAGCCCGTCCAGGTCGCGATCTTCCTGGCGCTCGCGGTGGACTCCAAGCCCTGGGCGATCGCCTTCGCCCCGCTGGTCCTCGCCCTGCCCAGGCCCGCCTGGCTGCGCACCGCGCTGTGGTTCTGCGCGCTGGTCGCGGTCGCCTGGCTGCCGTTCTACCTCGGCAACCTGGACACCATGGCGGCCGCCAAGTTCACCATCCCCAACCAGCCGGCCTCCTCGCTGCGCTGGTTCGGCGTGACCGACCCGACCACCCCCTGGTGGGACCGCCCGACCCAGTTCGCGCTCGGCCTCGGGCTCGGCGGCATCGCGGTCTGGCGCGGCCGCTGGCCGGCCGTCGTGCTGCTCGGCGCGAACGCCCGCGTCCTGCTCGACCCCAGCGTGTACACGTACTACACGGCCTCGATCCTGCTCGGCACCCTGCTGTGGGACGCGGTCGGGCAGAAGCGCCTGGTGCCCTGGTGGAGCTGGATCGCGTTGGCCTCGCTGTACGGCGGCACGCTGCTCCTGCCGTCCGATCCGGCGCGCGGGTTCGTCCGGCTCGCCTTCGTCGTGGTCTCGACGGCGTACGTGCTGCTCTGGCCCACCCAGCAGACGCGCCGCCCGCGGCCGTCGGCGGACGACCAGGGCCAGGGCCACGGCCACGGCTCCGGACGCGGCCGGCTCGGCCGTCGGCGCGAGCGCGTCCTGGTCGGCGCCGGGCACTGACGTCCCCGCCGGGCACCCGCGCGGAACCCGACGGCCCTTCCGGCTTGACCCTCACGCGACGTGAGAGACGAGTGTCGAGTCAGCACGAAGGGAGGAACACCCCGCATGAACAGTGACGGCTACTCGGTCGGCGCCGTGGCGAGGATCGCCAAGGTGACCGTCCGGACCCTGCACCACTACGACGAGATCGGACTGCTGTCCCCCGCGGGCCGCACCCGGGCCGGCTACCGCCGGTACGTGGACGCCGACCTCGACCGGCTGCAGCAGATCCTGTTCTACCGCGAACTCGGGTTCCCCCTGGAAGAGATCGCGGCGATCCTGGACGACGACTCGGTCAGCCCGAGTGAGCACCTCCGGCGGCAGCACAGCCTGCTGACCGACCGGATCAAGCACCTCCAGGAACTCGCCACGGCCGTCGAACACGCCATGGAGGCACGGAGAATGGGCGTTCAGCTGACCCCCGAGGAGAAGTTCGAGATCTTCGGCGAGGACTACAAGGAGGAGTGGGAGCAGGAGGCCGAGCAGCGCTGGGGCGACACCGAGGCCTGGGCCGAGTCGCAGCGCCGCACCGGCGCCTACGGCAAGGCCGACTGGGAGCGCATCCAGGCCGAGATGACCGCCCTCAACGGCCGCCTGGCCGCGGCGGTGGCGGCCGGCGAGCCCGCCGACGGCACCCTCGCCATGGACCTCGCCGAGGAGCACCGGCAGCACATCTGCCAGAACTTCTACGACTGCACCTTCACCATCCACCGCGGCCTGGCCGGCCTGTACGTCGGGGACCCGCGGTGGACCGACACCTACGAGAAGATCGCGCCCGGCCTCGCGCAGTGGCTGCACGACGCGATCCTGGCCAACGCGGCCCGGCACGAGGGCTGAGCCGGGAGGCCGAGCCGAGGGCTGAGCCGGAGGCTCAGGCCACCCCGCGGCCGAACCCCCGCCGGTAGGCCGTCGGCGAGGTGCGCATCACCCGGCCGAAGTGGTGGCGGAACGTCGCCGCGCTCTCGAAGCCGACCGCGGCGGCGATCTCCTCGACCGTCCCCTCAGGGGACTCCAGGAGCGGCAGGCTGGCCGCGATGCGCTGGGTGACGACCCAGCGCATCGGGCTGGTCCCGTTGCGGGCGGTGAAGTGCCGCAGGTACGAGCGGTCGGACATCCGGGCGGCCCCGGCCAGCGCCGAGACGGTCAGCGGCGACGCCAGGTGGTCCATCGCGTACTGCATGCTGCGCGCGATCCCGTCGTCCTCCTCGTCGACCGGCAGGATCGCCGCCTCGATGAACTGGGCCTGCCCGCCGTCCCGGTGCGGGGGCACGACGAACCGGCGGGCCACGGTGTTGGCCACCTTCGCGCCGTGGTCCCGGCGCACCAGGTGCAGGCACAGGTCGATCCCGGCGGCGCTGCCCGCGCTCGTCAGGACGTCCCCGTTGTCGACGTACAGCACGTCCGGGTCGACCTCCACCGACGGGTACCGCTGCTGGAGCAGCTCGGCGTAGCGCCAGTGCGTGGTCGCCTTGCGGCCGTCGAGCAGGCCGGCGGCGGCCAGGGCGAAGGCGCCCGAGCAGATCGAGACGATCCGGGCGCCGCGCTCGTGCGCCGTGCGCAGCGCCGCGACCAGGCCCGGCGACACCACCCCGCCGAAGGCGTTCGGCACCCCGGGGACGATCACGGTGTCCGCGGCCGCCAGCTCGTCGAGCCCGTGCCGGGCGACCATCGCGAACCCGCCGACCGCGTCGAGCGCCGTCCCGGGCCGGTCCGCACACACCTTCAGGCCGTACCAGGGCGCCGCCAGCAGGCCGCTCAGCTCCGGCCGGGCGAGCCCGAACACCTCGACCGCCACACCGAGTTCGAACGGCGCCATGCCGTCGAACGCGTACACCGCGACGTCGTGCACCGGCTCCGGCCGGCGCCCGATGGCGACCGCGACCGGCCCGGGCGCGGTCCTCCCGGCGGCCTGCGACGTGCTGCCCTGCGGCGGGTTGTCGTGCTGGGTCATGCGAACCCCCTGCTCAAGGGTGGTGGAACGTCGGTGAGTTTAGTCCGTCGGGCCGCGCCGGGATTTTTCGGAACTCACCTGCAACCTCCACCGCCCCCGCACGTCCATTGGTACGGGGGCGGAGAACACCAGGCCGGTGGCGGCTGGGAGGATCTTGCCGATCTCGATCAAGATCAGGTGAGCAGACGGTTCCGGTACGCCCGGAAACCGTCCCGGGGGAAAGCGGAAGACGCAGATGTCCATGGCCATCGGGCCGATCATCGCGCCGGCGTGGAAGCGTGGTTTCTCCGTCCGCGGAGTGGCCGCCCTGCTGTTCGGTGCCCAGGAGGCCGGCGAGCCCGTCGCCGTCCCCACCACCGAGCACCAGGCGGTGCAGCGGCGCTCCGGTTTCCGGCTGCTGCGCGGGGGACGCGGCCGTACCGAGGACCGGCCGACCCTGACCGACCTCTACCACGCCCACCGGCTCGGGCTGGTCCGGATGGCCGTCCTGCTGGTCGACCACCAGGACCTCGCCGAGGACGTGGTCCAGGAGGCCTTCACCCAGCTCTACCAGCGCCACGGCGAGGAACTGGACGACCTCGACAACGCGCTCGGCTACCTGCGCACGGCGGTCGTCAACGGCGCCCGCTCGATGCTGCGCCGCCGCAAGACGGCCCGTGAGTACGTGCCGCCGCACGAGACCGACGCCCCGTCGGCCGAGGAGCACGCGGTGCTCAACGACGAGCACCGGCGCGTGCTGGTCGCCCTGCAGGAACTGACCCCCCGCCAGCGCGAGGTGCTGGTGCTGCGCTACTGGTCGGACATGTCGGAGGCGCAGATAGCCGACACCCTGGGCCTGTCCCGGGGCGCCGTGAAGTCCACCGCCAGCCGGGCCCTGGACGCTCTCGAAAAGCACCTGGAGAAGGTTCGATGACCGACAAGTTCCCCCGCCGGATCGGCGGCGACGGCGACGGGCCGGCCGAGACCCCGACGGAACGGCTGCTGCGCGAGGCGATGTCCGCCCGCACGTCCCTGATCACCGCGCACGACCTGCGCCCCGCGGCCCCGCCCAATCGCCGGATCCGCAGACTACGGCCGGTCTACGCCGTCGCCGTCCCGCTCGGCCTGGCCGCCGCGATGGCGGTCGGCGTGGTCACGCTGCACGGGAACCCCGTGGCCGACCACGACCACGCGCCGCCGGCCGCCACGGTGTCGGCCTCCCCCAGCCCGACCCCCGCGGCGACGCCCACCGAGACCCCCAGCCCCACGGCCACCCCGTCCGAGACGGCCACCCCGACCGACACCGGGACCCCGGACGCCCCGGAGACCGCCGCGGCCCTCGCCGACGACACCCCGTCGTCGTCCCCCACTCCGACGAACAAGGCCACCGGCGCCACCACCGGCCCGGCGACGCCGTACACGTTCCGCGGTGTGAAGCTGAAGGTCCCGGCGGGCTGGCGGATCGCTTCCGACGACCCGGCCAGCTACCACCTCTGCCTGCTGAGCCCGGGGGCTCCGCAGGACGCCACCAGCCGGGATTGCCAGCCCTACGGAGTGGACGTGACGGTCTTCGACACGGACTCGATGAGCTGGCCGTCGACCTCCGACCTCGACCGCGCCGGCGGCTGGGCCCACCAGCCGTTCTGCCCGGTCTGGGGCAACCCGCACGTGCCCGCCGCGGGCGAGCAGGTCACCAGCCACGCCCCGACCAGGACGACGCCCACGGTGTCCGGCCGTCCGGCCCGGAAGTCGCAGTGGCAGGACTCGTGCGGAACCTCGTCCTTCACCGCCCAGCTGTGGGCCCTGCCCAAGGACCAGGTGTTCGTCTCCGCGATCGGGCTCAAGGACGACTACCAGCAGGGGCTGATGACGATCGTCAACAGCCTGGACGTCAGCGGCCACGTCGCGCCCTACTCGGAGAGCGTCGGCGTTTCGGTGAGCGGTCTCAAGCCCGGCCAGCAGGTGCCGAACGACGGGACTCCCGTCGAGTTCTCGGTCACCTACAAGAACACCGGCAGCGCCAAGGTCTCCGGTGCGAAGGCCGTGGTCTTCTACGACTCCTACGCCGCACCTGTCGGGCAGCCGTTGCAGGGCACGTTGGAACGCCAGGAAGGGGCGGACTGGAAGCCGATGGACGTGCGGATGCTCGACTCCTACTCCTCGCTCCAGACGGGGCTGCCCGTGGACCTGGATCCCGGGCAGAGCACCACGGTCAACTACCGCCTGAAGCTGGCCGCCCAGGACACCCCCGGCTCCTTCTCGCTGACCGCGCGACTCGCCACGCCCGTGGCTGAGAGCTACACCGTCTCCGGCGGCACCACCCTCCAGTTGCAGGTGATCGCCAAGTAGCGCGCGCGAGGGCCCGGCCTCCCCGAACGACAGGGGGAGGCCGGGCCCTCGTGCGTGCGGGTCAGGCGAGCGATGCCATCCAGGCCTCGACGTCCTCGGCGCGGCGGGGGAGGCCGGCGGAGAGGTTCTCGTTGCCGTCGGCGGTGACGAGGATGTCGTCCTCGATGCGGACGCCGATGCCGCGGTACTCCTCGGGGACGGTCAGGTCGTCCTGCTGGAAGTACAGGCCGGGCTCGACGGTGAGGACCATGCCGGGCACCAGCAGGGCGTCGACGTGCTCCTCGCGGCGCGAGTGGGCGCAGTCGTGGACGTCCAGGCCGAGCATGTGGCCGGTGCCGTGCAGGGTCCAGCGGCGCTGGAGGCCCAGCTCCAGGACCTTCTCGACGTCGTACACGGAGCCGTCGAGCAGGCCCCACGCGAGCAGGCGCTCGGCGAGGACGCGCTGCGAGGCGGCGTGGAAGTCGCGGAAGCGGGCGCCGGGCCGCACCGCGGCGATGCCGGCCTCCTGGGCGTCGTGGACGGCCTCGTAGATCTTGCGCTGGAGGTCGTTGAAACGGCCGCCGATGGGCAGCGTGCGGGTGACGTCGGCGGTGTAGAGGGTGTGCGTCTCCACGCCGGCGTCGAGCAGCAGCAGCTCGCCGGGGCGGACGTCGCCGTCGTTGCGGACCCAGTGCAGGGTGGTGGCGTGCGGGCCGGCGGCGGCGATGGTGCCGTAGCCGACGTCGTTGCCCTCGACGCGGGCGCGGCGCCAGAAGGTGCCCTCGATCCAGCGCTCGGAGGTGGCGACGGCCTGGCCGAGCTCGCGGACGACGTCGGTGAAGCCCTTGACGGTGGCGTCGCAGGCGGCGCGCAGCTCGCCGATCTCCCAGGCGTCCTTGACCAGCCGCAGGCCGCTCAGGAACTCCTTGAGCTCGGCGTCCTTGTCGGCGTCGAGGAACTCGCCCAGGGCGCCCTCCAGGCCCTCGTCGTAGCCGCGGACGAGCCGGGTGGGGGCGGCGGAGTCCTTGGCGCGCGCGGCGAGCTCGTCGGTGGCCTTGCGGACGTCGCGGGCGGGCAGGCCGAGCAGCTGCTCCTGCTCGGTGAGGCTGTGCCGGCGGCCGACCCACAGCTCGCCGTAGCCGTCGAGCCAGAACTCGCCGTTGTCGCGGTCGGAGCGGGGCAGCAGGTAGAGGCCGAACTCGTGGCCGGCGTCGCCGGTCGGCTCGGCGACGAGGATGGCGTCCTCGGTCTGGTCGCCGGTGAGGTGGACGTACTCGCTGGCGGCGCGGAAGTTGTAGTCGGTGTCGTTGGCGCGGACCTTCAGGTTGCCGGCCGGGATCACCAGTCGCTCGCCGGGGTACGCGGCCGAGAGCCGGGCGCGCCGCTCGGCGGCGTACGGGGCCTGGGCGACGGGCGTCAGGCCGTGCAGCTCGGTGTCGGCCCAGCCGGACTTCATCGAGGCGGCCAGCTCGTCCGAGACCTCGGAGTACAGGCCGTTCTTGCGGCCCTTGAACTGCTTCGGCTCCTCGCCGCCGGTGGCCTCGGGGTTCTCGGCCACCGCCGGGGTGCGGTCCTCGGTCACGTACAACGCCTCCTTGGGGGTGGTGCGGCCCGCCCGTGGGGGATGTCGGATCGCGACACACGTGGGCGGCCGTGCGTCCCATGGTACGGACGCCCGGTCGCCCACTCGTTCGGGGCCGGAAGGTCTACTCGAAGCGGGCGCCCAGCAGCATCAGGTCGTCGGTGGCGGCGTCGGTCCCCTCGCGGCCGGGGCAGGCGGCGAGCAGGTGGGCGCAGAGCCGGTCGGGGTCGATCCGCACGTCGCGCGGGGCGTCGGCGGCGGCCCGGCGCAGGTTGGCCTGCCCGGCGTGCAGGGTGGGGCCGCAGCGGCGGGCCAGGCCCTCGGTGTACAGCAGCAGGGTGTCCCCGCGCTCGGCGGTGAGCTCGACGCCGGGGGCCTCCCAGCAGGCGAGCATGCCGAGCGGCGCGGAGAGCGAGGTCTCGACGAACTCGGCGCCGTGCCGGTTGACCAGGATAGGCGGGCAGTGCCCGGCGCCGGCCAGGGTGATCCGGCGCTCGTCGGGTTCGATCCAGGCGTAGACGGCGGTGGCGGTGCGGGTGGGCTCGGTGGTCTTCAGGAGCAGTTCGAGGTCGCCGAGGACGGAGACCGGGTCCTCGCCCTCCAGCACCGCGTACGCCCGCAGCGCGGCCCGTACGCGGCCCATCGCGGCGGCGGCGCCGGGCGCGGAGCCGGGGCCCGCGCCGGGGCCGTCGCCGGAGACGGAGCCGACGGTGAGGCCGACGGTGCCGTCGGGCAGCGGGATGGCGTCGTACCAGTCGCTGCCGTTGGAGCGGTCGAGGCCGGCGGGGACGAGCCGGGCGGCCAGCCGCAGCCCGGCGGGCTGGGGGAGCCGGTCGGGCAGCAGGCCGCGGAGCAGCGCCTCGGTGGTGCGGCTGACCTTGTCGGCCGCCAGCTGCCCGGCGATCAGCGGGGCGGCGAACCGGCAGTAGCGGTGGGCGAGTTCGCGCTGGCGTTCGGTGGGTTCGGCGGGCCGGTCGTAGAACCAGACGGCGGCGGCGAGCGGGCCGTCCTCCTCGGTGGCGAACGGCAGTCCGTAGCAGCCGCCGAGGCCGAGGTGGGCGGCGAGTTCGCGCAGCCGGGCGCCGGTGGCCGGGTCCTCGGCGAGGTCGGGGGAGTGCAGCCGCTCGGGCCGGTCCCGGTCGCGCAGCAGGCGGGCGAGCAGGCTCTGCTCGAAGGGGACGGTCTCCAGGGCGCCGAGGCTGGCGCGGTCGAGGCCGAGGCCGAGCGGCTGGCCGGGGCCGCCGCCGGGCTGCCGGGTGACCAGGACGCCGCGGCCGGCGCCGAGCAGGTCGGCGCCGGAGGCGAGGACGGCGGCCAGGGTGGCGTCGAGGCCGCGGGCGCGGGCGAGCCGTTCGGTGTGCTCGTACAGGCTGGTGAAATCGGACAGGCGTCCGGCCAAACGGTCCTGCACCCCGGTGGACGGTGCCGTGAGGGCCTCCGCCGCACCGTCCTGGGCCTCGGCGGGACCGGGCAGGCCCGGCTGGTCGACGAGCGGGTCGAGGACGGAGAGCCCGCCGGTGAAGCCCGGCTCGGCCGGCGCTGCGGGTGAACTGGGCGTCGACGACGGGTGGGTCTCGGTCATGCCGGCACTCCTGACGCGGTGCTACGTGTCATGCGGAACCCCCAGGGACGGCCGATGTGGGGGCGAGCGCGGCCGAAGGGCGCGTTTCGCCTCGAATCGCTACTACTCGTCATTGATCGACAGCAATGGCACCACTTCTACACAGGCCATTTGGGGCATGTCCAGATCCGGGACGAGCCGGTGGCCGGTTCCCCCTCCACTGCGACCCGGACGGAGGGCGCGTCCGGTTCGTACGCGCGCCGTTCCGGCCGGGAGGAATGGAGCGGCCCGGGAGCGGGCAGAACCGTGGGGACGGACCCGGCGGCCGTCCGGATCGTATGCTTTCGCCGCCCGGATGCCGCGCTGGCCGGATGTCACTCACTCGTACGGTGGAACCAAGCGCGCCCGGGCGGCGTCCATCCGGGCGCATACGCGATTCTCGTTCCGAGGGCTGTTCCCGTGCGCGGCCCCTCTCATGTCGTGCTCCACGCCGTGCTCCACGTCCGCGCCGCGCCGTCCGCCGTACCGCCCGCCCGCCGCGTGCCCCCGGTCCGCGCCGCCGCGGCCCGTGCGGCGAGTCCGGCGGACGCGGCCCCGGGACGGACGGCGGCCCCGGAGCGAACCGAGCGGTCAGGGAAAGGAACGAGCGCCATGCGTGAGGATCCGAGGGGCCGGTCCGCGGCCCGGTCCGCCCGGCTGACCGCGGCCCTGGAGTCGGCCGTCGACCACCGCTGGCCGGTGGTGCCGGGCGCGGTGCTGTCCGGCGGGCGCTGTTCGTGCGGCGACCCGGACTGCCCGGTGCCGGGCGCGCACCCGCACGACCCGCCGCTGCTGGCGGCCACCACGGACGCCCGGATGGTGCGCTGGTGGTGGGAGCGGCAGAGCCCGGACGCGCCGGTGCTGGCGGCGACCGGTCGGGCGGTGTCGGCGGTGAGCCTGCCGGCCCTGGCCGGGGCCCGCGCGCTCGCGTACCTGGGGGCGCTGCGGCTGCCGCTGGGGCCGGTGCTGGCGATGCCGGGCCGCTACGCGCTGCTGGTGGCGCCGTACTCGCTGGACTCGCTCGGCGAGATGCTCGCCCAACTCCCTTGGGTGCCGGGCTCGTTGCACTACCACGGGCCGGGCGGCTTCCTGCCGCTGCCGCCCGGTGCGGGAGCGGGCCCGGTGCGCTGGGTGCTGGCGCCGCGGCGGGCGGCCGACGGCGGGGTGTGGCTGCCGCAGGTCGGGCCGCTGCTGGGCGAGTTGGTGGAGGCGACGGTCCGGCTGGACAGCGGGCGCTCGGCCTACTGAGCGACCGTCCGGTGGCGGCCCGTCGGCCGGTCATCGGCCGGGTCCGGCGCCGTCCGCCCGGAAAAACAAAAGATCCGGCCGCTGGCGACGGGGGATGCACCAGCGACCGGACTCTTTAGACAGTAACAAGGATCTGCGTCCGCGCCAATTTCCAAGACGCCCTCCACGCCCGGAAATTGCGGTTCAGGGCGACAATGTGACGCGTATCACCTCGTTCCTGCGCGCTTTAGTTCAGGGTGACCTGACGGTTCACCAGGTTCGCGCGGGCGCGTCGCTCGTCGGCCGTGAGCGGCGCCGGGTCCGCGAGGACGGCGGCGAGCCGCTCGGCGAACCCGGCGGCGGGCTTCTCGCAGTCGGCCGCCGTCATGGCGAGCGGCAGGTCCCACACGGGGACGGTCAGGCCGTGCGCGCGGAACGAGCCGACCAGGCGGGTGTCGGTGCCGAGCGAGGCCTCGCCGGCCGCGTTCAGCCGGGCCAGCGCGTCCAGGAGCTGCTCCTCGGGGACGGTCATCACCCAGCGCAGGTGGTTCTTGTCCGGGGTGCCGCACCAGTACGCGGCGTCGACACTGGTGAGCTTCTCGGTCGGGATGGCGGAGGCGTTGGCGCGCTCCAGCGAGGCGGCGACCTCACCGGTGGCGGTCTCGGCGTCCTCCAGCCAGAACTCGAAGCCGGTGTGCACGGCGGGCGTGAAGTCCGCCGTGACGTCCAGCAGGTCCTGCAGGCGGCGCCCGCCCGGGACGGTCCGGCGGGCCGGCACGGGGCTGCCCGGCTCGGCGGCCAGGGCCAGCTCCAGCGCGTCCGCGAGGTCGCGGCTCAGGTCGCCCGAGGAGGACTGGGTCTGCAGGCCGAGCAGGATCGAGCCGTCCTGGCGGCGCAGGGCCGGCCAGGCGAGCGGCAGGACGGTGGCCAGGGTGACCGACGGCACCTCGCCGACGGCGGTCCCGGCGACTCCGGCGGCCAGCGTCAGCGGCACGGTGGCGGCGGGCACCAGCTCGCGCAGCGCGACCCAGTCGGCCTCGCCCGGCAGGCCCTCGAACGGGCGGTGCACCAGCTCCTGCACCGCGTGCGAGGCCTCCCGGCCGTGGCAGGCCTTGTACCGGCGGCCCGAGCCGCACGGGCAGTCGTCGCGGGCCCCGACCACGGGGACCTCACCCGTGACGGCGGTGGTGGACTGGCGCTGCGGCGCCTTCTTGGCGGCCTTCTTGCCCATGGTGCGGCTCTCCCGGGGACGGTGGTCCTTTGCTCCGGGAAGCCTACTGACGTTCTCCCGGCGCGCGGGCACGCGCCGGGGCGGGAGCGCTGCGGCGGGGGCGCCCGGGGCCTGCGGGCGGGGCGCTCAGGCGCTGCGGGCGTCACCGCCGGTGCGCCTGGCGTGCCGCGCGCGGGCGGGCAGCGCGGCCCAGACCGTCACCTCGCCGGGTGCGTCGCGCACGCCCCAGTCGCTCGCGAGCTGGTCGACGATGCCCAGGCCGCGGCCGCCGCGCGAGGTCAGCGAGGGGCTGCCGGGCTCGGGCCGCGTCGGTGCGCCGCCGTCGGTGACCTCCACCGTCAGCACGCCGTCCGCGTGCATCTGCCAGCGGACGAGCACGCCGCCGTCGTCGCCGGGCTGTTCCGCGTCCCGGCCGGCCGGCGCACCGGCGTGCGGCCCGGACGGGACGCCGACCAGTACCTGGTCGACGACCTCGGCCAGGGTGCCGCGCCCGAGCGCGGGCAGCGGGCCGAGCGGCCGGGCGTACCGGCACGCATTGCTCAACAGCTCGGAAAGGATCAGTACGGCATCATCGATGACCGGTTCCGGTATCTGCCGATCACCCAGATCTCGACGCAGTCGGCGCCGTGCGACCCCGACACTCGCTGGGCCGTGCGGCACTGCCATGGTCGATGAAGTCGGCACTTCGCGCGCCACCATCAACGCCACCCCCGGACCTCCTTCAGCGTATGCCGAGGGATGGATGCCCCTTGGTAATGCGTCGGAAACGACCGCGCGACGATCCCGCGAGCCCATTTCGAGCAGCGCGACCGAGGGTGGGCGGGAGGTCATTCCCCGCTCACCCTCCGTCGCGCCGGCGCACGATTTCCGGCAAGAAACGTGCGCGGAAGGTTTGAATGCCGACCGGATCGGTCGGGTTCGGCGATCAGGTTCCGACAGAGCGGTCGGCACCCACCGGGATCCGTGGGACCCGTGGGCGCTCCGGGGCCCTCAGCGGCCGAGCTGCGCCAGCACCTGCGCGGGCTTGTTGGTGATGATCGCCGACACCCCGAGCTCCAGGCACAGGTCCACGTCGGCCGGCTCGTCGACCGTCCACACGTGCACCTCGTGGCCCAGCTCGCGCAGCCGCGGCACCAGGTCGGGCTTGGCCCGCACCAGGTCGATGCCGGGCCCGGCGATCCGCGCCCCGCCGGGCAGCGGCCGGCCCTCCCGCAGCCGGCCGAGCAGCGGCAGCATCCGCTCGATCAGGAACACCCGCGGGTAGTCCGGCGCGGCGGCGGCCACCCGGTCCAGCGCGATCGACGAGAAGCTCATGATCCGGGCGGACGGGCGGTCGCCCTCGCGGGTGCCGGAGATCTTGAACCGTTCGAGCATCCGGAGCAGCTCGGCCTCGACCCGGCCGCGGAAGCGCACCGGGTGCTTGGTCTCGATCGCCAGGTCCACCGGCCGTCCGCAGTCCACGACCAGCTCCAGCAGCCGCTCCAGGGTCAGCACGCCGCGCAGCTCGGGGTCGGTGCTGGGCCGGCCGGTCTTCCAGGCGCCGAAGTCGTAGTCCTGCAGCTCGGCGAGCGTCATCGCCGAGACGGTGCCGCGGCCGTTGGAGACCCGGCCGATGCGGCGGTCGTGCACGCAGACCAGCTCGCCGTCGGCAGTCACCCGGACGTCGCACTCGACGGCGTCCGCGCCCTCCTCGAGGGCCCGCCGGTAGGCGGCCAGGGTGTGCTCGGGCAGGGCGTCCGAGGAGCCGCGGTGGGCGACTACCTGGACGGACGGCGCGGTGCGCGGGGCCGTCGAAGACAGATCTGGGCTGGTCACGCCGTCAACGATAGGCGGAGCAGGTGACGCGGAGGCGAAGACGGTCCCAACCCGAGGGGCCGTCCTCGCCTCCCGTCCCTCAGTGCTGCGGGGTGCGCCGGCTCAGCGGGGTGAGCGCCCAGGTGACCAGCGCGGGCACCGCGAAGGCGAACAGCGAGGCCGACGTCCACTCCTGCGGGGTGAAGTGCAGCGCCCCCTGGGCCGAGGTCCAGAAGTCGGTCCACCAGCCGGCCACCGGGGTCGGCGCGATGAACTGGTAGACCGCGAAGCCGAGCACCCACGGCAGCAGCATCAGCCAGCGCGAGGGCGCCTCGGCGGTGAGGTTCCAGCCGTTGCGGCCGGCGCCGAAGAAGTAGTCCACCGCCAGCACGGCCAGCAGCGGCACGAAGACCGAGCCGATCAGGCCGAGGAAGTTGGTGTACGTGTCGGTGAACTTGTCGATCCGCAGCGCCAGCACGGTGGTCAGCAGGCCGATCGCGCCGGACAGCACCCGGCGGTCCGCCCGCGGCAGCAGGTTCTGCACCGACATCGCGGTCGAGTACACGTTGGCGAAGGACTGGTCCGTCTCGCGCAGCACCAGCACCAGCAGGAACAGCCAGCCCGCCCAGACGCCGAGGAAGGAGTCGAAGATCTTGTTCGGGTCGCCGTCGGACTGCAGCAGCGCCATCAGGCCCAGCGCGTAGCACCACACCTGGGCGACGGTGTAGCCGGAGAAGCTGCCCCAGAACGCCGAGCGCGGCGTGCGCGAGTGCCGCGTGTAGTCGGCGGCGAGCGGGACGAAGGAGATCGACACCGCGATCATCGCGTCGGTGGCGCCCAGGAAGCCGTGCCAGTTGCCCTTGCCCGGGTCGGGCACGCCGTGCCGGCCCAGCTGGACGGTCAGGTAGACCATCGCGACGGCGACGGCGCCCGCCACGAAGCGCCGCAGCACCCGGATCGAGCCGAGCGGCCAGATCGTCAGCACGGTGGTCAGCCCGCCCGCGAGCAGGACGAACAGCCACCGGTAGCCGTCCGTGTGGGCGACCGTCTGCGCGCCCGCCGCGATCGTCAGGAGCTCGAACACGCCCCAGCCGATGCACTGGACGATGTTCAGCACCGTCGGGACGTACGAGAGCCGGGTGCCGAACAGCCCGCGCAGGTTCGCCATCGCCGGTGCGCCGGTGCGGGCGCCGATCAGCGCGGCCACGCCGAGCATCGCGGTGCCCACCGCGGTGCCGGCCACGATCGCGGTGCCCGCGGCGGCCAGCGACAGCTCGCTGCCCGGGGCGCCGAGCACGGTGGCGGCGGTGGAGAAGCCGATCAGGCTGACGCCGAGGTTCATCCACAGCGCGAAGTGGTCGCGGAAACGCAGCGTGCGCGGCGGCTCGGCGTCGAGGACGAGTGGCGCCTCGGCCTTCTCCGGCCGGTCCAGCAGCGCGGTCGCGGCGGCGGTCCCGCCGGTTCCGGGCCCGTCGTGACCGGTCGTGGACGATTCGGAGAAACCCTTGGACTCGGGCGCGCCCGAAGAAGAGGATGGCGAAGCAGGCGGCATGGCCGATACTCCCTACGCCGGCATTACCCGGACAGGTTCCGGCGGTCAACGCCCCCTCGACGGTCCGCCCGGGATCCCGTGGCGTACGGTCGACCAGCGCACTCTCAGCCTGGAAGGTCCAAGCTCCCGCGTGTCAGTTTGGAGCGACAGGCTAACCGGCACCGGGGCGAACGCCCAAGGCCAGGGGGCGTGCGGTCCGCATCGCGGGACGTTCGGCGGGGGTGGGGGAGCCGCCGCCGGGAACGTGTCGTCGAGCGGAGGCGTCGGTCCCGCCTAAGGATTCTTATGAGTTCTTCAGAGGGGTCCTTACGGCAATCGAATCGGCAGTGCGAAAAACTATGGTCCTTGGTTCTGTCAGCTATGGAGGTCGTCCGTGAGCACCGAGCGCGAGGTTGGGCCCACCGGGCCGCAGGGGGAGCAGCCCTCGGGCACCGAGGCCGCGGCAGCGGCCGCGGCTCCGGACGGGCACAAGCCCACCATGGCCTTCGGCAGGATCCCCGAGCCCGAGGCCCCGGCGGACGCCGCGCCGGCCGACGGCGGGCACAAGCCGACCATGGCCTTCGGCCGGGTGCCCGAGCCCGAGGCCCCGGCGGACGCCGCGCCGGCCGAGGGCGGGCACAAGCCCACCATGGCCTTCACCAAGGTCCCCGCCCCGGAGGCGGCGCCCGTCGCCCCCGCTGCGCCCGCGGCGGCCCCCGCCGCGCCCGCCGAGGCGCCGGTCGCGCCGGTCGCACCGGTCGCACCGGTCGCACCGGTCGCCGAGAGCGGCTACATCGACGCCCCGCCGCCGGTCCTGCCGCCCGCCCCGGCCGCGGCACCGGCTGCGCCCGTCGCCCCGGCCGCGCCCGCCGCGCCCGTCGGCGAGGCCACCCCGGTCCTGCCGCCGGTCGCCAACCCGTACGCGACGCCGACCCACGGCGTCCCCGCCGCCAGCGCCCACGACCCGTACGCCGCCCCCGGCGCCCAGCACCCGTTCGGCGCCGGCCGCCCGCTCGGCGGCTGGGGCGCGGGGCACGACACCACCGCCGCGCACGGCATTCCCGGCTACCCGGGCGCCCCCGGTGCGCCCGGCGGTCCCGCGGGCCCGCTCGGTTACCCGGCGGACTACCCCGGCGGCCCGGCCGGCCCCGGCGGTCCCCGCAAGAAGCGCGGCGGCCTGGTCGCCCTGATCGCCGCCGTCGCCCTCGTGGCGGGCATCGCCGGCGGTGCCGTCGGCGTGGCGGTCTCGGGCAACGGCAACTCCGTCGCCTCCGCGGACGACCACCGCAGCACCACCATCCAGGCCAGCAACACCCAGAAGAACGAGCCCGCCCCCGGCTCGATCGCCGCCATCGCGCAGAAGGCGCTGCCGAGCGTCGTCACCATCAAGGCGCAGAACAGCAGCGAGTCGGGCACCGGCACCGGCTTCGTCTTCGACACCGAGGGCCACATCCTCACCAACAACCACGTGGTGGCGCCCGCCGTCACCGGCGGCGGCGGCAAACTGACCGTCAAGTTCGCCGACGGCTCCTCCTACAGCGCCTCCGTGCTCGGCCGCGCCGAGGGCTACGACGTGGCCGTCGTCAAGATCGACAACCCGCCGAAGGAGAAGCTGAGCCCGCTCACGCTGGCCGATTCCGACAAGGTCAACGTCGGCGACGCCACCATCGCGATCGGCGCGCCGTACGGCCTGGAGTCGACCGTCACCAGCGGCATCATCAGCGCCAAGGACCGCCCGGTCGCCTCCGGCGACGAGACCGGCGCCCAGGCCTCCTACATGAACGCCCTGCAGACCGACGCCTCGATCAACCCCGGCAACTCCGGCGGCCCGCTGCTCGACTCCAGCGGCGCCGTGGTCGGCATCAACTCGGCGATCCAGTCCAACGCCTCCGCCAACGGGCGGGCCGGCAGCATCGGGCTCGGCTTCGCCATCCCGATCAACCAGGCCAAGTGGGTCGCCGACACCCTGATCAAGACCGGCAAGCCGGTCTACGCCCAGCTCCAGGTGCTGCGCAACGACGACTACAAGGGCGACGGGGCGCAGATCCAGACCCGCGACATCCAGGGCCAGCCCGCCGTCACCCCCGGCGGCGCCGCCGACAAGGCCGGCCTCAAGCCCGGCGACGTCATCACCAAGCTCAACGGTGCCCCGATCGAGAACGGCCCGGCCCTGGTCAGCCGGATCTGGACGCACAAGCCCGGCGAGACCGTCGACGTCGAGTACCAGCGCAACGGCCAGACCATGACCACCAAGGTCACCCTCGGCTCGCGGGAGGGCGACACCCCGAGCTGACCCGGCGCCCGGAAACCGTGTGCACCGAACCCCGCCGGACCCGTTAGGCTGACCTCCGCCTGGAGAGCTGCCCGAGCGGCCTAAGGGAACAGTCTTGAAAACTGTCGTGGCGTGACCCGTCACCGTGGGTTCGAATCCCACGCTCTCCGCTGGTAGAGAACACACAGCTCAGGGCGGGTATCGGCAAGCTGCCGATACCCGCCCTTTTCGATTCCGTCCCGGGCTGTCCCACCCGTGTGCCGGGTCCGGTCAGGGTGCGTGGGCCAGTTGTGGGCCACGGCGACGCCACGTGGGAGGCAAAATCACGGGCCTTGGGGCGGTATGACGCTGCTCAGCGTTCCATAGGTGCGACCAGGTACCGCACGATGAACATCAGCGAGATCGGCAGGAGGCCGACGACGATGGCCTGCGGCACCGACATTCCTGTGCACCAGCCCGCGACGGCCGTGAGCGCGGATAGGGCAAGGGAGGCAGCAAACCAGTACGGCACCCTCAACGACTGACGGCGGCGGTTCGCCGACGGCCGGCGTCTCGGCTGACTGGGACTCAGTGGGTGATCGTGTGTCACGATGGCGATGTCCTTCGGGTGAGATTGGGATCCAACTCGGCAGGGCAGCACACCGAGAGGCCGCCGTGCATGGCGGCCTCTCGGCTTTTCCGTGCCTGAACGATAGGCCAACTTGGGCACGTTGAAAAACTGATCAACACCGAGGGCTTTGCGAATTTTCAGTGTTGTCGCGCAGTGTAGTCGTTGGAGTGATGTTGTCAGTTGTCAGTGTTTTAAGGGTGGAGTGCACCTTCCCAGGCTGCTGTGCTGACGTACTGCGTCTCGGCAGGTCAGGGGCCTCGCGTCCCAAGAGCGTCTCTTCTTTCGGCTCTTATAGGTCTGCAACCTGGGAGGGTGCGCCAAGTGTCGCCCAATTTGCCCCAGGGGGGCGCGACCTTAGGGCCCGAGAAAGGGGTCTATTAACCTAGGTTTTCAGGGCCTTATAGCGCTGATATTGGGTCACTCTTTCGTGGTTTTCTGGACTGCCTCAGTGCTCTTTCTTCGGGGTTGTGAGCGCCTTGGGATGAACTCGTCGTCACTCTCCGCAGTTGCATGTCAGCAGATCGGGGGGAGACGCTAGTCCTGGCTCAGGGCACCCAACCCCTGCTCTCCGCCGTACTCCTGGTCTAGGAATCGCTCGATCATGGCGTTGGACCGGTCCTTTCGGCCGTTGAGCACCTTGGCGTAGAACTTGAACAGCACCGTGATGCTGTGGCCGGCGCGGTCGGCGACCTCGGCCGGGTCGACACCGGCCGCCAGCCACCCGGACACGCAGGTGGCCCGCAAGTCGTACGGGACGTCGGCGAACGGCGTCTTCATCTGTTCGGGGGTGAGGGCCAACTCTCGGGCCTTCTTCCAGACCTCCGAGGTCTCCTTCGTGCTGAGCAGCCCGCCCCCGGCTGCTTGGAACAGACGCCCGTCGAGGCCCAGCCCGAACTCGGCCACGTGCTCGCGCAGCATCCGGACGAACACCGGGGGGATCGGGATGTCCCGGGTTGCCGAGCTGGCGCGGTGCTTCAGGCCGCGCTCCTCGTGAGACTGCCCGTCGTCGGTCCACCGCGACCCGACCCGGGGCGAGCTGCCGGGCGCCACGATGAGACCCCACCCCGTCTCCGGAAGTGTGCAGTCGGTCAGCCGGAGGTGGGCGGCCTCGGATGGGCGGGTGGCGGCCCAGTTGATGCAGCCGTAGTACGTGGCCAGGTGGCGCCCGCGTGGGCCGAGCGTCCGTACCGCCTCGATCAGCTCCCGCGCCTGGCGCGGCGCCGGAACGAACCGGAAGTCGATCTCGTCGTCCGTCTCTGGCGGATCCCACTTCACAGATTTCAGCGGGTTCGCCGTGAGGAGCTTCCGCTCGATCGCGTACCCGATCGCACCGCTCAGGGTGGAGTACTTCCGCTTGATGGTGTTGTCCGCTGCGCGGCCCCCGTCCAGCTTCAGGGTGATGGCCACGAGCGCTTCCCGGATGGTGTCCGAGTCATCCAGGCGGGCGACGGGCACCGATTTACGGGAGAGCCAGTTGAGCGCTTCCGTGAACTCCTCGGGGATCTCGCCCTGGTGCCCGGAGAAGTTGAACGCCCAGCACGAGAGGGCCCGCCGCAGCACGGGAGCCGATGGGGCCCCGCGGTGGTCCGTGACGAGTGCCGGGGTGATCGTGGCCAACCCGTCAGCCCGTGCAGCGCGTTCCTTCGCGGACGAGTCCGGCCATGTGACCTCGGCGTACTTCTTCGCGTGGTCGAACCACGACACCTGGGTCTGCTTCTTTGCCAGTTCGCGCAGCTCCGATGCGGGGAGGCCCGTCTCAACGTCGAACTCCTCGCCGTTCTTCATCGCGGTACGGAGTTCGGCCAGCCTGCCAGTGGCGAGGGTCTTGGTGACGTAGCTCTTTGAGTGGGGCTTCGACCCGACCTTCCAGCGAAGCTCAAACGGCTCTCGGCGGTTGGGGCGTTGGCGGATGGTGTACAGCTTCACGTCGTACGTCAGCACGTGCTCTCCAGGTGAGGGGCCCCGGCATAGCCGAGGCCCCTGATCGTGAGGTTGGACAGTCAGGCGGCGGAGGACTGCTCCAGGGCGGCCCACCAGGCATCGAGGTCGGAACGGCGAACGCGGATCTGGCCGTTGGGGAGCTTCAGGAGCATCGGGCCCTTGCCGCGGGCGACCATGCGGTAGAAGGCAGAGCGGGACATGTCGAGCTCGGCGAGGACGGCGGGGAGCTTCAGGTGTTCCGGCTTGGGCATCGGCTTCTCCGATTGATCCGAATCGGGCGGAGCGGTCTTCGAGTTCCTTGTGTCCGCAGGTGCCGCTACCGCCGCTACCCCGCTACCGCGCTGGTCAGATGGGGTGTGGTGGTAGCGGATGTGGTAGCGGTAGCGGATAGGACGCGCTAGCCGACGGTGGTGAGGTCGGTGGCGGTTTCGGTGGCGGGGGCCGGGTCGGTAGCCGCTACCGCTACCTCTCCCGCTACCGGGAAGAGGGTCCTGACCTGCGCGGTAGCGGCGGTAGCGGCGGTAGCGGCGGTAGCGGATTCCTGGGGAACGGGCGGGCAGTAACGCAGCCACGCGTCGGTGAGATCCTCGGCGTAGTAGCCCTTGAGGACGACCCGGGGACCGGTCTTGATGTTCCGGGGGCGGATCGGCTTGCCGGCGGCGGTGACGTATCCGCCGAGCATCTGGGACAGGGCGCGGGTGGTGAACGCCCGGCCGTCGAGGTCGGCCCACGGCGCGTCGTCCAGCCCGTTGAGCTGCTCCACGAGAGTGCTGCTGAGCATGCGCTCGGCGCCGTCGAAGATGGTCCGCAGGTCGGTCAGCAGCCGGATTCCGAGGGATCCGCTGTCGTCGGCCCTGGCGGTCTTGACCAGGTGGACGCAGGCGGCGCGGGCCCGCTTGGGCCAGTGACCGCCGGCGGCGTCGGCGACGGCGAGCAGGGGTTCCCAGACGTCGGCGGGGCGGTCGGTGACGCCCTCGGGCATCTCGGGCCACGCGCCCTCGACCTTCTCGCGGATCGTGTCGGCCCAGGCGGCGAGCCGGTCGCGCAGGACGTGTCCCTCGGGCTCGTGGATCCTCTGGCGGAAGGACTCGGCCTCCTCGTTGGGGGCGCGGCGGCGCATGCGGATGACGACGGACCGGCCCATGATCGTGTCGGGCAGGTCGCCGAGGCCGGCGAGGGCGAGGGCCGCGTAGACGGGGAACTTGACCACCTTGTGGTTGTCGCCCTCGCGGACGCTGCGGGTGACGCCGCCGGTGCGGCGGTAGCCGGAGTTGATGAGGCCTCGCAGGTCCTCGTTCCCGGCGGCCTTGGGGCCGAAGACGGTGTCGACCTCGTCCCACAGGATCGTGGGCAGGCCGTCGTCGCTGCCGGAGATGGAGCGGAACAGGGCGCTGGCGCTGATGTCGTTGGTGACCAGCGGGTTGGGCGTGAGGGTCTGGACGATCTCCAGGGCGCGGGTCTTGCCGCTCTCGGGCTCCGGGGAGAGGAACGCGAGGCGGGGGGTCGTCTCGAAGCAGTCCATGAGGTGGGTGTGGGCGTCCCACAGCGTGACGGCAACGTAGGCGTGTTCGCTGGGGAAGATGTTGAAGCGGCGGTGGTGCCGCTCGATCTCGTCGAGCAGGGCGGCGCCGTCCTCGATCGTGGTGGTGACGGGCGGGGTGGGATCGGTCATGCTGGGGTCTCCGGTCTGTAGGGCTGGATGGGAGCGGGCCGCGGTCTTTGGTGAGAGGGCGGCCCGCTTCGGCATGCTCGTTTAGGTCCGGCGGGCAGGGCGTAGCGGTTGGGCAGGCGTGAGGGACGGGCGGGGGCTGGAGAAGCGCTTCTCCGGCCCCGCGCGGCACTTGGTGGGCGGTCAGGCGGCGGGTCGGAGGGTGCCGGCGCCTCGGGCGAGGCCGCGGCGGATGGTGTGCTCGCACTCGGTTCGGCTCAGGCCGGTGGCCATCCCGGCGTCGAGCAAGGTGTCGAAGGCGAGGGCTTCATCGAGGACGCCGGTGGGCAGGTGGCGGCCGAGGGCGGCGGCGGAGGCGAACAGCCGCTTGGCCCGGCCCGGGTACTGCTGGGCGCGCACGGTGTCGGCCTCGCGGTCGAGGGCCGCTTGGACGTAGGCGTCCTGCTTGTGGATCCGCTCGCGCAGCGCGGTCGTGTCCACGATCGGCGTGGCCGGGGCGGGCGGTGGGGTGAGCAGGGCGAGCAGTTCGGGCGGGCAGGGGGCGATCGTGGTGGGGTCGGTGCCGGGCGCGAAGCCGTAGCGGCCGGCGGTGCCGAGGGAGCCGGGGCCGACGAGGTAGCCGGCCGGGCCGCGCACGTCGATCCCCGGAGCGACCATGTGGGCGGAGTTGGGGAAGACGGCGTCGGACGGGGCGGCCACCCACAGGTGCAGGCCCCCGGTGGGGGTGGCGACGGTGGCCGTGGTCGGGACGGTGAAGCCGTGTTCGGCGGCGAGGCGGTCGAGGTCGGCGACGCCGTCGAGGCCGTTCTTCCGGTCGAGGTCGAGGCCGATGAGGTGGTGCGGTGCCCGGCCGCAGGCGATGCCGTAGCCGGTGGCCCACCCGGCGGCGCCGAACATGGCGTCGATCCTGTTGTGGTCGGTGGTGGCGTCGTGGACGCCGTGGCCGAACTGGCCGCAGGCGGCGCGGCACTGGTCGCGCCCGGGGCCGGGCGGGTGCGGGGAGGGGATCGCAGGCTTCTTGGAGCGGGCGAGGGGGAAGACGTGCAGGCCGCGTTCGGCGGCGAAGTGCGCGGCGGAGTAGGCGCGGTCCCAGTCAGTCAAGGACTCCTCCTGAGCGGGTGGTTGGGCCAGCAGCCCGTCCGCCGCGGTGGCGGCCGGTGCGGGCGGGTCGCTGGCGGGGTTGTGCTGCTGCTCGGCGCAGACCTTGTGCGAGGGCCGGCGCTGGGCGTCGCGCAGCGGTGTGGGGCGGCCGCACCAGCGGCATGGGCGGTCACCGGTGCGGTCGAAGTGGCGGGCGTCGTGCCAGTCCAGGGCGAACACGGCACGTCTAGCCGCCGAGGGCGGCGGCGAGCAGGGCGGCGCCGAGGCGGGGCGGGACGGCGTTGCCGATCTGCTGGCCGATGTCCCGCCCGGACCACGGGTGGTCGACGGGGAAGGACTGCAACGCACCCGCTTCGGCCCACGTGAAGCGGGATTCGGTGCCGTCGTCGGCGAGTACGCGAACGCGGGAGACCTTGCCGGTGACGGTGGCGGACGGTTCGCCGCTGGTGCGCCGCCCCCTCGCCTTGGGGTCACCGCCGGTGCCGTAGTTGGAGAGGGCAGTGAAGCCGCCGCGTTCGGGCAGGACGTCGCCCATCGTGGTCCACGGCAGCAGGCCCGGGTCACCTGCGGTGCGGGGCACGCCCTTGGTGTAGGGCCGGTGGGTGGGGCCGGGCAGGGCGGCGGTGCCGGTGCGGCGGGCGATGAGGACGGCCCGCCGGCGGACCTGCGGGACGCCGTACTGCTCGGCTGACACCTTGCCCGCGACGGCGCTGTAGCCCTCGGCCCGCAGGATCGCTGCGTAGGTCTGCCAGACCGGCAGGACCGCGGGGACCTGTTCCAGGACGATCGCCTCGAACGGTCGCCCGGCGTCGAGCGCGTCGAGAGCCCATCGGAGCGGTTCCAGGACGAGGCGGATGAGGTCGTCCACCTCAGTGTGGCCGTGGCGGGCGACGTGCCGTCGTTCGGCGAGTCGGTGGGCGAGGGCGACGATGTCGCCCAGGGCCCGGCGTCCGGTTCCGGTGCCAGCCGCGGAGAAGGGCTGGCAGGGCGGCCCGCCGAGCAGCAGATCGGCGCCCGGGAAGTCGCCGGGGCCGTGGTGGCGGACGTCGTCCTCGATCGTGGACAGCCCGGCGGCGCGGCGGGTGGCGCACGCGTCCGGGCTCGTCTCGATCCCGGTCACGTGGACGCCCAATTCACGGGCGGGAAGGTCGAGTCCACCGACGCCGGCGAACAGGTCGACGGCCAGGCGGGCGGTTGGTGTCGTGTGGTTGAGAGAGGGCATGCTGATCCCGTCTCGTTGCAGGGACGCACGGCCCCGCAGCCACCGGCTCTCTGCCAAGAAAACCCGGTTGCTGTGGGGCTTCGTGCTGCGTGGGCGCGGCCTGTCCGGCCCCCGCACCGCCCGTCGGCCGCCGCTGGGCGGGTGACGGGCGGCACTCGGGTCCGGCTAGAACGGCGGCTCGGTGGAGTAGACGGGCTCGGTCCAGCCGAGCCAGCGGCGGGCGGCCCAGCGCGGGACGGGCAGCACTCGGAGGGCGAGGGCCGGGTTCCAGCAGGTGCAGTGGAAGTGCTCGGTGCCGGCGTATTCGCCGGTGTTGTAGTCGCCGTAGTCCTCCGTCCAGCCGCCGCGGCCCTGGCAGTCGGGGCACTTGGGAGCGGGGGCGTCGGTCAGCCAGACGGCCGGGCGCGGCCAGTCGACGTACTGAAGACGCAGGTGGGCCATGGTCTCTCCAATCACGGGGTGGCGGGCCGCGGCTCGACCTTGGCCGGCGGCGCCAGGTTGGTGATGGCGTCGGCGATGGCGAGCAGGGCGAGCAGGTGGGCGTGGTCGGCGGGCGGCAGGTCGCCGTACTTCGCGTAGACCTGGGCGAGGTCGTAGTTCGTGGCGTTGAGCAGGCTGGCGGGGTCGTACGGGTTGGTCACGGCGGTCCGTTCAGCGGTTGTGGTTGGAGACGGTGACGTTGACGTTCACGGCGCCCTGCCCGCCTCCGCCGCTGGTGACGCCGCGGAGTTTGGCGACGCAGTAGGTTCCGGCGCCGATGGCGACGAGGCCGCCGAGGCTTCCGGCGGCGGCGGACAGGGCTTGGGCGGCGTAGCCGATACCGAGGCCTGCGGCGCCGAGGCCGATTCCTCCGGCGGCGAGGCGGGCGGGCCACAGGTCGCGTGCCGGAGCCGGCGGCGCGACCGGGGCGGGGGCCGGTATGACGACGGTGGGCTGTTGCGGCATCGGCGGGTGGGCGTAGAGGAGCGGGGCCGGGTGCGGGGTGGGGGGCTGGTAGAGGGCGGGCGGTGCGGTGAGGGGGGCGGTGGCGTAGAGGGGTTGGCCCTCGGCCGTGTAGAGCACCGGGGCGGGCTGCGGGTACGGGGTGTGGTCCACGGTGCTGCTCCTGTCGGGGCGGTGGGCGAGGGGCGGGGGTCAGTGGCCGGAGACGATCCTGGTGACGGCGGCGAGGGCGGTGTTGACCGGTTCGGCGATGCCGGTGGAGGCGAGGGTGAAGCCGCTCAGCCAGAGCACGAGGGCGGTGGGCAGGGAGACGCGTCGGCCGCGGATGAGGACGGCGGAGAGGATCGCGAACAGGGCGGTGATGCTGAGCGAGACGATCACGGCAGGGCCTCTTCCGGTGGGCGGGTGTCGGGTGTGGAGCGGCCCGCCCGGACGGGTCCCGGGCGGGCCGTGGTGCCTGTCATCCGGGGTGTCATCCGGCCTGTCTGTCACCTGTCGCCTGTCACCTGTCTGTCACCTGTAATCCGCAGGTCACAGAGGGGGTGACAGCCGTCGGCGGGCCCGAGAGGCACCCCTTGCGGGATGGGCGACAGGTGACAGACAGGCGGCCAGGGTCAGGCGTCGGGGGCGTGGTCGCGGTGAACGTAGCGGGTCTTGCTGCCTTCGCCGATCCGGACCGCGTCGCCGCTCTCGACCCAGGCCTTGAGCCAGCCCTGGAGGACCGGGCGGCGGGTGCCGTAGGTGTCCTTCAGAGCCCGCTCCATGGCGCTCGCGCCGGTGCCCTCCGGGCCGGCCTCGCGCAGCAGCCCGAGCGCGGCGTCTTTCGCGCCCGGGGGCTCGGGCGCGTTGTCCTTGCGGCCGGTGGACCAGGTCGACGGGTCGGCCCAGTCGGTACCGGCCGGGGTGACGACGGGCTCGACCGCGGAGGGCAAGCGCCAGATCGACTCCAGATCGTCGAGCGGCGCCTCGGCGGGCTTGTCCCATCCGGCGGTGGCCTTCCACCCGCCCGCCGGCGCGGCGGTCGTACCGCCGATGGCCGGGGCCGCGGGGGCGACGGGTCCGGCGGGGGTTGTGACGGGCTCGGCGTTTGCCCACAGGTGGCCGCAGCGCTCCAGGAGCCAGCGGTCGGTGTAGTCGGTGCCGGCCGCTTCGAGCGAGGGGGCGTCGAGGGCGGGGCGGCGGCGGGCGGTGAGGGCGGTGATCTCCTCGATCACATCGGGCTTGATGCGGGACTGCCGGGCCTTGGCGGGCTGCTTGCCCTCCGTGCCGACCAGCACCGACCCCTTCCCCGAGAAGCTGTCCTCGGCCCGCAGGGCCCGCCACCCGAACAGGTGGCCAAGCTCCGAGTCCTCCAGGGCGCCGGTGGCGAGCCGGTTGGAGGCCATCTTGCGCACCAACGGGTCGGGCATGACGTCCTGGGTGACGCGCAGGACCGAGATGACGGCGCGGATCGCCATGGCGCGGGCGATGCGCACGACTTCGGAGACGCCAGCGAGCACGGCGCGGGCCTCGCGGGTGGCGGCGACCTCGGCGCCCTCGTCCATGATGATGACGATCTCGGGGACCGTCGGGCCGACAGGCAGCTTGTCGTCGTTGGCGTCGCGCATCGCGTCCTGGTAGGCCACCTTGCGGGCCTTGGCGATGCGGACGGCGGCGGCGAGCATGCGCTTGGCCTCCTCCACGGTGGAGGCGACCCAGTCGACACCGGGCACGGGGATGTCTGCGTCGGCCCAGCGCGAGCCCTCGCGGCCGAGCTGGGCGTCACGCCAGGCGTTGAGCCAGGGCAGGCCGATGGAGCCGCCGTTGAGGTCGATCACCCACACCAGCGTGTCGTTCGTCTGGTCGAGCCGGGCGATCAGGGTGTGGAGCCAGTTGGTCTTGCCGCTGCCGGTGGGGCCGGTGACGATCGTGGAGGCCTGGCGCAGGTCCATCTCGGCCCGCGCGCCGTCGGAGAGCAGGGCGACCGGGATGGGGTTGTTGACGGTGGTGGTCGACTCGATCTCCTCGACGGAGAAGAGGAGTTCATCAGCGAGGACCTTCGTGGTGACCTGGATGAGCACGCGCCGGCGGGAGATCCCGGGCATGACCTGCAGGCCGCAGCCGTCGGGCAGATCCAGGTCCGAACCAAGGCCCTCGGCACGGTCGGTGATGGCGCGTCGGGTGGTGCCGCCCTCGGGGAGTTCGATCTCCAGGGTGTAGCCGGCGCCGGACGGCCAGTGCTCGACACCGAGCACGGTCACCTCGACCGAGCAGACGCGGCGGATGCGGTCGGTCCACTCGGCGGCGAGCTGGCGGCGGGCGCCGATGAGCAGCAGGTGCGCGCGCTTGGCCTGCTCGACTTCCTCGTGGGCGGCGAACGCGGCGCCGAGGGTGCCGGCGGCGATCCCGGCGACGGCCAGCGTGCCGATCTCGGGCCACTGCCAGGGGCCGCCGTGGGCGAGGGCCCAGGACGACCAGCCGCCGGCGGCCATCCAGCAGGCGCCGCGGAAGGTGATTGTCGCGACGGTCAGGCGCCGACGCAGGCCCGCGGCGAGGGTGCCGAGGGCCCCGGCGGCTCCTGCCGCGAGGGCCCAGGTGGCGGGCATGTCGGCGGAGTGGCCCAGCGCGGTGACGGTGAGGGCCCCGGCCGTGCCGTTCAGGGTGCCGGACAGCAGGCCGTGACCGGCCGTCCAGTCGATCAGAGGCGGGTTCTTGGTGGTCTTGGTCATGGCGGTGGCGTCTCCAGCCGGATGCGGGCCGGGCCGTCCACAGGGTGTGGACGGCCCGGAAGGGGGTGTGGGTGCTGGGGGTTGAGGCGCTGAGCGGTCAGACGTTCCACTTCCGCTCGGCCTCCAGGCCGTTGCGCGGGTTCTCGTGGCGCTCCAGGTCCTCGGCGTGGGCCTGGCGGAACGTGGGCCCGACCTCTTCGAGGGCGTGGACGACGCGGCCCATGGCCTGGTAGCCCTGGCTGATCTCCTCGACGACCGACGGGTCGAGCGGCAGACGCTCGGCGGCGAGCTCCGCCAGGACCCGGAGGACTTCCTGGATGGTGGCGTAGGCGACGGGCAGGTCGTCGGCGAACGCCCCGAACTCGATCATCGTCTCGGGGTCGAAGGTGGTCGCGGCCTGGAGCAGGACGTCCGCGGCGGAGGTGAGGTTGAACGTGGAGGCGGTGCCGTCCAGGGGCGTCGTCACGGTGGCGTTCTCCTTGGTGGTGGGCTTGCCGAGGGTGATCGGGTCGGGGGCCGCGTGGCCGAGGCAGGGGACGTAGGGGACGGGGAGGCCGCGCCTGTCGATGGTCCACGCGCCGACACCTTCGAATCCGGCCGTGGCCGGGGCCGGGGCGGGACGGCCGGGCACGTTGACGGTCTCGGCCGGAACGGGCACGGCTGCCGGCCCGGCGGCGGTGGCGTCCGCGTCGGCGGGGTTGGGGGTGCCGAGGATCGCGGCGTCCCGGGCCTCGCGGACGGCGCGGGCGCGGGCCGTGAGGCGCTGCCAGGTGCGGCGCATGTGGCCAGCCACCCGGCCGCGGTGGCGCCAGTTGCCCACGACGGCCGAGGCGAGACCCACGAGGCCGGTCGCGGCGGCCACCCCGGCCATGCGGGCCCGGTGGCGCCTGGCGGAGCGGCGAAGTGCCGTCGCCTGCACCGGCGACACCCCCGAACCCGTCCGGGCGGCGGGCCCGTTCGGGCGGGCGCCGGCGCCGGTGGCGGGGTCGATCCCGGCGGCCCGTTCGGCCTTGGCCTGGCCCTTGGCGACTCGGCGGGCGGTGCGCTCGGCGACCCGGGCGAGCCGCTGCTGGTCCCGCGCGGCCCGCCGGCCGTCCTGTGCTCCGCCCGTCCAGGCGTCGCCGCCCGGCAGACGGGAGGCGGCCCGGGCCAGGGTGTGTGCGGCTGCGGAGGAGCGGTGCCGCAGCCCGCCCCCGCCGCGGCTGGCCGGGCGCCCGTCCCTGCTCTGGCCCGGGATCGTGTCGGCGGCCCGCGCGGCGGCGGACCCGCCGCCTCGGGTGGTGCGGGGGATGGTTCCGGCCGTTCGCGCCATGGCGCTCGGTCCCTTCGGGTCTGCGGTGCGCGGAGCGTGGACGGCGGCGGGCCCGGGGCGGTAACCCGGCGACGGGGAAGTCGAGTTGGCGCCCGTGGTGCGGTGGCCGGCGGGCTGCCGGTGCTGCCCGGGCGAGTAGGCGCCGCCCGCGTGCCGGGCGGGGCCACGGTGCGGGGCCGGGGCGAGTCCGCCCGCGGCCGAGCGGGCCGCGGCGGTCTGGCGGCGGGGTGCCGGGCGCGGGGTGGTGGTGCGGCGGTTGCGGGCCCGGCGGACGAGACCGCCGACCACGGCGACACCACCGGCCGCGCCAGCGACGGCGAGCGGGGCGGGGCCGCCGAGCGAGAGGGCGCCGGCGCCGAGGCCGCCGAGGGCGTTGGCGACGGCCACTGCCAGCGGCACCCCGGGCACCGCGCCCGGCGGCGCTGCGGGCGCGGGCTTGGAGCTGTCGGCGGGGGCGGGGGGTGGCTGGTTCGCGGGGGCGGGGACGACCTCGACCAGCGTCGGGGCAGGAGGTTCGGTCATGATGGGCGCTCCGGTTCTCTGCGGAGGGCGGAAGGCCCGGAACCGCTCTTGCTGGCGAGCTTCCGGCGGTTCCGGGCCGTGATGGCTGGTCAGAGCCGGTTCGGCTCCAGGGAGAAGAACAGGACGTTGGCACCGGCCATGTGCGGGTGCTGCTCGGCGACCCAGGCCCGGATCTCCTGGTAGGCGTCCTGGCGGGTGGTGCCGGGCTGGGCGGCGTAGACGCCGTCGACAGTGACCGTCGCCAGGCCGCCCGCGGCGGGGCGCTGGAGCGTGATCACCCAGGCGTGAGTGGCCTCCACCGGCACGGGGTGGAGAACGGTGGCCGTAGCGGTCGTCATGTGTGGGCGCTCCTTCAGCGGTTGACGACCGGCTTAGCCAGGTCGCGGTGGGTGAGGTGGACGGGCACGCCGGTCTTGCCGACGCGCTTGGCGAGGACGCGGGCCACCGTGGCCGCCCTGTGGCGACCGCCGGCGCACCCGACGGCGATGGTGAGCGGCCCGTCCTGGGGTCCGAAGTCGTACGCGTCGACGACCGCGGCGGCGCCGGCGATGAGCTCCTGAATGCCGGGGGTGGCCAGGACGGCGGCGCGGACCGGCAGGTCCTCGGCGGTCATGTAGCGCAGGGCGGGGTTGACGTCGGGGTCGTTGAAGTGGAGGCGCAGGTCCAGCGTCAGGTGCGCGGGCGGCGGGGCGTCGTGCAGGTAGCCGAAGCTGACGATGCTGATGTCGGTCACGGACATGACAGGGGTCTCCTTGCTCAGGTGGCGGCGGAGCATGTCAGGGAGGGGGTTTCAGGCGGCGATCGGCAGGCCGTCGGCGCAGGGCAGGCAGGTGCCGAGGTGCGCGGGGAGCACGTAGCCAGCGTCCGTGCCGCAGGTGGGGCAGGTGCGGCGGGCGGCGTTGGCCTTGGCGAGGGCGGCGGCCTTCGCGGGGGTCATCGGCCGCACGGGCTTGGCCCGGTCGAGCCGGTAGAGGTAGGCGGGGCGGGTCCCGCCGAAGCGGGAGCGCCACATGACCTGCGCGGCGACGTCCTGCCCACCGGGCCGCAGGCCCCGGGCGCGGAGCTGACGGCGGGTGAAGAGGCCACGCGGAGCCATCCGCCACGGGTAGGTCGGGGTGCCGCCGTGGCGCGAGCCGTCCGGGTCCCAGTGACGCGGGCGGCTCACTGGTCGTCGCCCGGGTCGAGCGTGAAGAAGCCGGACAGGCTGACCGGGATACCGGCGTGCATGCCGGTGACGGTCAGCCAACTGGTCTCGCCGCGCTGCTTGAGCTCGACGCCGGCGGGGTCGAGGCCGAGCGCCTGGCGCCACTGCTCGAAGTAGTCGACGCCGTCGTGCAGGGAGATACTCAGCCCCCACACGAAGGTGTAGGTGCCGGGCACGATCTGGAGTTCCAGCTGCACGGCCGGGGCGCGCAGGTGCGCGTGGGCGGTGAGCAGGGACATCAGGGTTCCGGCCGCCTTGATCTGATCGGCGGCGGTGTCGGGGGCCTCGGTGACGGTGTTCACGAGAGCGTCCTTCCGGGGTTGTAGCCGGTGGCGAGCAGGTCGGCGGCCTCGGCGCGGCGGCCGGAGGCGGTGGCGATGGACACGCCGAGGGCCTCCGAGATGGCCTTGAGGCTCACGGCCTCCGGGTCGCCGTTGGCGTCGGCGGCGAGGATCATCCGGGCGACGCGGCGGGTGGCGCGGGCGGCGGGGGTCAGGCCGGCCTCGTCGTCCGCTTCAACCGCGCGCAGCTCCGCTTCAGCCACGTGCCGGCGGGCTTCAGCGGCACGCAGCCGGGCGGCCTCGGTGGCCTCTTCGGTGTCGACCTGGGCGCGCTTGGCGGCGGCCGTGTCGCGCTCGGCTTCGGCCGCGCGGCGGCCCGCTTCAGCGGCAGCCTCCTGCGCTTCGGCCGCGGCCTTGGCTGCTTCAGCCGCACTCAGACGCGCGGCCTGGGCGGCCTGCTCGTCCTCGGCGCGGGCCCGCTCGACAGCGGCGGCCTCGCGGTCCGTTTCAGCCGCACGGCGCCGCGTTTCAGCGGCAGCCTGCTCTGTTTCAGCGGCGGCCCGGTCGGTTTCAGCGGCACGCTGGCGGGCCTCGGCGGCGTCCTGTTCGGCGGCGGCGGCCCTCAGCTCCTCCTCGGCCTGGTCGAGCCGCTCGGCAGCCTCGGCCTCGCGGCCGGCGGCCACGGTCCGGGCGTGGGCGTGGGCCTTGGCGGTGGCGGTCTCGGCGCCGACTTCGTACCCGGCGGCCTCCACCCGGCCGGCCGTGCGCAGGCTGGAGATCTGGACCTCGGCGGCGCGGGCCTCGGCCCGGACGGTGGCCTCGGCCTCGAACGCGGCCTCGCGCTCGGCCCGCAGCCGGGCCCGCTCGTCGGCCTCCATCGGCAGGGCCAGGGACTCGTCCACGCTCAGCCCGAACCGCTCCATGGTGAGAGGAAGTAGCAGGTCAGAGGGGATCTTCTCCGGGTTCTTGCCGTGGTCGCGCTCCAGCATCACCCGGTAGACCAGGCGCTCGCGCTCCAGCTCGACCGCGCGGTCGTAGGAGGCGATGCCGTTCAGGCGCATCCGCCGGTACATCCTGAAGGACGGCCACGGGGCGAGGATCCAGCGGTGCAGCGGCACCCCGTCGCGCTGGTGGCCGGCCTCGATCCGGGTGATCCGGATGACCAGGCGCCGCCCGGCCTCCACCACCGCCACGAACATGACCGGGATGACCGCGTGCATCGCGGTGCCGGTCGGATCGGCCAGCAGCGGCCCGGCCGAGGCGGCGTTGAAATAGATCGTCGCGACGGTGAAACCGTGGGCCAGCAGCCGCAGCATCGGCCACGGGGTGCCCTTGCGGATCAGGTGCAGGTCCATCGCCAGCAGGGCCACGATCCCGGCGTCCACACCGACCGGGAACGCGTAGCTGAAAGGCCCGAAGCCATGCCTGAAACCAAGGTCCCGCAGCGCCGCGTAGGAGCCGCTGAAGCCGATGCCGGCGAGCGCCGCACCGCCGACGGCGGCCAGGATCGTCAGCCCGAGCATCAGCATGCCCGGGGCCGTCGTCTTCGTGGTTGAAGCGGCGGGCCGCGTCGTTGAAGTGGGCGTGGCCGGGGTTGAAACGGCCGTCGGGGCGATCATCGTCGTCACGCGGCACCCCCGGCGGCGCGCCGCTCGCGGGCGGCGATCTTCAGGCGGCGCTCGTGCAGCGAGGCGCGCTCGCGGGCGTTCAGCCCGCCGAGGATCCCGTGCTTCTCGTGGCGCTTGAGCGCGAGCTCCAGGCACATCGTGCGGACCGGGCAGCCGGCGCAGATCATCCGCGCTCGGCGCTCGGCCCACTCGGCCTTCGCGGCGATGTCCTCCGTGACCTCGACGTCCTCGTCCTGCTCCGGGTAGAACAAGTCGGTGTCCAGGCCGGCGCAGGCGGCGCCGCGCAGGTCCCCGCCGTCGTCCGGGCGCACCTCGGTGAGCACGGTGGCGGCCGGACGGGCAGTCAGGTGCGGGGTGCGGGTCGCCGCACCGCTGAGCAGGCTGTGGAGCTGTGCCATCACGCCGCCGCCTTCCAGGTCAGCACCCGGCGGCGCTCGGCCGTACGCATCAACCCGGACGCGAACCGGGCAGCCGGCCTGTCCAGGTCCCGCAGGATCTCCCGGGCGACATCGAGCCGGGCCCGGCGGTCCTCGGCGGACTCACCCTCGACCCCGGCGAACAGCTCGGCGTCGATGCCGAAGCCGAAGGCGAGTTCCCTGAACTCGTCCGGCGTCAGCGCGTCCTGGCCTGCGACAATCAGTTTCATGGGTCGTGTTCCTTCACTCGGACGGCCCTGAGCGGCCCCGGTGCACCACCACCGGGGCCGCAGCCGTGTAGGGATCGGACACCGACGAGCGTCCGCGGAAGCCCGACGTACCGCCGCCGAAACGGCAGGACGCCGGGCACCGTGAGCGCTGGTCGAAGCCTCACCGGCCGTTGGCGCGGCGAGGCGACCTATGTCTCGCGCGGTCGATCGTTTTCACGGGACACCTCCTCTGGTCGAGCGGGTAAAGGACACGCACTGCAAGGGGGGCCACGCCCCCACCCTCCGGCCGTTGCTCGCGGTCGCCGGGCCACCTCGCCAGTCAGGGCCGGACCTTGCCGAACCCCTGTCCCCTGGCCTTTGCGGAGATTGCAGCGTCCTCCGCCTCAGCTCACGTGCACCCGGCCAGAGGGCTGTTACGCCGCCCAGGCAGGGCATTTGTGCAGGTCAAGCAAGCCCTAAAGACATCTTGAGGTCTTGTCCTCAAGTCCTCTTTAGGAGCTGCGAATGACTATGACGGGTTCTCAGGAAGTCGTCAACTCCTCTTGAGGACTTATCCTTGGCGAGTCACGCACTGAGGGACGGCGGAGGCCACCATGGCGAAGAAGTACGAGCGCATCGCAGACGCGCTGCGGGAAGAGATCCGCGCAGGTCAGCGCAAGCCTGGTGACAGGCTTCCGGCCGAGACGGCCCTAGCGGAGCAGTACGGAACGAGCGTGCCGACCCTGCGGCAGGCAGTCGGCGTTTTGGAGGCCGAAGGCCTAGTCGAGAAGCGGCATGGTCGGGGGACGTTCGTTCGGAAGGAGCCGACCAAGGTCGTCCGGGACGGAGCTCGTCACCAGTGGGAGAAAGACCGCGCCCGCCAGCCTGAATCCGTGCGTATCACGACCGGCGCGACCGAGCGCGACACCGGTTTGACCATTGGTGATTTGGTCTTCGAAGCCAAGTACGCGCAAGTGTCGGCGTCAGGGGAGCTTGCGAAGGAGTTCGGCGTGCCGGAGGGCACGACTCTGCTTCGTCGGACTTACCGAACCCGGAACCGGGAGGAGCTGGCCCCGCTCAACCGTGCGGAGTCCTACCTGGTGCTCGACATGATTGCCGGCAACCCTGACCTGCTGCGTGACGACCAAGAGCCTTGGCCTGGAGGTACTCAAAACCAGCTCTGGACGGTCGGAATCGAGCTGGACCGGATCGTAGAGACGTTCCGGGCTCGGCCGCCCACGCCCGAAGAAGTCGAGGACCTGGACCTGTCGGCGGGCGTGTCGGTGTTCATCTGCCGAAAGATCAGCATCGACATCAACGACCGGGTGGTTGAGGTGTCGGACGTTGTCCTTCCGGGTGACCGGACTGAGCTGGTCTTCACGAGCAAGCTGACAAGGTGGTGAGCATGACCAACATCGTTTCCGTCATCACGGCGGTGCACGGCCCGTCGGCATCATTCCTGGGCGATGCCTACAAGTCGCTCGTCGACCAGCAGCTTCCCGAGGGATGGGGCTGGCAGTGGGTCATCCAGGAGGACGGAGAGACGGGCGATGTGGCGCCGCACGTTCCCGACGACTCCCGGATCAGCTTCGGCCAGGGGCGCCACGGGCGCGCAGGTGTTGCCCGAACTCTGGCCTTGTCGCGAGCCGAGGGCGAGTACGTGAAGGTCCTGGACGCCGACGACATGCTGACTCCGGGCACGCTGGCCCGGGATCTGGTGGCGCTCAAGACCCCTGGCATCTGCTGGAGCACATCGCGGGTGCTCGATCTCCTGCCCGACGGCTCCACAGTCGGTTTCGATCAGGACCCGCCTGAAGGCCCGATCGACCGTGGCGCCGTGCTTGAGCACTGGCGAGCCAACGACTTCCGAGCTCAGGTGCACCCGGCAACGCTCTGCGTCCGGCGAGACTTGCTCCTGGCACTTGGCGGCTGGATGGCGCTTCCTGCGTCCGAGGACACAGGCCTGCTGCTCGCCCTGAACGCGGTGAGCCGTGGATGGTTCAGTGCCGATACGGGCTTGCTGTACCGCAAGTGGCCGGGGCAGAGCACCAGCCAGGCGGCGCACGTGCACGAGGGTGAGCGGTCGGCGCGCATGGCTGTGGTCGAGGCGCGGGCACTGGCGCTCGCCGCGTTCGACGGGTGGCGCGTCGACAGCTAAGCCCGATCTTGGGCCAGATGTGGGCCACGACTCGACGTCGAGACCGCTGATGCGGTGTCTCCCCTGCTCAGAGTCGGTGCAGGAATCTCCACGAAGTTGTTCTTGAAAACTGTCGTGGCGTGACCCGTCACCGTGGGTTCGAATCCCACGCTCTCCGCCGGTAGGGGAAAACACCTGCTCAGGGCGGGTGCCGACATCGAGTCGGCACCCGCCTTCGCGTTTTGCGGGCAGCGGGGCTTGACCCTGACACCGTGGGAGGCCGTGCACTGGGAGCACCATGTTGAACATCGGAGACTTCGCCAGGCACGGCCGGGTGTCGGTGCGGATGCTGCGCCACTACGACGCCATCGGACTGCTGCACCCCGCCCGGGTGGACCCGGTCAGCGGCTACCGCTTCTACCAGGCGGCCCAACTCGCCCGGCTCAACCGGGTGATCGCGCTCAAGGAGCTGGGCTTCACGCTCCAGCAGGTGCGGGCCGTCCTGGACGAGGAGGTGGACGCGGCCGAACTGCGCGGGATGCTGCGGCTGCGGCGCGCCGAACTGGCCGAGGCGATCGCGGCGGACACGCGGCGACTGGCCCGGGTGCGGGCGAGACTCCGGACGATCGAGAGCGAGGGGACCATGTCCACGCACGATGTCGTGGTGAAGCCGGTGCCGTCCGTCCGGGCGGCCGAACTGAGCGCGGTGGCGGCGAGCTACCAGCCGGAGGACATCGGACCGGTGATCGGCCCGCTGTTCGCCGAGCTGTGCCGCCGGCTGGCGGCGGCGGGGGTGGCCGAGACCGGCCCGGCCGTGGCCCGCTACGAGGAGGCCCCGGAGGGCGGCGGGGCGGTGCTGGTCCGCGCCGCGGTCCCGGTCGGGCCGGGGGTGCGGGCGGGGGAGCACGACTTCGACGTGGTCGACCTGCCCGCGCTCGACCACGCGGCGACGGTCGTCCACCGCGGGTCGATGGACGACGCGGTGGGCGCCTTCCAGGAGCTGGCCCACTTCATCGAGGCCAACGGCTACCGCTCCACCGGCTACGCCCGCGAGCTCTACCTGGAGTGCCCGGACGACCCGGCCCACTGGGTGACCGAACTCCAGGAACCCGTCGAGCCGCAGTAACCCGCGACGCAGGCCCCGTCGGCCCCACCCGCCGGGGCCTGCACGGCCCTCCGCCCCCCACCCTGCGCCGCAGGGCCCACCCGCCGGGGCCTGCACGGCCCTCCGCCCCACGTCCTGCCCGCTCCCCGGCGGAGCCGTCCCCCCACCTCCTGCCACGCAGGGCCCACTTGCCGGGGCGCCTGTACGGCCCTCCGCCTCCTTCCCCCTGCCCGCTCCCCGGCGGAGCCGTTCCCCACCTCCTGCCACGCAGGGCCCACTTGCCGGGGCTTCGCCCGGCGGGCAGAGTGCGGGGGACGACTGCGGGCGGTGAGCGGAGGCGGCGATGGGTGATCTGACGGATCGGCTGGCGCAGGGGCTCCCGCCCGGGGCGGTCGTCGTGGACGAGGACGTCCTGGACGCCTACCGCCACGACATGGCGGGGTTCTGCGCCGCCGGGACGCCCGCCGTCGTCGTGTTCCCGGAGACCGTCGAGCAGGTGCAGCACGTCCTGCGGACCGCCACCGACCTGCGCGTCCCGGTGGTGCCGCAGGGCGCGCGGACCGGGCTCTCCGGTGCCGCGAACGCCGTCGACGGCTGCGTCCTGCTGTCCCTGGTGAAGCTGAACCGCATCCTGGAGATCGACCCGGTGAACCGGATCGCGGTCGTCGAGCCGGGCGTGGTCAACGCCGAACTCTCCCGCGCCGTCGCCGACTTGGGCCTGTCCTACCCGCCGGACCCGTCCAGCTGGGAGTCCTGCACGATCGGCGGCAACATCGGCACCGGCGCCGGCGGCCTGTGCTGCGTGAAGTACGGGGTCACCAGCGAGTACGTGCTCGGGCTGGACGTCGTGCTCGCGGACGGGCGCCTGTTGTCCACCGGCCGCCGGACGGCCAAGGGCGTGGCCGGGTACGACCTGACCCGGCTGCTGGTCGGTTCGGAGGGCACGCTGGGCGTGGTGGTCCGGGCGGTGCTGTCGCTGCGGCCCGCCCCGCCGCCGCAGCTGGCACTGGCGGCGGAGTTCCCGAGCGCGGACGCCGCCGGGGCCGCGGTCTGCGCGGTGATGGCGGGCGGTCTGACCCCGTCGCTGATGGAGCTGATGGACGCGGTCAGCGTGCGGGCGGTCAACGAGATGGGGCGGATGGGCCTGCCGGCGTCCACCCAGGCGCTGCTGCTGGTGGCCTTCGACGGGCCGGACCGGGCCGCCGAGCTGGCGCGGGTGGCCGAGCTGTGCCGGTCGGCGGGGGCGACGGAGGTCGTGCCGGCCGAGGACGAGGCGGAGTCCGAGCTGCTGCTGGCGGCCCGGCGGCTGGCGCTCCCTGCCCTGGACCGGCTGGGGACCACGATGATCGACGACGTGGCGGTGCCGCGTTCGCGGCTGGCCGAGATGCTGAACGGTGTCGCGGCGATCGCCGAGCGGCACGCGCTGACCATCGGCGTGGTGAGCCACGCGGGGGACGGCAACACCCATCCGATCGTCATCTTCGACGCCTCGGACGAGGAGGAGACGGCACGGGCGCAGCGCTCCTTCGACGAGATCATGGCGCTCGGTCTGGAGCTGGGCGGCACGATCACCGGCGAGCACGGGGTCGGGCTGCTCAAGCGGGACTGGCTGGCGCGCGAGCTGGGGCCGGTGGCGCTGGACCTGCAGCGGCAGCTGAAGGCGGTCTTCGATCCGCTGGGAATCCTCAATCCGGGCAAGATGGTCTGATCTTCCGACGGTCGCAGCATCATTCCTGAATGATGGTCTTCATAAGTCGCCGATTGTCGACATGGTCGGGTCGTCGAACTTTTCGGGGGCGTGTCTCCCCTTGCTGCGCGCCCAGGGTGGTGTGGTGATTTTTCCGTGCGCTCCTTCGCGCGGCCTCGCGCGGGGTCGGGTAGGGCTTCACAGGGCGTCCGTTCGGATGAAATCCCAGCTCAGGACAGGTGTGTCGAAGCGCTGTCCCGCTGTCGTGCCGTTATGCGGGGCCTTGGTGGATATCACGCTAACGGGCGAAAACTGCTCCGTCAGGTGGTGCTTTGTCGATTTGTTGCGGAAGTCTGTCTCTCGGCGTCGCAGCCCGCAGGTGTTCGTCTGGCCGGCGAACTCCCGCACACATTGCACGATTTACCGTTTTCTTGGAGGTTCTCATGGTTCGCATCCACACCCGTCGGGTGGCCGGTTTCCTGGTCGCCGCTCCGCTCGCGGCCGGTCTGCTGCTCGCTGGTGCCGGTGCTGCGGCGGCCGACAACGGTGCGATGGCGGGCGCCGGTTCCAACGCCGGCGTCGTCTCCAACACCGGCACCGGGAACGTCTTCGGCGGTGTCGACGGCAACTACGTCTCCACCCAGCAGACCGCCACGGGTTCCGGCGCCTCGAACCAGAACAACACCCTCGCCGCGAAGGACAACGCGGGCACCATCCTGGCCGACCAGTCCAACAAGAACGTCAACATCGTCTTCGCGCCGATCCTCCACTGATCCGGGCGCACTCCACCGTCGGCGGGGGCGCCGGAGGTGGGTGGCCGCGGGTGAGCTGAGCACCCGCGGCGGGGCTCGGAACGGTCGCGATCGATGCGACGAGCGCATGACCGGCCAGCGGAAAGGGTCGCCGCGAACCGGCCTCGTGGGCGGTGCCGTCACCGGCACCGCCCACGCGTGCGTCCGGGGCCGGGGCCGCCCGAACGGCTCCGGGGACCGCCGCCGTCAACCGTCCGGGTGCGTACAGCCAGGGCCCGCGCCCGGAGTCGTCCGACGGCGGCGGTACGGTTGCGCCCGACAGCACACCGCGCGCGCCCGGGTCCAGGAAGGCCCGGCCGGCCGCGGCGGCGGACGCGGCGACCGGAAGGAAGGGCGCGATGGCAGCGGAGGAGGAGGGCCTGACCGGCCCGGGCGAGGCCGGGTCCGCACCCGGCCCGGACCCGAGGTCCGAGTCGCGGCCCGAGTCGCGGGACGAGCACCGCGATGAGCACCGGGACGAGCCCCGGCCGGAGCCGAGGTCCGTGCCCGAGCTGCTGCTCGGCCGTCCGCCGATGGCCCGGCCGCTGCCGACCTTCGACGCCGAGGCCGCGCCCGCCGAGCCCGGCCCGCTGTTCGCGGACTGGCTCACCACCGCCCTGGACGCCGGCGTGCTCGACCCGCAGGTGGTCACCCTCTCCACGGTCGACGCCGACGGCCTGCCGGACGCCCGGGTGCTGGTGCTGCGCGACGTCGACGCGAGCGGCACCGGCTGGGTGTTCTCGGCCGCCGCCGACAGCCCGAAGGGCCGTCATCTCGCCGACCACCCGGCCGCCGCGCTGACCGTCTACTGGCCGCAGCTGGGCCGGCAGGTCCGGGTCCGCGGCACCGTCGAGCGGGCCGCCGACCTGGTGGCGGCCGCCGAGTTCGCCACCCGCTCCCCGGCCGCCCGGGTGGGCGCGCTGGTCGGGCGCCAGAGCGAGCCGCTGGCCTCGCTGGAGGAGTACGACGAGGCCGTCGCGGTCGCCCGGCGCCGCCTGGAGGCCACGCCGGACGCCGTCGCGGCCGGCCACGCCGTCTACACGCTCTGGGCGCACGAGGTCGAGTACTGGCAGGGCGACGCCGAGCGCCGCCACATCCGCCTCCGCTACACCCGCACCGGCCCGGTGCGCACCCCCGAGTGGTCCCGCACGCTGCTCTGGCCCTGAGACCTCCTCAGGAGTTCACCTGCGCCCGGTCAGCGTCGCGCCGACGCTGGCCGCCACCACGCAGCCGATCCCGGCCAGCTGGGGCACGCCCAGCAGCTGGCCCAGCACCACGAGGCCGACCAGCGCGCTGACCGCCGGCTCCAGGCTGACCAGCACGCTGAACACCCGCTGCGGCATCCGCCGCAGCGCGGTCATCTCCAGCGCGTAGGGGATCACCGGCAGCAGGAGCGACACTCCGGCGACCGAGGCGAGCAGCACCACCGGCGAGGCGTCCGGCGCGGTCAGTCCGTGCCACGCCTCGCCGAGGCCGAACGGCGCCAGCGTGATCGCGCCGACCGTCATCGACACGGCGAGGCCTTGGAAGCCCTGGAACGCGGCGCCGACCTTGTCGGTGAACAGGATGTACAGCGCGTAGCAGGCGGCCGCGCCGAACGCGAAGAGCAGGCCGACCGGGTCCAGCGAGCCGCCGCCGTCGCCCTCGCCGAGCAGGGTCAGCAGGGCGACTCCGGCCGCCGCGAGCAGCGCCCACAGCAGGTGGCTCGCCCGCCGGGCGAAGACCAGGGCGACCGCGAGCGGGCCGAGGAACTCGATGGTCGCCGCGGTGCCCATCGGCAGCCGGTCGACCGCCCCGGCGAACAGGAAGGTCATCCCGGCCGAGGCCATCCCGAGCAGGGCCGCCGCGGCGAGGTCGCGCGGGCGCTTGTCGCGCAGCTTCGGCCGGGTGACGGCGAGCAGGATGACCGCCGCGAAGCCGAGCCGGAGGAAGGTCGTGCCGCTGACCCCGAGCGGGCCGAAGAGCGGCTTGGAGAGCGCGATCCCGGTCTGCACGAGGAACATCGCGGTCAGACACAGAAGCGGCGCCGGGATGCTCTCCGGGCGCCGCAGGAACTTGGGGAGCCGGCCGGTGGGCCGGCCGGGCCGGAGATCGGGTGGTGCCGCGGGGCCGGGCGCCTCGCCTCGTCGCCGGCTGCCGCGCTCGCCGGCGGGCTCGCCCTTGGGGGCGGGCGGCATGGCAAGGGCCTCGGCGACGGCCGTGGTGGCCGGCGTCGGGGCGGCGGTTTCGCCGGGCATGGAGGTGGGCATGGTGACGAGTTTGCCGTAAGGAGTGCAGAACGGGCAAGCTCGTTACAAAATTCGGGACGGAAGCGGACGGGTGCGCCCGAAAGGGTGGGCGCGGGCGGGCCGCGCGGCGTGGTTGACGCGTTCATCCGATGGTCCGTCAGTATCACGGATTGATGCGCTATCTCCGCCCCACGGCCCTCGTCGCCGCCGCCCTCGTGCTCCTGCTGGCCATCGACGGAACCGGCGCGAGCGCCGAGGCCACCGCCCCGGCCGCCGTCGCCCTCCCCACCATCCGACCGCTCGCGCTGCCCGACCGCGCGGGCCCGCCCAAAACCCGCGGCGCCTTCAGCGGCCTCGCCTTCGACGTCTGCACCGCGCCCCCGCTGTCCACCATGCAGACGTGGTGGGACAACTCCTCGTACAGCGCGATCGGCATCTACACCAGCGGGTCCCAGCGCGCCTGCTCCCAGCCCCGGTTGACCGCCGACTGGGTCAGCCAGGCCCGGGGGATGGGCTGGCGGTTCCTGCCGGTGCACGCCGGGTCCCAGGCGCCGTGCCTCGACCCCGCGCGCAAGCCGCTGCGGATCGACCCGGCGCACGCGGCCGACCAGGGCCGCTCCGAGGCCGACGAGGCGGTCGGCGGGCTGCAGGCGCTCGGCTTCGGCCCGGGCAACCCGGTCTACATGGACATGGAGGCGTACCCGAGGAACGACTCCGCCTGCGCCCAGGCCGTCGTCGACTTCGCCCTCGGCTGGACCCAGCGGCTGCACGAGCTCGGCTACACCTCCGGGTTCTACTCCAGCTTCAGCTCCGGCATCGCCGACCTGTCCGCCGCGGCCTGGGCCCACAGCTCCCCGCTGCCGGACGCCGTCTGGTACGCCAAGTGGGACGGCCACGCCGACACCAACGCGCCCGCCCCGCTCGGCAATGACCTGTGGGTCTACCACCAGCGGGCCCACCAGTACCAGGGCAACGTCAAGGACACCCACGGCGGCGTCACCCTCACCGTCGACCGCGACTACGTCGACGGTCCCGCGGCGGGCTGAGCGGCCGGCCGGGGCCCGTCAGCCGCCGAACGGCAGCCAGCCCCGGCCGAGGCAGTCCCCGCAGGTCTCGGTGATGTACCCGGTCCCCGTCCGGTCGGCCCGCACGCCCAGCCGCGCCCGCGTCCGCACCCCGCCCGAGCAGTTCGGGCACGGCACCCGGAACCGCACCGGCTCCCACCCCACCTGCGGGCCGTCCTGGCTCTCGTCCATGGCGTCCAGTATCACGTGCGGCCGGCGCGCCCCGCGGTCCCGTGCCCGGTCCGTGATCCGTGCAACGGGGTCGGGATGCTGACAGCGGCCGGACGGAACGGCACAATCGGGCACGTCCGCGCCCATTACCGCCCGGTAGGTGCCGCAGGCGCACCCGCCGGTGCCGCCAGGTCAAGGAGGACCCGTGTTCAGCACGATGCAGGACGTACCGCTCACCGTCGCGAGGATCCTGGAGCACGGGTCCACGATCCACGCCCGGTCGACCGTCACCACGTGGGACGGCACCGGACCGGTCGTCCGGACGTACGCCGAGGTCGGGGCGCGGGCCGCCCGGCTCGCCCACGCGCTGCGCGACGAACTCGGGGTCACCGGCGACGACCGCGTCGGCACGCTGATGTGGAACAACGCCGAGCACCTGGAGGCCTACCTCGCCGTCCCCGCCATGGGGGCCGTGCTGCACACGCTGAACCTGCGCCTGCCCGCCGGACAGCTGTCGTTCATCGTCAACCACGCCGCCGACCGCGTGGTCATCGTCAACGGCACCGTCCTTCCGCTGCTCGCCGCCGTCCTGCCGGAGCTCGCCCCGACGCTCAGGCACATCGTGGTGAGCGGCCCCGGCGACCGCTCGGTGCTGGCCGGCTTCGCCGGCACCGTCCACGACTACGAGGACCTGATCGCCGACCGGCCCACCGCCTACCCGTGGAGCACCGAGATCGACGAGCGGCAGGCCGCCGTGCTCTGCTACACCTCCGGCACCACCGGCGACCCGAAGGGCGTGCTCTACAGCCACCGCTCGGTCTACCTGCACTGCCTCCAGGTGAACACCGGCGACAACTTCGCCTTCACCCCGCGCGACACCGCGCTGCCGGTCGTCCCGATGTTCCACGTCAACGCGTGGGGCATCCCGCACGCCGCCTTCATGTCCGGCGCCAACCTGCTCATGCCGGATCGTTTCCTCCAGCCCAAGCCGATGGCCGAGATGATCGCCGCCGTCCGACCCACCGTCAGCGCCGCCGTCCCCACCATCTGGAGCGGCCTGCTGGACGAGCTGGACGCCGGCGACTACGACACCTCCAGCCTGCGCATGGTGGTCATCGGCGGCAGCGCCTGCCCGCCGTCGCTGATGAAGGGCTTCGAGGAGCGCCACGGCATCAGCGTCATCCACGCCTGGGGCATGACCGAGACCTCGCCGCTCGGCTCCTTCGCCCAGCCGCCCGGCGGCCTCACCCCCGAGGAGGAGTGGCCCTACCGGATCACCCAGGGCATCTTCCCGGCCTCCGTCGAGGCCCGGCTGATCGGCCCGGGCGGCGAGCGGATGCCCCACGACGGCGTCGCGGCGGGCGAGTTGGAGGTGCGCGGCCCCTGGATCGCCGGCGCGTACTACGGCGGCGCCGGACAGGACCCGCTCCGCCCGGACGACAAGTTCTCCGAGGACGGCTGGCTGCGCACCGGCGACGTCGGCACCATCACCGCCGACGGCTACCTGACCCTCACCGACCGCGCCAAGGACGTCATCAAGTCCGGCGGCGAGTGGATCTCCTCGGTCGACCTGGAGAACCAGCTGATGGCCCACCCCGAGGTGGCCGAGGCCGCCGTGGTCGCCGTCCCGGACGAGAAGTGGGGCGAGCGCCCGCTGGCCACCGTCGTGCTGCGCCCGGGCGCCACGGCCGGGCTGCCCGAACTGCGGGCCTTCCTGGCCGGGCGGATCGCCTCCTGGCAGCTGCCGGAGCGCTGGTCGATCGTCGAGTCGGTGCCGAAGACCTCGGTCGGCAAGTTCGACAAGAAGGTGATCCGGGCCAGCTACGCGGCGGACGAACTGGACGTCACGGTGCTCGGCAAGGAGTGACCGCGGTACGGCGGAGGGC